>JBBSOT010000256.1:0-7404 GCA_038259455.1 Hyphomicrobiales bacterium | reverse complement strand
GTCGTTCTCCGCAGCCACCCGCATCACCGACCGGCGCGAGACGGGACAACACTCACTGGTTTCGTCAACCCAATCGCCGCCATGATCGCCATAGACACCGACCGTAGACAGATAGCCGACCCAGCGAAGCTTCGGCATGGCGGTGGCGTCGGGGAGCGCTTTGAGAACGGGGTCACCGGCATCTTCCGGGGCGATCGACACAACAAGATGCGTCGTCTCGGCGAGTTGAACCGCGATCTCCGGGGACAGCGTTTCGCCGTCGAAGGCATGGGGCGCGATGTCGACGGCGCGAAGATCGTCGAATTTTTCCGGCTTCCGGGTCGTTCCCGCGATCTGGGTGGACGGATCGCTGCGCGCAGAAGCAAATGCCTTGCCCGAGTAACCGGCGCCGAAGATGAAGATTTTGTCGATCATGCGTTCCCTGCGGCTTTTTCAAAAACGGGAGCAGCCGTTCCCAGTACTGCGGCGGCCGACCATTCGGACTGTACGCTCTCATCGGTCTCGCTTGGCGCATGTGACCGCATCAAATCCGCCAGGACCGCAGTGCCGGTCAGTCGCGACAGCGCCCACACGGCCGCACCGCGCACCACCGGGGACGGGTCGTTCAGCAGGCTGATGACGGCATCGACCAGCGAACGGTCGGACGAATTGCCAGCGGCGATCAGCACATTGCGCAAAAAGCGGTCGCGGCCGATGCGCTTGACCGGCGAACCGGAAAAGAATGTGCGAAAGGCTGCATCGTCGAGCGACAGCAGGTCGGCCAGGGCCGGTTCACGCAGATCATTGCGCGCTGCAAGCTTTGCTTCGGAGGCGCGGCTGGCGAACTTGTTCCATGGGCATGCCGCCAGGCAGTCGTCGCAGCCATAGATACGGTTTCCGATGGCCGTGCGGAATTCAGCCGGAA
The DNA here is from genome assembly GCA_038259455.1 of Hyphomicrobiales bacterium. GTDB lineage: Bacteria > Pseudomonadota > Alphaproteobacteria > Rhizobiales > Rhizobiaceae > CAMYMG01. The sequence goes on along the minus strand of JBBSOT010000256.1, from coordinate 6,500 downwards.
TCGGTCCCCTGTTCTCAATCGTGAGGTACGAGATGCAGCGCCGGGCATCGAGCCGGTAGGGTGAGGGAAATGCGTCCGTCGGGCAAACGTCGAGACAGGAGCGACAGGAGCCGCAATGGTCCTCCTCAGCGGCATCGGCAGGAATCTCGGCGGTGGTGAAGATCGAGCCGAGGAAAAGCCAGGAGCCGAATTCGCGGCTTACCAGATTGCTGTGCTTGCCCTGCCAGCCGATGCCGGCAGCTTCTGCCAGCGGCTTTTCCATGACCGGCGCGGTATCGACGAACACTTTCACGTCGCCGCCGGCGCGCGCCACAAGCCGGCCCGCCATCTCCTTGAGCCGGCCTTTCATGACGTCATGGTAGTCGCGGTTTTGGGCATAGACCGAGATCGCGCCGCGGTCGGGTCGATCGAGTATGTCTCTCGGATCGCGGTCGGGACCGTAATTCATGGCCACAACGATGATCGAACGGACCTCGGGCCACAGGGTTTTCGGATCGCTGCGTCGCGCGAATGTCTCGGCAATCCAGTTCATGGAGCCGTGAAAGCCGTCGTCGACGAATTGACGCAGACGAGCCGGCGCCAGTGGGATGGCATCGGGGCCTGTGACGGCGACGGAACAGAAGCCGGCGCGTTCAGCCTCGCGGCTGATCATCTGCCGGAGCGTCTCGCCCCGGACATGCCGCTCAGAAGTCAAGATCCGCATAGTGAGCTGCCGGGGAAAGCCCGCGCACCCTGTCCGCAAGCAATGGGCGGAAGGAGGGCCGCGATTTCATGCGCGTATACCAGTCGCGCGCCGCATTGTGGCCGGTCCAGTCCACCTCGCCGAGATAATCCAGAATGGAGAGCGTCGCCGCCGCCGCCAGATCGGCATAGGTAATCCGCGGGCCAGCCAGCCACGGCCGGGTGCCGGCCAGCCAATTGGTGTATTTCATGTGCTGCCGGATATTGGCGCGCGCCGCGCGGATGGCCGACGAATCAGGCGATCCTCCACCGAGCGCCTCCGGCATCAAAGGTTTCAACACGCGCTCACGAACCAGATGCCGCGTCACTTCGCTCTCGGTCTTGACCAGATACCAGTCGGCCAGCCGCCGTATCTCGGCGCGGTCCATCGGGTCTTCGGCGAGTAGCCGCCGTTCGCGCTTCAGCGCACCGCGGGTCTCGTCGAGATATTCTGCGATCACATGGGCGCCGATGATCGGTACGTCGCCCTCTGCAAGCAGCACCGGCAGCGTGCCGGCAGCGTTGAGCGCCAGGAATTCCTTTCGCCGGGTCCACGGCTTTTCCTCGATCAGCGCCAGTTCCTCGCCATACTCGCCGAAAGCAAGGCGGACAAAGCGGCAGGTGGCAAACATCGGATGATGGAAAAGCGTGAGCATGAAGCCTGCGAAAAATGTGAAAATGCTGCTGGCCTCGCGAAGGCCTCGCCGCTACACGTTGAGCGCCCCGATTCAGGGGTCGCCGCGACGCATGACCTATAGGGTTAGTTGCGCGCCGTGACAAGCAAATGCGCCCTTCCAGTTGCGGAGCCAGCATGGAACACCAGACGATCGTGGAAGCCCTGCTGCTTGGATTGCTGGAGGGTTTGACCGAGTTCATTCCGGTATCTTCCACAGGCCACATCCTGCTTGCCGGGCATTTTCTCGGATTCAAGTCGACAGGCAAGGCATTCGAGATTCTGATCCAGCTGGGCGCCATCCTGGCCATACTGACGGTCTATTTCGGACGTCTGTGGAAGATGCTCATCGATTTCCCATCCGATGCGCGGACGCGCCGCTTTGTGCTCGGAATTCTGATCGCCTTCCTGCCGGCGGCCTTCGCCGGCGTGATAGGGCATGGCTTCATCAAGAACGTGCTGTTCGAAACGCCGAAGCTGATCTGTGTCATGCTGATTCTCGGCGGGTTCATCCTGCTGTGGGTCGACCGGCTGGACCTGAAGCCGAGATATCACGACGTCATGGACTACCCGCTGTCGCTGTGCCTGAAAATCGGCCTCTTCCAGTGCCTGGCGCTTGTCCCCGGCACATCGCGCTCCGGCGCGACGATCGTTGGTTCCCTGTTGATGGGCACCGACAAGCGCTCGGCCGCCGAGTTTTCCTTCTTTCTTGCCATGCCGACCATGGCTGGCGCCTTCGCCTACGACCTGTTCAAGAATCGCGACGTTCTGTCGGTGGCGGACCTGCCGATCATCGGCGTCGGCTTCATCGCTGCCTTCGTGATGGCCGTCATTGTCGTTCGTTATCTGCTCGACTATGTGTCGCGCCACGGTTTTGCGTTGTTTGCGTGGTGGCGCTTGATCGTTGGCACCGTCGGGCTGGCGGCGCTGTTTATCTGGGGATAGCGTTACATAAGCCCCATGATGCCGCGTCGGACGAGATCGAGCGCCAGGAGTGTGAGGCCGATCCTGAACCATTTGCGAAATGCTTCTTCAGGCAATCGATCAAGCAGTCTTGTGCCATAGACTGTGCCCAGATAGCCGGTCAGCAGCATTGCCGCGATCAGCGGTAGCCAGTCGTGAAAGGCAAAGCCTGCCATGCCGAAAACGACGATCTTCAGAAAGTGCTGGGTTGTCATGGCAAGAGCATGAGTGGCCACCAGCGCCTTGCGATCACCTCGGAAAAAATTCGCGAAAACAGCAGATACCAAAGGTCCTGTAGCGCCGAGAAGCATTGTGGCGACGGCTAGAACCATGCTGATTGCGACGAGTGCCAGACGGCTCACGCGCTCGATGCCGGGGATTTTTGTCCAGGTCAGCAGCAGCACGAAGCCACCAAGCACCAACTTCAGCAGTGCGTCCGGCAACTGCACGACGAGAAAAAAGCCGCCGAAAGCACCAACGAGGCTGCCGACAATGAAGGGAGCCGCAACATCCATTCGCACGAACGGGCGCTGGTGCCATGCGCGGCCGGTGTTGGAGCCAAGCTGAACAGCACCATGTATCGGGATCAGCGATGCAACCGGCATGAAGAGTCCCATGAGGGCGAGCATCGCAACGCCACCGCCGACGCCAAAGGAGGCGGTGAGCGCCGATGTAAAGAAACTGGCGATGACGAGAAGGACTGCACTTAACGGGGCCAGCCCGTTCGGCAGCCAGGCTCCGATCAGCTCCACTTTGCCCGTGCCGCGCCTCAGGCCTCGGATTTGTGCGTGAACTGTCCGGCGATCCGGTAACGCCATAGATAGGATGGCAGGATGGTTGCGACGGACTGCGGTGAGATCCCGATACCCGCAAGGGTGCGTCCCTCGGCTTCGGCTTCGGCTGATACAACATTCGGAGACTTGAGCAGCGTCACCTGATCGGTGGTCAGCAACGGTTTGGGCAACATGCCAAGGATCAACCCCTGCAAAGAGGCCAGCCACCATGGCACAGTTATCAAAAGACGCTTCCTGTCGATCACGTCAAGCATCTGTTGCATGGCCTGGCGGAAAGTCATGACGTTGGGGCCGCCAAGTTCATAGACGCGACCGCCCTTGACCAACCCGTCCACCGAACGGGCGACTGCTTCTGCAACGTCTCCGACGAACACCGGCTGCAAACGCGTTGTGCCGCCGCCGATCATTGGCAGAGCCGGAGAAAAGCGCGCCATGTTGGCGAAAAGGTTGAAAAAGCCATCTCCGGGACCGAACACGATCGATGGCCGGAAGATCACCGCATCCTTGATCGTCTCGGTGATTGCCTTTTCGCCAAGGGCTTTGGTGCGGCCATAGACCGAATCGGCGTCCGCATCAGCGCCGATAGCCGACACATGCGTCAGTCCGGCACCGACGGCCAGCGCTGCTTCGGCGACGGCTCTCGCTCCTTCATCCTGCACGGATGAAAACGACTGCGAGCCCGATTCAAACAAAATGCCGACAAGGTTGATGACGTGGTCTGCGCCCTGAACGGCTCGGTCAACAGACCAGCGGACGCGCAGATTGGTCTGGACGGCCTGGATCTGCCCGACATTGCCGAGAGGCTGCAGATGGCCGGCAAGCTCGGGCCGGCGTGTTGCAACACGGATGCGGTAGCCGCGCTTGGCAAGCGCCTGCACGACGTGGCGACCGAGAAAGCCGGAACCCCCAAAAACGGTAACCAGTTTCGGGGTCTGCAGTATCTCGGTCATAGCGGGCTCCGGCAGCGTCTCAGGCGCATGGTTTCAGCGCTTCTTAGTCCGTTTTACCGGGAACGCAAAGGGCATCGTTCGCCGCCTTTTGCTACGGCTCCATCACGATCGGACGCGTCGCCCCCCAGCGACCGCGATGCGGTCATGAACGGCGCGAGGGATGTCGAGCCCGAGCGAAGGGGCATTCCGACGCGTCAAGCCCTTGCCCTGGCCTGGAATATGGACCCCGTAATCCGACCCGAGCCTGTCCAACTGGTGCCGCATACGGTCTTCAAAGCCAGGGTCCAGAAGCTTCGCTTCAATAGCCAGGACGAACAGGCCGGTTCCGGGATTGTCAGATCCGCTGGCAAAGCTTGGCGCGTCGAGCGACCAGTTGGCGCCCGAAACACCCGCAGCGAGCACCTCTACCATCAGCGCGATATTCGCGCCACGCTCCCCACCGAAGGCCAGCAGCGCGCCCTTCATCGCCTCATGCGGGTCGGTTGTCGGATGCCCGCTTGCATCGACGGCCCAGCCTTGCGGTATGTCGCGCCCTTCGCTTGCCGCCTTGCGGATGGACGCAAACGCCGTGGCGCTGGATGACTGGTCGATGACAAGTGGCGGGCCGTTGGCGACGGGCGCGGCAAACGACAACGGATTGGTGCAATAGACCGGTCGCAACGATCCCGAGCCTGCGAGCAGAGCCGGACCGTTCGTGGCCGCAATGGACACAAGGCCAGCCTCGGCCAATCGCCTGGTGAAATAGCCGAGCGCACCGCTCGTATAGGCATTCTTTTGCGAAAACAGGGCGAGTCCGAACAGGCATGCGGTCTTGACGAGGTCGTCGAAGACGCGGTCGAAAGCGGTATAGGCGGAACCTTGCATGGCATCGGCGAGATAGAGCGCCAGCGCCGGTCGTGTCACCAACGGATCGGCGGCGCCATCAAGTCGACCGGCCTGCATTGCGTCCAGGTAGCCGACGAAGTGGGCAAGTCCCATCAGGGCGTGTCCTTCCGCCTCGGCGGACACGACCGCCCTGGCGAGGGAACGCGCCACTTCTTCCGTCGCCCCGCTCGCAATCGCTGCCTCTTCGCACAGCGCCTGCGCTTCCCTGAGTCCGATGTGGACAAAGTTGCTCACGGCTTCAGGCGGTGCGGGCCGGAACCCGCGTTTCGAGCTTCTTGAACGCGAAAACGATGATCCCGGTGATGACAAGGTACATAAGCGCCAAAAGCAGCAGTGGCTCGTAGACGATGAACGTCTCCTGCCGGACCCGCGAGGCCACGGAATAAATATCGACAACGGTGATCGTCGCAACCAGAGGCGTTGCCTTCAGTTGCAGCACAGTCTCGCCGGCCAGCGTTGGAAGCGCGCGATAGAACGCCTGTGGCATCCAAATGCGACGAAAGACCTTCCAGCGGCTCATGCCATAGGCGCGCGCCGCTTCCAACTGGCCACGCGGAACACCGGCAAACGCGCCGCGCATCACCTCGCCTTCGTAGGCGGCGTATGAGATGGTCAGCGACAGTACCGCATATGGCCATGCCTGCCGGAGATAGGGCCAGAACTCCGACTGGCGGATCCAGGGAAACTGCGGGAACAGGGAACCGAGACCGTAGTAGAGAAGCCACAGCTGCAACAGAAGCGGCGTGCCGCGGATGACGGTGCAAAATGCCTTGGCCGGCACTGCCAGCCACCACGGGCCGGTCGCCTGCGCCAGCCCCAGGGGCACCGCCAGCATGAATCCAAGAATGACCGTGACCACGAGGATCCAGATCGTTCGCCAAAGACCCAGGAGCGCGAGGTCGAAATATTGCGGGATCCAATCCCAGCGCATGAAGAATGCGGCCGAGGCGACCAGCCCAACAGCTATGGCGATGAGAACGATCCGGTGCGGCTGCAGCCATAGTGATGCGTATGCCGCCCGGTCGATGATGCCGTCTGCCGGAACTCGGCTCATGAGCCGCCTCCGGCGACCGAAGGCATGCCGCGTCGCGACCAGCGCTCGACACGCGCAATGAAGAAGTTCGAGACAAGCGTCAGGGTGAGATACAGGCCGCCGGCTGCCATGAAGAACGTGAAGTACGCCTTGGTCTGGCCGGCCGCCGTTCGCGTCTCCTGCGTCAGTTCGCTGAAGCCGACGATGGCTAGCAAGGCAGTATCCTTGGTCGCGATGAGCCATAGATTCGCAAGGCCCGGAATGGCGAAAGGCAGCATGGCCGGCAGGGTGATTCGCCGCAGCATCTTGCCCGGCGACATGCCATAGGCCCGCGCCGCCTCAATCTGCCCCTGCGGTATAGACAGGATGGCGCCGCGAATGACTTCGGTTGCGTAGGCGCCCTGGACGAAGGCCAGAACCCAGATGCCGGCAACCAGCCCGTTGATGTCGATGCTTGCGTAGCCGAAGGCCTCGAGCGCCCG
>JBBSOT010000255.1:0-7430 GCA_038259455.1 Hyphomicrobiales bacterium | reverse complement strand
AGTTGTCTGCAGGGCGAAGTTTGGATGCTATTCGTTATATTGAAAAAACCTTGCATGCTGCGGTCGGGGCCGGGTTCGCCGAGCTGGCGGCGCAGGCCGCATGGCGCGAAAGGTGGTTTGGGGATTATCGGGCATAGTGCGTTTAGGTGGGGGCGTTGTCACAATTCGAGGCGGCGCTGACTTTTATCGTGCCAGAGAAAGCTTCGCCACAATCGCACCGACAAACGGACTCATCCGGCCACATTAGGTTCGATCCGGCGAAGTGGCACGAGTAACACCAATTATTTAGTCATACGGCCCTGCCCTACCAGCGGCACCTCGTGGAGCCTGTTGCTGATGACGATGCGGCTGGGCCGCGCTCCACATCCTGGCGCCGCGCAGCGGACGCGGCTGACGATCTGCCCCACCTTCATGCTGCCGCCGTAGATGACGAGCCGGTCAGGCACCGGCAGGAGGAGACGCTGGCGCTTGCAGGTGCCGCAGCCAATCGCGAGCGTCCGAGCGGCAAAATACGGCGAGCGGGCCGGACAAGACGTATTCGCGGCGTTACGCTGGCTGGCGTTGCGCTGGCTGCGTTGTGCAACATGAGCGGGATGGTAGCCGAGAATAAACCACAAACGATAGATGCGCGCTGTTACACCTGGCGCTAAGTCGGCTGCCCGGCCCAGCGTCTTTGGAAAGCACGTCGACCACATCGGAAGGTATAAAGACGCATACCGCGAAACCGCAAAAGCGCCGTATAACGGTTTGTGAAAATCCCGTGGCTATCCGTACGCGGACTTCAATGACTTGAACCGCTGCACCTGGAGAGCGGCATCCGGCGGTTTGCTAAAATGCGCATACCGATAAACCGGTATACGCTTCTTTCCCCGTCACACTTTACTCTGATACTGCGGTTCCTCAGTCTGCCGCCATCGGAATACAGCGGAACTAACAAAGTATTGTATATGGTAACCGCGCAACGTCGATACCGCAATTTCGCCAGATACAAAAACCAGCTTGCAGGAATTTGTGAAAACCTCCATACCACCGCGCGTCGGTAGTGGAGTTCCTGACTATGGCAACAGTCTCTCTCGCAAGTGCGAAAGGCGGGGTTGGAAAAAGCAGCCTCGCCATCCTGATCGGGTCGGAACTGGCGCTCGCCAAAGGCTGGAAGGTGGCGCTGCTTGATAGCGACCTGAACCAGCACTCCCTCGCTTTCGGCAAACGGGCCAACATCCCCGGCCTCACGGTGATCGGCGCCATCACCGAGGACAACATCCTGCCTACACTGAGACAGGCGGAGGCGGATAGCGATGTGGTTATCATCGACTTGGCCGGAGGATCGTCGACACTGGCGCTGATGGCGCTGCAACGCTCTCACTTCGTTCTGGTGCCGTCGCAGACCTCGCTGCCCGATACCCGCGATGCCATGAGGACAATCGCTCAGATCGATAATGCGCAGGAACTGGCGCGGGTGCCGATTGGCCGGGCGCTGATCTGGACGCGGGTGCCAACCCAGTTCGAAAGCCGGGAGTCGAAACATCTCAGAAAGAGCCTTGAGGGCAGGGGGGTCAATATCTTCCGCACTGCCCTGATGGAGCGGAATGCCATCCGCAATATCCACATGACTGGCAAGGTGCCTCGCCAAGCCAATCCGAAGGACAAGGCTGCCGAGAATGTGGCGCAGATCACCGACGAGCTGCTGGAACAGCTCGAACTGATGGCCAGGGAGGCGGCGTGATGGCGACGAAACCGGAAGAACTGCCCTCGCTCGATGACGACTTGACGGTGAAGCCTACTGCTCCGCCACGGCTCCGGCCACGCGGAGAGATGGCGGACGATCAGGTGCAGGCCAATTCACGGGCGCTGGGGCAGGCGTGGGGTGCGTCCACCCATATGCGGCCACAAGAGCCGCTGACGCCGCTGGAGCCACTCAGGATCGACGTACCGGAGTATCTGGCGCGCGAACTGCGCGTGCGCTCTGCGGAGGAGAAGGCGACGATTGCGTTCTTCATCATGCGGGCGCTGCGGAAGGACGGCTTCACTATTGAGGATAAGGACATGGTGAGGGATCGGTACAAACGGGGAAGGCGCTGAACGCCGGTTTATACAAACTACGGAACCGGCAGGCGGGGATCTGAGGCCAGCGCTCCTTCACGCAGCCTTCGCTATTAGCGGGACGCCCACCGCCTCGCTAGGCGCAGTTCGATGTCCTCCCGGCGCGTTAGCGGGTTGACGACCATGAGGCTGCCGTTACCGGCCAACTCTGCTTTCAACTTGGCCAACTCGACCTCTACGCACGCTTCAAACCCCGGCACGTCCCAGGCCGAGGCGAAGATGGCCTGCTTCATCTTTATCGAAGGCTGGTACAACCCCGTTCGGCTGCACTCGGCCTTGGGTTACCGCTCGCCCATGACCTACGAGGAAACGATGGAGGTGGTTATCGTGGAACCGTAACAACGAAAACCATCAAACACTCTACGAAAGCGGGGCAGCTTCACACCGTGGCAACCGGACGCGCCGCCGGAGCTCAGGCGCACCGGCAGCGAGCAGGAGCGTGAAGCCTAGAAGAGGTACCGATCGCATCGCCATATCCTCCGCTACTCGATACCCGTGCCGGTCGAGAGCATGCAATCCTGTAAGGTTCATTACAGCGCCAATGCGAGTATCTGGTCGCCGTCTATCGGATGGAAGCCCGGATAGCGGCGACGGAAGGCGTCCTCGAGCGTATCGTTCAACACCGCTGTCCGCACGTCGAGGAAGGGCTGTACCGTCGCCCTGTTCCAGCGCATTTGCTGTTTCTTGTTCATGCGTTTGACGATGATCTCACTGACCGCACTCTCCACGAACGCGGTCGAGATCGGTTCGCCATTCCGGCGCCGGGCGGCGTAACGCACCAGCGCTCCCTGGTTCCGATCGAGGTAGGCCAGCAGCTCGCCGACGTAGTGCTCAAGGCGCCCGATGCCTGCCACGTCCTGTAGATAGCTACGTTGCGCCCAGCGGCAGAGCGCCGCGAGTTTGCGCCGGCATCCTGGCCGACGCCCATGCCACAAGCGCCACTTCGCCTGCTCCAGTCCGCGAACTACTTCGACCGCCAGCGTTGCGTCGATCACGCCAAGGCCGCGAGCGGCCTGTAACGCGTGTTCGAAGCGCACCGCAGCGTGCACCAGTCCAGCACGATTGTGGCGTTCGGCAGCGCCTCACGCTGCAGCCGCCACAACCCGGCATCGCCGTCACATAACACTGTCGCCGGCGTGTCTGCCGTTACGCCTGCTACCGCGAGCGCCTGCTTGAACGCATCGGACGCGATCGCCGGACTGTTGCGCGCAAAAGCGAAGCGGGATTGGCCGCCTTGAACATCGATGACCTTGCCGGCAATCACCTCAAAATGCCGTTCGTCCTGCCGGTGCCGGCTGCGGACGTAGCCGCCATCAAGCCCAACAACGACGGCTTCACCCAACCGTGCCGTTGCCGGCTCCGCTGTTGTCGGGACATGCGGCCGCACCGACCCGCTGACAGGCAGTAGTTCTGACAGGCAGTAGTTCTGACAGCAGGTCTGCCACCCTGCCAAACGGCGCCAACGCCGAATATCGCGCCGTCACATAGGCCAGTTCGGGCGCCACCGTCTCAGCCTCGAGGTTGAAGGCGGCAAAGCTCCTTGCTTCGCCAATCCCATGGCAGAGACAGGCGAGCAGGCGCCGAACCCGGATTGGCACGTCGCCAAACAGCGAGCGGGACGTTGCGGTGTAATGGCCCTTGCTTGCCAGGACGCGCCCGCACCCGGCGCATGAGCGGCGATCCTCGCCGGCAATCGTCACCTGTGTCGGCACCATCTCCGCCTGGATCGCGGCGGTCAGCCGTTTTGCGTCCGCGAGACGAAGCCCAAGATCGGCAAAGCCTGCCTGCTCATCGCGTTCGAGATGGGCAGCCTCGACCGCCGTCGTCTCCCCGGTCTCAAACTCCGCCACCAAACCAACCCTATCCCCGTGAGCCTATACCCTACCTAATCCGGAACGAACCCTACGGGTTTGAATGCTCTCAATGATAGTCGGGCATGACAACTCACATCATTGGATCAGGCTCTTCCGTACTGTCGTTACTGAGAAATCGATAACCGCGGAAATGGTTGAAGCCTAATAGCTGCGGCGTGAGCGGGGATGGAGAAAGTTTTGGAGTTCAGCGGAACCACGAAAGAATCGGGCTGCAGCGGCTTGGCTCCTCCATCCTGTCCCAGCGCGTCACGCAGCCTTGATCTCAGTCTCGATAGTCGCAGTCCGAGGCTTAAACACGACAAGTACGGCTTCGTTCGGGGTGCGCTTTGCTCCCTTTACCCCTTTTATCCCAATCGACTGCAAGGCCTTAGCCAATGGAGATGAATGGTCGTTGATCAGGAACATTTGATAGTCTGGCAATCGGTCGAGCTCCGCGATCGCTTTCAGGTCGAACTTAAAGCGCCGCAGGTTCTGCTGCATTGTTCCGCATTTTTTGGCTAGGTGCAGGAGCGACACTCGCCATTCGACCTGCCTGCCCACATGCTTGCGGGCAATCTCGTACAGCCGGCGTTCGAGACCACCCGTCAGATCGAAATACGCTGGGTTGATGGCAAGGACCCGCCGATCCTTCACCAGCGCGCGGAAGGTCCAGTCATTCAGGGTGATCTCCAACCCCTGCATAACACGGTTCCCGGCCTTGTTCTCTCGGGTCAAGATACGAAAGCTATCAATCCAGCCAAAGCCTCGGGTTTCACGCTCGCCGCCCGATTGGATATCCGTCGTGATAGTGGTCGACCGAAGTCGGAACAAAGCGTCATAGATTTCCTGATAACCATTCTTGCCGGTATGGCGGCGCGTGACGCGCAGCAGATCATAAGCTGCAATGCGCACGGTACGTGAGACGTCCTCCCCACGTTCGATCTTGGAGTTGATCAGGCTGGACAAATAGATCAGCACATCCTTGTCCCAGATCGAGGCGATACCCCGCTCACCGGGCGAAATGCGAATGGCGACATTGCCGTCCTGATAGATGATCGGGGTCATGAGGGGGCGCTTCTGTAGGGCAAAAAACGGAAATTCCATCGTCGCCCGATCGTCGCGCAGTGGCGCCGTGACCAGAGTTTCCACGAATAGGTCGATCTGACCCTGCGTCAGGACACTCTCCGTTTCAGCCTGAGCAGAAATTCCAGTCGCCATCGTAGTCTCCTTCCATCGTTAATCATGCCGGAACAGGACGAGTCATAAAAAGGCCCTATACGTTCCCGATTCCCCGAGTTTTGGCCCTAAAGGCGTTCCCGTTACCCCGAGTCCGCGGCGCAAAGGGATATAACGTTCCCGATTCCCCAAGAGCGCAGCCGTTACCGAGGCCATCTAGGGGGTGATTCTAATGTTCACTGCGAAGATCGCAGCTTAAAACTAGGCGGCGGCTATCAGCCCACCGCGGATCGATGTGTCAATCACCGGGGTATCGCGAACGCAACGACACAACTCGGGGGATCGGGAACGGTGGATAAGTCTAGCCGCATGGGGAAACGGGAACGCAGCCTCGGGGAATCGCAAACGTCTGAGAACGGGGTTTCAGGAACGAACTAACGGGGTAACGGGAACGGCGACTCCATGTAAGTCCATGGAATCGCGTGTCGCTTTGAGCCCCTAACTGTTTAACAAAAGCTAGATATAACTTTCTAACGATGGTGGGGGCGCCAGATCACGAGTTGGCTGAACCACCCCTGCGGTAGCCAGTACTGAAAAGGTCGCTGATGAGTAGGAGTAGCCGATCGGCCCGTGCGATCATGCTCTATGATCTGGATGCTGTTTACGCCGCCGTTGCCGAACATCACCCTGACGCGGTGGTGATTGTGCCACCACGCACCACGGCGGTGTCAGGTGAAACGGCGGAAACCGCGCCGACACAGCGCGACTGCCATCTCCAGTGCATCACCGAGAAGGGTCGCATGGCTTGGTAGTAAGTTTCTGGCTACAAGCGGCGCGCCAAAGTCGAGGCGGCGCTCGGAGGTTGGAAACAAGTGATCGGCGATAACTTATGCTCTCGTCAGGACGAATTTCGTGCGAACGAAGTCAACGTAGCTATGCATGTCCTCAATCGCATCTCGAAATTGAGACAGCCGAGCTATGTCCGAATTGCCTGATTGATGACGAGGATGGGGCACTGCGACCATATAACTGATCCGTGCCCCATGCTGACGTTGTGGAGCAACCTTCGGGCGGCCTTCGGCGTTTTCAGTGGGTTATGTCATCCTGCTTCCCTATGACTCAAAGGTACGTTGGCACATTGGGGACGCCTGGATTGAGAGATTTATCTCTTTTTCGATGCGCCGCGAACGTGTTACGCACTGTTGTCGAAACAGAACTGCGAATCGCGATGTTGCCAGGCTCAAAAGAGATACCGACTTCCGCCCGGCTGGAAACGAGCGCCGCCTTTGCGTTTGGCGCCAATCTGTATAGGGCACGCATTAATGCCGGGATGACGCAGGCTGCCGTCGCTATTGCCGCCGGCTTGTCATTGAACCGGATGTCTCTGATCGAGAAGGGACGGTCGGATCTGCGTATGTCCAGCGCCCACGCCCTCGCTCGCGCAGTCGGCGTGTCTCTAAAGGCCCTCGTTCCCGATTGACTTAAGATTGTGGAATTCCCGGTAAACCCGCTTGACGCCAAATACCCCTTATGCGATGTCTTGTAAAGAATGCACTGCATAGATGGTGTCGTAGGTGAGCAGCACGCCTCTCAACTCCATAAGAATCTCAAAACCCGGATGGATCGGCACATGGCTGGACCGAGGTCCGGCCTCACGCGTTGCAACTGCGGCGGCGGCCGTCTGTCGAACACCCGTTTGCGATAAGGGCTGCACCGCTTTCCCCCGTCTATCGAACTGCTGCGTTGTGACGATTCTCGAACTTACGGGCGTCGCTGCGCAGGTTGACGGGTGGGCCGATGTAACCGCGTCAGCGTGGGTCATGGCTTACCCACATCAACACCAAATGCTGATCAACAAGTTAAGACGCCGTGGTGTTGGTGAAGGATTCGTCTAGCAGTACCGCCCGGACAGCACCCGGTAAACGGCCGGTCAGAGCGCGCCAACGCCCTAACCGGCCTAACCAACCAAGGAAGGTCGAGTTCGATGGCTAGCTTCAGATTCAATACCCGTACCGTGCGATTATTTTCTACTGCCGCGGACTTCGGCCACATCGAAATCATAGCTAAGCAGATTCCGATGGCTTGACCAACGCTTCGACCTACGATTCACTTCCCTTCGAGGATGGATTCGCGAGGTGAAGCATGACGGGCCGATCTCCGGTGATGGCGAGTGGCGAGCAATGCGTCGCCTTGAGAACCCTCGCGGCATCGCGCGACCGCGGGGAAGCGGACCGGGCACGGGCGATCTTGTTGACGCTCACGGGCTGGACCAGTCCCCAGATCGCCGAGGCGTTTGGTGTT
>JBBSOT010000254.1:0-7447 GCA_038259455.1 Hyphomicrobiales bacterium | reverse complement strand
TCAGCACGTCATTGCCGCCATGGAGCAGCGCACTTTTGCCCAGTTCGAAGCGGTAATTGTACTCGTCGAGCACCATCGCGACATTGCCGCGCAGGATGCGGGTGTAGACCGGGCCTGGATAGTCGGCGATGGCAGGCACCATCTGCTGAATCTCAAAAGCATCGCAGGGGTCGATGACGGTCATGTTCGGCATGGCCCGGAAGATCGCAATATCGTCGGTCGCCTGGTGGCTCGGACCGTAGCCGGTGGTCAGGCCCGGCAGGCCGCCCACGAGCTTGACGTTGGCGTCCTGCTCGGCCACGGCCTGTGACATGAAATCGTAGCAACGGCGCGACGCGAAGGTGGCGTAGGTGGTGGCGAAGGGGATGAAGCCTTCCTTGGCCAGCCCGCCAGCCGCGGTCGCCATCAACTGCTCGGACATGCCCATCTGGTAGAAGCGGTCCGGAAAACGCTCGGCAAAAATGTGGATGTCGGTGTATTTGGCGAGATCGGCGCTCATGCCGACGATCTCCGGGCGCTCCTCGGCCAGCTTGATCAGCGCGTTGCCGAAAGGCATCGGCACCGTGCGGTGCCCCTCATCGACCGACGAGGCGGTGATGTCGGGCCGCTTTTGTGCAGGCATAAGGTTTACAGCGGCGGTGTTCATTTCTGGCTCCTTGCATCGAGCGCGGTGTAGGCACGTGCCCAGTCTTCCTGTTCGAGCCGGATGAAGTGGCTCTTCTCGCGGTTCTCGAGGAAGTCCACGCCGCAACCCATTTTCGTGTCGCAAATGATGATGCGGGGCTGCGGCTCGGAATGCTCGCGTGCCCGGTCGAAGGCGGCGACCAGTGCCGGAAGGTCATTTCCGTCGACGCGCTGGACGTAGAAGCCGAAAGCCTCGAACTTGGCGACCAGCGGCTCGGTGTTCATGACCTTCATGGACGGGCCGTCGGCCTGGACCTGGTTGAAGTCGACGATCGCAATGATGTTGTCGAGCTTGTAGTTGGCGGCCGAGATGGCTGCTTCCCAGGTCGGACCTTCGGCAAGTTCGCCATCGCCCATCAGGACATAGATGAAGGAGTCGGACTTCTTCCGCTTGAGGCCGAGCCCCATGCCGACTGCCATCGGCAGGCCCATGCCGATCGAGCCGCCGGACATCTCCGCACCCGGTGTGTAGGAGGTCATGCCCGACATTGGCAGGCGGCTGTCGTCGCTGGCATAGGTCGTCAGTTCGGATTCCGGGAAATAGCCGGCCTCCGCCAGAATGGCATAATGGGCAATGCCGTAATGGCCGACCGACAGCAAAAACCTGTCGCGGTCTTCCCAGTCAGGCTGTTCGGGCCGTACCCGCATCGAATGCAGGTAGGCAACAGACAGAACGTCCGCCACGCCCAGAGCCTGCGCGATATAACCCTGGCCCTGGGTCTCGGCCATGACGATCGCGTTGCGCCGGACCCGTTCGGCCCGTTCGGCAAGCTGGCTGTTGTGGAGGTTTGCCTCCTTCATCATCACGTTCCCTTTCACGATCGAACGGTTGCTTCAGCGCCGGATGGCGCCGGGTTTGGAGCCGCGGCGCCGGCGGCGCTGGCGCTGTGCCCACCGTCAACCGGCAGGCAGACGCCGTTGACGAAACGGGCCTCATCGGAAGCCAGAAACAGAGCGGCTGCCGCGACATCCTGGGGGTGGCCCGCATAGCCGCACGGCACCAGTGCGGCGCGCGCGGCGCGCATTTCCTCGACGGAACCGTAGCTTTTTGCGATTTCGCGATAGATGAGCGGTGTGTCGATGATGCCCGGCATGACGCAGTTGGCGCGGATGCCCTGGCGCGCGTATTGCAGCGCGATGGAAACCGTCGCCTGGTTGACCGCAGCCTTGGCGACGGAATAGGCGAAATATTCGTAGCCGGTCCATCGGTGGGCGGCGAGCGAAGAGATGTTGACGATGGCCCCGCCGCCCGCCTCGAGCATGTGCGGGATGACCAGCTTGCAGCTTCGCCACACGGTGCCGAGGTTCATCTCAAGGCCGCGATGATAGTCGGCCTCGGTCAGCTCGACCGGGCCGCCCATGACCGTTGCGCCAACATTGTTGTGCAAGACATCGATCCGCCCGAAGCTTGCTATCGCCTCCGAGATCGCCGTCTCCATCGAGGCGAGGTCGGTGGCGTCTGCGACCAGCGCAAGCGCCTTGCCGCCAGCGGCCTCGATGATTTTCGAAATGCGGTCGGCAGCACTCCGGTCATAATCGATGCAGACGACCGTGCCACCTTCCTCAGCATAGGCGGCAGCAGCGGCGGCACCGTTGGACCAGCCCTCCGCCGGCCGACCGGCGCCGACGACCACGACGACCTTGCCCGCGAAGCGGCGGCCATGCGTGGCTTTTGCGGCCAGGTCTTCCGGCATTACCAGAACCCCGTGGAAATCGCGGGTATCGCGGCGACCAGCGCAAGGCCTGCCAGCAATGCCAGGACGTAGGGCCAGATGGCGCCGAGTGCGTCGTCAGGCGACACATTGCCTATGCGGCATGCCAGGTAGAACCCGATGCCGATGGGTGGCGTCATCAGGCCGATGTTCATCGCAACCACGACGACCATCGCGTAGTGGATCTCGTTCATCCCGAGATCGGCCGCGATGGGGAACATGAGCGGCGACATGAGCACCAGCGCAGGCAGGCCTTCGAGCACGCAGCCAAGCACCATGAAGATCAGGATCGACAAGAGCAGGAAGGAAGCAGTGCCGCCCGGCAGGCTTGTCGCGAAATCGGCGAGCGACTGGCCGACGCCGGCCTGGGTTATCGCCCATGCCATGGACAGTGCCGTTCCGAGGATCAACAGGATCGCGCCGCTCATCGAGGCGGTCTCGACCAGCATCCGGTAAAGCGATCGAAGGCTTATGCCGCCATAGATCATCGTGCCGATGACCAGCGAATAGACGACCGCGATGGTCGACACCTCGGTTGCGGTGGCAGCGCCGCTGGTGACGGCGCCACGGATCACGAAGGGAAGGATCAGCGCCGGAATGGCGAAGACCAGGAGCTTGCCAACCTGGCGAAGGGTAGAACGGCGGACGCCTTCCATGTTCTCGTGGCGGGCGCGCCAGCGGGCGAGGCCCATCAGGGTCAGGAGAAGGACGATGGCGACCGAAAAGCCGGCGGCAAACAGCGATGCGATCGATATGCCTGCGACCGAACCGAGAACGATCAGCACGATTGACGGTGGCACCGTGTCGGCCATGGCCGCACCGGTGGCGAGCTGGGCGATCATCTCGGGCGGCTTGTTGCCACGCCGCTTCATCTCCGGAAAGAGTGCCGGCGCGACAGTTGCCATGTCGGAGACCTTCGAGCCCGAGATGCCGGACACGACAAAGAGCGAGACCAGGAGGACGTAGGACAGGCCGGCCTTGACGTGGCCGAGCATCGAAGAGAGAAACTCGACGATCGCGCGACCCATTCCGGTGCTGTCGAGCACGCAGCCGAGCAGGACAAAGACCGGCACGGACAACAGGATGACGCCGGACATGCCTTCGTCCATCCGGCCAATCATGACGAAGACCGGGACATGCGTTGCAAAGGCGAGATAGCTCATCGTGCCGATGCCGAAGCAGAAGGCGATCGGCACGCCTGCGACCAGGCACAATCCGACAAAGAGGACGAGAAACAGCGGCAGCGACGCCATGCCCCAGGAAATGAAGGCGGGCGAGAGCTGCCAGCAGAGCAGCCCGATCAAGGCGACCACTGCCACCGATCCAGCAACGTGGACCAGGCGGCATTCACGGACCATGCGAATGACGAGAAGCACCAGCATCGCCAGCATGCCGAAAGGAATGGCGGCCACGCGGAACGTGTTGGGGATGTGCAGCGCCGGCGTGGTGATGAACCATTCCTCGTAGGCGTATTCGAACGACACGCGCATGATCGCAACGAGGAACGTACCAACGACCACCAGGGCGAAGGTCTCGACGAACTCACTCATGCGGGCGGGCAGGAACTTGACCAGAAGCGTCAGTCGAAGGTGCTCGTTGCGATCGAGCGCGATGGCTGCTCCGAGCATGGCCAGCCAGATGAAGCAAATGGACGCCGCTTCCTCGATCCAGATGATCGGAAAATTGATGACGTATCGCGAGATGACGCCGACAAAGAGCAATGAGATGACGGCGGTGAGCAACACCGCTGCAATCGCCTCGACAGGGGCCATATAGGGCGAGCCCGGCCTGGCGAATTCGTTCTCGCTCAGCTCTCCGACTTGGAATTCTTCGGTATGGGTCATTGCTGGGCCCGTTCGGCTGACAAAAGGGTTTAGGCGGGGCACCTGATCATGATCAAAGGTGCGCGGCGGCGGGCGCCAGGAATGATCCGGCGCCCGCGACCTCGGCAAAGCTGGATGCTAGGCGAGCGCGCCGGAATATTTCTCAAGCAGGGACCACGCCTCTTCGCCGTAGGTCGCGCGCCATTCCTTGTAGAAGCCGGCGCTGCGAAGCCTTTCGCGGATCGAGTCCTTGTCCGGCACGTTGAAGGCCATGCCCTTGCCTTCCAGGGTGGACTGCAGGGTCTCGTTCAGGCTGGTGACTTCGCCGCGCTGGTCGAGGGCGGCCTGGTTGATGTTGCGCGCGACGATTTCCTTGATGTCGTCGGGCAGCGCGTTCCAGGCCCGCGGGTTTGCCAGCATCCAGAAGCCATCCCACATGTGGTTGGTCAGCGAGCAGTATTTCTGCACTTCGTAGATCTTGAAGCTGTCGATCGTTGCAAGCGGGTTCTCCTGCGCATCGGCAACGCCGGTCTGCAGCGACGTATAGACCTCGTTCCAGTTGATGCTGACGGGCGCGCAGCCGAGCGCCTGGAACATCGAGGTCCAGAGCGGGCTGACCGGTACGCGGATCTGCAGGCCGTCGAGGTCGGAAGCGACCTGGATCGGCTTTGTGGACGTGGTGATCTGGCGGAAGCCATTGTTGAAGATCTTGTCCATAACCTCGAGCCGGTTGGCACGGATCGCGTCGCGAACATGGGCGCCGAGATCGCCGTCCATCGCCGCCCAGACGGTGTCGATGTCCTTGAAGGCGAAGCCCATGCCGTTGATCGACGCGACAGGCACGAGCGACGACAGGATCAGGCCCGAGAGGGTGAAGAACTCGACGGCGCCCGAACGCACCTGGTTCAGCGTGTCAGTGTCGGAACCGAGCTGGTTATTGGGGAAAATCTTGAGCTCGAACTTGCCGTCGGTCTCTTCCGAAATGCGCTTGGCGGCGGCTGCCATCTGGACGTTCATCGGATGCTCGAGCGTGTAGTTGTTGGCGTATTTGTAGGTGTAGTCGGCGGCGATCGCCGCGGACGTCCGAACGAACGGAGCGGCCAGAAGCGTGCCTCCTGCGGCAGCGATAAGATGCCTGCGAGTGATAGCCATGTTTTCCTCCCAATCGATTTATGCTTCGGCCGCTGCCATCCCAAGGATTTCCGGACCAGACAAGCGCGCCCGGCTTGGCCGCGCGGAAACTCCATATCATGGAGTATTCACATCTTACAATCGCACAAAGTAAAATAGTTTGTTTGAAGTTTATGGCTTTCAGGCTATTATGTAGTCCATATTATGGAGCCATGGGGTAAGTGGTGGAGGAATCTGCAGGCAGCCAAAGCGTCGACCGGGCGACGGCACTTCTTGTGATGGTGGCCGAGCGACACGAGACGGGCGCCACATTATCGGAGCTGGTGCGTGTGAGCGGGCTGACGCAGCCAACCGCGCGGCGGCTCCTGGTGGCGCTGATCCGGGCGGGACTGGTCGAACAGTCCGAGCTGACGCGGCGCTATCATCTGGGCGTGTCGATCTATCTTTATGGAAGCCTGGCGGCTGACCGCTTTGCCTCGCACACGCTGGCCGAGGAATCGGTGCGCCGGCTTGCGGACCGCTCCGGCGATACGGCGTTCTTCTCGGTGCGGCAGGGCTTCAACACGCTGTGCATGTTGCGCGAGGAGGGCCTGCACCCGATACGCTCCCATGTCCTCAATGTCGGGCAGCGCCATCCGCTAGGGGTGGCGGCCCATGGCATCGCCATCCTTGCCAGCCTGCCGGATGCCGAAGTGGAAAGCGTGCTCGCCGCCAACCGGGATTTTTACGACAATTATTACCCGATGCTGACGGAAACGGTGCTGCGCACGCTGGTTGCCGAAACCCGCGAGCGGGGCTGGTCGATCAATCGCGGCCTGTTCCATCACGGGGCATGGGCGGCCGGGCACGCGATACGCAACGGCTCCGGCGTCGTGATCGGCGGGCTGTCGATCGGCGCGACCGAAAGCCGGCTGAATGAAGATCGCCAACCGGAAATTGGCGCCATGCTGAAATCCGAGGCACAAAAACTCGAGGCGCGGATCGCCGCAGCAGACAGCAGGACGAAGCCCGCGCGGGCGGCTGTCATCGGCAATGCCAACGAGACGCGTCGGCGCAACGGTTCGGAACGGAGGCTCTGACATGGCCGTGCAAACAGCAAACGCAGCGACGCCGGCACCGCGCCGGATCGTCCATCCGGGTCCGCCCCATCCCGACCGGATCGAAAGCCTGAGCGACAGCGTGGTGGCCGGCGAGATCCGGCTTTCTGCCGGGCAGGTGCTTATCGAGGCAATCGGTGCGGAACTCGGCGCCAGGGGCGTGCGCAGCGCCGCACTCGACCTGGCCGGATTGCAGCTTGGCCCGATGAACTTCGTCATGCCGACCTATTCGAAGACGCCGGACCATGTCGCTTATTATAGCGAGACATTTCACCGCGAGGGCCCGGTCAGGATAGAAGCGGGAACCGCCACTTTCGGCTCACGCGATGGCGCGCCGTTCCTGCATGGTCATCTTCTGTGGCACGACGCGGACGGCAGGGAGATGGGTGGCCACATCCTTCCCTTCGACACAAGGATCGGCAGCGATTGCACAATCCGCTATAAAGGGTGCTGCGCGATCTCGATGGATGCCCGGCCCGACGCCGAGACCAATTTCACGCTGTTTGGCCCCTATGCCGAAAGCCCTTCGCAAGGCGACCTGATCGTTGCGCGGGTGCGCCCGAACGAGGACCTCGTCGAGGCAATTGCCGAAATCGCCGCGCACCACAACGTCTTGCAGGGACGCATCTTGAGCGTGATCGGGAGCACGATCGGCGCGCGCTTCGAAGGCGGACTTGCCATCGATGCGATACCGACCGAGATCCTGTGCTTGCAAGGGCAGGTTGACCGGGACAGCGCAGGCGAGATTTCCGTCGATCTCGAGATTGCGTTGATCGACGCCGAGGGCCAGATTCATCGCGGCCGGCCCGTCAAGGGTGACAGTCCGGTTCTCATCTGTGCCGAGATATTCATAGAACGCCTTTCCGGCAGGCCTGGTGCGTGACGACATGACTGATTACACCGCATCCCATTGGGGAATTTACGAGGTTCACCGGGAACCGGACGGCGAACCCAATCTTGCGCCCCTGACCGGCGATCCGGACCCTGCGGACATCGGCCT
>JBBSOT010000253.1:0-7504 GCA_038259455.1 Hyphomicrobiales bacterium | reverse complement strand
CCCCGAACCGCCCTCGATCTCCTGGAGCGCATTCAGCAGCACGTGGCCCGAATTGGCCCTGCCACCAAAACAACCCTCACCCGACAGCAACCGGAGCAACTCGACCTCTTTGACGCCCTCGATCTGAAAACACCCTTTTGAAACAGCCAAGTTGTGGCAAAAACGGCCATACCGCTTGAACAATATCAATTACTTACGCGCTTAACTGTTGAAGTTGGGGGTTCTCGACCCAGCGTGCGACAATGGCTTCGTCCGACAATCGGTAGGCATGTTGGAGATACAGCAGCCCGGCCACGAGCCGCGGCGAGGTCGCCGGCCGCCCGCGGTGCGACGGAAAGAACCCGGCCCATTCCCGCTCGAAGAAATCCCAGTCGATCAGAGCGGCAAGCTTCGCCAGTTCGTGACGCATGTCGATCATGTCGGTCAGACGCGGGCGCAGGAGATCGTCCTGCTCTTTCTGACGGGGATGGGGCTTCATCGAGGGCTCCGGAAAACTGCAAGGTTTCGAAACCCAGAATACGAAACCCTGCAATTTTCTGCTACAGTCTTGCTGCGATCACTGAGCAAATTCAGAGACTTGTGACTTGTTCAGGGCGAACTTTCTAGACGAAGGCACCCTCGAGCTGGACACCAACCCTGTCGAAAATCAAATCAGACCGATTGCCCTGACGCGGAATTATGCCCACCATGTGATTATGCGCAGCTCGCTGAGGAGTCGCCTGCAAGATGGCCGGCGTCAACCCCGTCGACTACCTCGACACCACTCTCCGCGTGATCCTCGACGGCCATTCGCAAAGCGGCATCGAAGAACTTATGCCGTGGCGCTACGCGCCGCTGTCAAGCCTCACCGCATAGGGCAGCGCCGTAGCGCTTGCAGATATTTGGGTGCTGGTTGTGAAGACGTTTGCAAGAATTCGTCGTTCATATTTTCAGGAAGGGCGGTCGATCAGGCAGATTTGCGGGGACTCACTCCTATACCAAAACGGCATTTTACCGACGGAGCGTTGACCCTGTGTCATCTGGTCGATTAGCATCAAAAATATCCGATAAAGGGGGGGATGCGGATATGCCTTTGGGATTTCAAGCATTACTCGGTTTCGCGCCGATCGCGCTTGCCGGTATCTTGTTGGTCGGGCTGCGGTGGCCTGCTCGTAACGCGATGCCACTCGTGTACGTGTCTGCTGCGCTCATTGCGCTGTTTTTCTGGGGCATGCCGTTCAGCCGCGTCGCCGCGTCGACGGTGCAAGGGCTGTTGATCACGCTTTCGGTTCTGTGGATTATCTTCGGGGCGATCCTGCTGCTCAACACGCTCAAGCACAGCGGTGCCATCAGGACGATCCGCTCCGGCTTTTCTGAGATCAGTTCGGACCGCCGCGTGCAGATGATCATCATCGTCTGGCTGTTCGGCTCGTTCATCGAAGGCGCTTCTGGTTTCGGTACGCCAGCGGCCATTGTCGCGCCATTGCTTGTGGCGCTTGGGTTCCCGGCGATGGCGGCGGTGGTTCTAGGCATGATGGTGCAAAGCACGCCTGTTTCGTTCGGCGCGGTCGGTACGCCCATCGTCATCGGCGTTACGAGCGGCCTCGATCGGGTCGCCGTTACAGCGCAGCTTGAAGCTGAAGGGTCTAGTTGGGAGGCATTCTATTCCACGGTGGTAGCAAACGTGGCGCTGACGCACGCTCTTGTGGGCCTGTTCATGCCGATCCTGATGGTGATGATGATGACCCGCTTCTTCGGCGCAAAACGATCATGGACCGAAGGGCTGTCCATCGTTCCGTTCGCGTTGTTCGCGGCGGCTTGCTTCTCGGTGCCCTACGCCCTTGCAGGCGTATTTTTAGGGCCGGAATTCCCTTCGCTGATCGGTGCTCTGGTGGCATTGGCCATCGTGGTGACGGCGGCGCGCAAGGGATTTTTACTGCCCAAAGACACCTGGGATTTTGCTCCTGCGGATCAGTGGCCGTCGGAATGGATCGGCGATCTGGAAATCAAGCTTGAGAAGCTGACCGACAAGGCACCGGTCTCATCGGCGATGGCCTGGACGCCCTATCTTTTGGTCGCCGGTATTCTCGTGCTTAGCCGTGTCTGGCCGGATTTCAGAGACTTTCTGACCTCCGTTTCATTCGGGATGTCGGACATTTTTGGCGAAACGGGGATTTCGGCAAGCATCCAGCCGCTTTATCTGCCCGGCGGCATTCTGGTTTTCGTCGCCCTCGCGACGGTGTTGCTGCACCGTATGAAGCCTGCGCAGTTCGGCGAGGCGGTGGGAGAATCTGCAAAGCTGCTGGTGGGGGCGGGATTTGTACTGGCCTTCACCATTCCGATGGTGCGGATCCTGATCAATTCGGGGGTCAACACCGCGGACCTGGCGAGCATGCCTGTGGCCATGTCGACCTGGCTGGCATCGGTGGTCGGTGACGTCTATCCGTTCTTCGCGGCGACGGCCGGAGCGCTTGGGGCCTTCATCGCGGGCAGCAACACTGTAAGCAACATGATGCTCAGTCAGTTTCAATACGGTGTAGCAGAGCAGCTCGGGCAGTCGACATCAATGATTGTCGCGTTGCAGGCGGTGGGTGCGGCAGCGGGCAACATGATCGCGATCCACAACGTCGTCGCCGCGGCGGCAACAGTGGGCTTTCTGGGGCGCGAAGGGGCCGTACTGTCGAAAACAATCATTCCGACGATCTATTACCTGGTCTTTACCGGGATCATCGGTCTGATCGTGGTCGGCTTTTAGTCGGTAAAGTAAGAACCCCGTCATGCCAAACAGATACCGTGAGCAGTTCGGAGCAACGATTTAATTCCAGAAAAGAGCCACCACACCGATTGCGGCGCACGGTAAGATCAAAGAGTGCATAAACCGGGAATTTCGATAGTATTTTGTGGTGCGCGACTGCAAATCGTCTGAAGTCCGTGGCTTAGTGGCTCTTGCTGGAGGAGGAACGGACCGATGCATGACGAAACTGCCGATGCAATCCCCGAAAATACCACCGATGCGATCACGAATTCTGGCTTGGTGACCCAGCTGCGCTCCATCGTCGGTGCACGCCATGTGCTGACCGGCGCGCGACGTACAGAACGCTTCCGCAAGGGATGGCGCTCGGGGGAAGGTGACGCGCTGTGCGTAGTTCAGCCCGGCACCCTTCTGGAGCAGTGGAAGGTGCTGCAGGCCTGCGTCGCCGCCGACAAGATCGTCATCATGCAGGCGGCGAATACCGGGCTGACCGAGGGCTCCACGCCCAAGGGCACCTATGACCGCGGGGTCGTGCTGATCAACACGCGCCGGATGACCGCCATCCACCCGGTGCAGGGCGGTGCACAGGTGGTCAGCCTGCCCGGTGCCACGCTGTTCGCGCTGGAAAAGCTGCTGGCCCCGCTGGGCCGCCAGCCCCATTCGGTGATCGGGTCGTCCTGCATCGGCGCATCGATCATTGGCGGCGTGTGCAACAATTCGGGCGGCTCTCTGGTGCAGCGCGGACCGAGCTACACGGAACTGAGCGTTTTCGCCCGCGTCACCGCGGACGGGCAGTTGGAACTGGTCAATCATCTCGGCATCGCGTTGGGCGACACGCCCGAAGACATCCTGATCCGGTTGCAGGAAGGCCGCTTTGACACTGGCGACCTGGAACCGAGCAACCGCAAGGCCAGCGACACCGATTATGCCACACGCGTGCGCGAGGTTGAGGCCGATACACCTGCGCGCTTCAATGCCGACCCGCGGCGGCTGCACGAAGCGGCAGGCTGCGCGGGCAAGCTGGCAGTGTTCGCCGTGCGGCTGGATACCTATCCCGCGCCCGCCGCCGAGCAGGTGTTCTATATAGGCACCAACGACCCGGGCGAACTGACCGATCTGCGCCGCGACATCCTGTCGGGCTTCAAGATCCTGCCGGTATCGGCGGAATATATGCACCGGGAATGTTTCGACATCACCGCCCGTTACGGCAAGGACACGGTGATGATGATCGACTGGCTGGGCACGGACCGGCTGCCTGCGGTCTTCGCGCTGAAGGGGGCGGTGGATGCGCGGCTGAACAAGTGGCGGCTGACCCGCGGCTTCACCGACCGGCTCATGCAGGGGCTGTCCCGACTGGTGCCAGGGCTGTTGCCGCAGCGGATGATGGCGTTCCGCGACCGGTTCGAACATCACCTGATCCTGAAGGCGCAGGATGACGGCATCGCCGAGGCGCGGGCCCACCTTCAGCAGTTCTTTGCGCATCGGTCGGGTGATCTTTTCGAATGTACCCCGCGCGAGGGCAAGCTGGCCGGGCTGCACCGGTTTGCCGCGGCTGGCGCGGCGATCCGGTATCACAACCTCCACCGCGCCGATGTCGCCGATATTCTGGCGCTCGACATTGCACTCAAACGCAATGACCGTGCCTGGCTGGAGGACCTGCCGCCCGAGATCGCGGGCAAACTGTTGCACCGGATGTATTATGGCCATTTCCTGTGCCACGTGCTGCATCAGGATTATATCGTGAAGGCGGGTGTGGACGTAGCCGCGCTCAAGGAGGCAATGCTGGTATTGCTGGATCAACGAGGGGCGGAATACCCCGCAGAGCACAA
Organism: Hyphomicrobiales bacterium; assembly: GCA_038259455.1. Lineage (GTDB taxonomy): Bacteria > Pseudomonadota > Alphaproteobacteria > Rhizobiales > Rhizobiaceae > CAMYMG01. Next base: position 2,944 of record JBBSOT010000253.1, on the reverse strand, counting down.
TGTCGGGCATCTGTATGCCGCCAAGTCAGACCTGGCCGCGTTCTACAAATCAATCGATCCAACGAATGCGTTCAATCCCGGCATCGGGAAGACGTCGAAGCGCAGGAATTACACCTGAAGGACGCGATCAGCGTACGCGCGGGGCACCCGTTTGACAGGGGATCGGGCAGGGCATACCACGCACAATGTCACCTCAGCCTATCGGAAATGAAATGCGGGTCGCAGTCTTCAGCACCAAACCTTACGATGCGAGATATCTGGAAACGGCCAGCGCAGGCGCGCACGATCTTGTTTTTCTGGACGCGCGTCTTTCGCTCGATACGGTGCCGCTCGCGGCGGGTGCGGACGCCGTCTGCGCTTTTGTCAACGACGACCTCGGCACGCCGGTGATCCTGGCGCTGGCAGAGGCGGGCGTCAGGCTGATCGCGCTTCGCTCGGCCGGTTTCAATCACGTGGATCTCGCAGCCGCCGAAGCGGCCGGGATTGCCGTGGCACGAGTTCCCGCCTATTCGCCCCACGCGGTCGCCGAACATTCCGTCGCGATGATGCTCACGCTCAACCGCAAGACGCACCGCGCCTACAACCGTGTCCGGGAAGGAAATTTCGCGCTGGAGGGGCTTTTGGGCTTCGATCTGCACGGAAAAACCGTGGGTATCGTCGGCACAGGCCAGATTGGCGAAGTCGTCTCCCGGATCCTGAACGGCTTCGGATGCTCCCTGCTCGCCCACGATCCAGTGCGAAATCCAACCTGCGAAGCGATTGGCGTTCGCTATGTCGGCCTAGACGAACTGTTCAGCGTCAGCGACGTCATCACCCTGCAGTGTCCCCTCACGCCTCAGACCCACCATCTGATCGACGCAGTGGCACTTGCGAAGATGAAGCGTGGCGTGATGCTGATCAACACAAGCCGCGGGGCGGTCTTAGACACCGCCGCGCTGATCGATGCTCTGAAGGGCGGGGTGATTGGCAGCGTCGGTCTCACCTGATCCGGCGAGCCGCTGCCCGCACATACGATGATCTGTGGCAGGCCGTCGGCCATGTCTGCGACCTCTTCACCGAGGAGGAATGCTACAAATTCTTCAAGGCCGCAGGGTATGAAACCAATTGAACGCAACACGCTCTAGTACAAGTAAAAAGGGAAGCTCAGGCATAGCGTTCACATTGATGTGGAATCCCTTTCATGCGAGCTTTATGATAGAAGCTCGCATGAAGACGCTGGCCAGAACGCCAATAAAACAAGGGAAAACTGGCACATGCAGCGATCGGGAGCTTTCCTCATGCGAGGTTTAGGGCAATAATACCGTAGAAGCCTGAAAGGATTTGCCCGTGACTGCCACCTCCCCAACCAGCTGGAACAAGGGCCGCGTGGTGGGCAAAAAACCACCCCTGACGCCGGACCAGGTCGTTTTGATCCGGCTGCTGCTGCGCCAGGAACGGGCGCTGCGCGATCTGGCGCTGTTCAACACTGCCCTCGACACCAGTTTCCGGGGCTCGGATCTGGTACGGCTGCGGGTGGCCGATGTCGCCACGCCCGCCGGGGTGCGCGAAATCGTCGAAATCCGTAAGAAGAAAACCGAGGCCCGCAATGCGAGACCAGTTCAGGCACGGCTCTCGTCGGGCACACGTGACAGCTTGCGCGCCTATCTCACCACGTCTGACAAACCGATGTATGGCTGGCTGTTCACCGGGCAGGGGGCACGGTGGGCCCACACCCACCTCAGCGAAAGCCAGATCTGGCGGCTGTTCCGGTCCTGGCTGGAAAAAGCCCGCCTCGATCCCAGCCTCTACGGTCTGCATTCGCTGCGTCGGACCTTCCCGAGCCATATCTATCAGCAGACCGGCAATCTGCGTGCGGCCCAGCTGCTGCTTGGCCATGCCAGTATTGAAAGCACCAAGGAGTATATCGGCACCGAACAGGCCGAAGCCTTGGAAATCGCGCGCAAGTACCATCTCTGAGCCATACAGACCTATCTCGAAAAACGCCAGCCTGCGAAGAACGTCGCCCGGTTCTACCGGATGGCCGTCATGCCGAACCTGTTTGGCGAATGGACGCTTTACCGAGAATGGGGCTGCATAGGGCAGGGCAGCCAGGTCCGCATGGATTGGTTTACGGATGAGAGCCAGGCAGTCGCCGCTCTGATCACATTGGAAGCGTCCAAGCGTCAGCGCGGCTATTGGGTGGAGCCTCAGCAACTGGCGTTGCTGCTTCTTAGCTGAAGAGTATAGTAATTATACCATTTTCAACATACATTGCATCTCATGAAGTTCGAGTATGACCCTGACAAGAGCGCCGCGAACCGTGAAAAGCACGGGATCGACTTTGATGAGGCCCAAGCCCTTTGGGATGATCCTTATTTGATCGAGGCCCCTGCCAACGTCACGGATGAACTGCGTTTTCTCGCGGTTGCCATGATCGGGACCAGACACTGGACGGCTGTCTACACATACCGGAGCGACCGGATGCGGATCATCTCCGTGCGCCGCGCTCGCAAGCAGGAGATTGATCACTATGAAGGCGACTGAATTCGACGAACGGTTTGAGGCGGGCGAAGACATGTCCGCCCATGTCGATTGGACAAAGGCCCGCCGCCTCAATGTCGAGGCCAAGCGGGTGAACGTGGATTTCCCGACTTGGGTCGTCGCCGGTCTAGACCGGCAGGCACAGAAGCTCGGCATCACTCGGCAGGCACTGATCAAGATGTGGATCGCGGAGCGCCTGCAATAACGTGCCAAAACCTCAGCAGTTTTGGCACGCGTTTTTGTCTGGCCTAAGGCTCTGTTGATGGCATGGATGCCCCCTCCCGACGGCATCGTAATGTGCCAACGTGATGTTTGTTGAAGGCATCACAGAAGGAGAGAGCATCCATGACCGAAGTTACCATTATCGGGATCGATCTGGCGAAGCGGGTCTTCCAGTTACACGGGGCGCGTCACGACGGGTCTG
>JBBSOT010000252.1:0-7507 GCA_038259455.1 Hyphomicrobiales bacterium | reverse complement strand
GGGCTCGTCGAAAAGGTCATCGAGAAGAAGGTGAAGGACAAGGCCGCCGTCAATGGCACGGCGATGTCCGACACCGACGTGCTGCGCGCCACGCGCGATTCCGTGCGCGCGGTGATGATGATCCGCGCCTTTCGCATGCGCGGCCATTTGCATGCCGATCTCGACCCGCTTGGCATTGCCAAGCCGCTTGAAGACTATAACGAGCTTTCCGCCGAGGCCTATGGCTTCACCGAGGCCGACTACGACCGGCCGATCTTCATCGACTACATGCTCGGGCTCGAATACGCGACGATCCGCGAAATGCTCGACATTCTGAAGCGCACCTATTGCTCGACGCTCGGCGTCGAATTCATGCATATCTCCGATCCCGCCGAGAAGGGCTGGATCCAGGAACGCATCGAGGGCCAGAACAAGGGCATCTTCTTCACCAAGGAGGGCAAGAAGGCGATCCTGTCAAAGCTGATCGAGGCCGAGGGCTTCGAGCAGTTCATCGACGTCAAGTACAAGGGCACCAAGCGCTTTGGCCTCGATGGCGGCGAATCGCTGATTCCGGCGCTTGAGCAGATCATCAAGCGTGGCGGCTCGCTTGGCATGCAGGACATTGTGCTTGGCATGGCGCATCGCGGCCGGCTCAACGTGCTTTCCCAGGTGATGGGCAAGCCGCATCGCGCCATCTTCCACGAGTTCAAGGGTGGATCCTACGCGCCTGACGACGTCGAGGGTTCGGGTGATGTGAAGTACCATCTGGGGGCCTCGTCGGACCGTGAATTCGACGGCAACAAGGTTCACCTGTCGCTGACTGCCAACCCGTCGCATCTGGAGATCGTCGACCCCGTGGTGATGGGCAAGGCACGCGCCAAGCAGGACCAGATTTACGGGCGCACCCGTGAGGAGATCGTCCCGCTGGAAGAGCGCTCCAAGGTGCTGCCGCTCTTGTTGCATGGCGACGCCGCCTTTGCCGGCCAAGGCGTGATATCGGAGATACTGGGCCTTTCGGGCCTGCGCGGGCACCGGGTGGCCGGCACGTTGCATTTCATCATCAACAACCAGATCGGCTTCACGACCAACCCGCGCTTCTCGCGCTCCTCGCCCTACCCGTCCGACGTTGCCAAGATGATCGAGGCGCCGATCTTCCACGTCAATGGCGACGATCCGGAAGCCGTGGTTCATGCGGCGAAGGTGGCGATCGAGTTCCGCATGAAGTTCCACAAGCCGGTAGTGATCGACATGTTCTGCTACCGTCGCTTCGGGCACAATGAGGGCGACGAACCGGCCTTCACGCAGCCGATCATGTACCGCAAGATCCGCACCCAGCAGACCACCGCGCAGATCTATGGCGAGCGGCTGATTGCCGAAGGTGAGGTAAGCCGCGAAGAACTCGACAAGATGAAGGCCGACTGGCGCGAGCATCTCGAGGCGGAATGGGAAGTCGGCCAGGCCTACAAGCCCAACAAGGCCGACTGGCTGGATGGCGCATGGTCGGGACTGCGCACCGCCGACAACCAGGATGAGCAGCGTCGCGGCAAGACGGCGGTGCCGGTCAAGACGCTGAAGGAAATCGGCAGGAAGCTTACCGAGGTGCCGAAGGATTTCGAGGTTCACAAGACCATCGGGCGATTCCTCGACACACGGCGCAAGATGATCGATTCGGGCGAAGGCATCGACTGGTCGACCGGCGAGGCGCTGGCCTTCGGATCGATCCTGCTCGAGGGCAACCCGGTGCGCCTGTCCGGGCAGGATTCGGAACGCGGTACCTTCTCGCAGCGCCATTCCGTGCTTTACGACCAGAATGACGAGACGCGCTATATTCCGCTGAACAATCTCGGACCGGCGCAGTCGGGCTACGAGGTCGTCAACTCGATGCTGTCGGAAGAGGCCGTCCTCGGCTTCGAATATGGCTTCTCGCTGGCCCAACCGGCGGCGCTGACACTTTGGGAAGCACAGTTCGGCGATTTCGCCAATGGCGCCCAGGTGGTGTTCGACCAGTTCATCTCCAGCGGCGAACGCAAATGGCTGCGCATGTCGGGCCTCGTCTGCCTGCTGCCGCATGGCTATGAAGGGCAAGGACCGGAACACTCGTCGGCGCGCCTGGAGCGGTTCCTGCAGCTGTGCGCGGAAGACAACATGCAGGTCGTCTACCCGACCACGCCGTCGAACTATTTCCACGTGTTGCGACGTCAGCTGAAGCGCGATTTCCGCAAGCCGCTGATCATCATGACGCCGAAGTCGCTGCTGCGCCACAAGCGGGCCGTGTCGACACTGGCGGAGATGTCGGGTGAAAGCTCGTTCCACCGCCTGCTTTGGGACGACGCGCAGCTGCTCGACGGCGAGAAGATCAAGCTGGTCAAGGATTCGAAGATCCGCCGCGTCGTTCTGTGCTCGGGCAAGGTCTATTACGATCTCTATGAGGAGCGCGAGAAGCGTGGCGTCAACGACGTCTACCTCCTGCGTGTCGAACAGCTCTACCCGTTCCCGGCCAAGGCTCTGATCACCGAGCTTTCGCGTTTCCGCAACGCCGAGATGGTCTGGTGCCAGGAAGAGCCCAAGAACATGGGCGCCTGGTCGTTCATCGATCCCTATCTCGAATGGGTGCTTGCCCATATCGATGCAAAACACCAGCGGGTGCGCTATACAGGCCGTCCGGCGGCGGCTTCGCCGGCGACGGGCATGATGTCGCGCCATCTGGCGCAACTCGCAGCCTTCCTCGACGACGCACTAGGCGAATAGTTCAAAAGAAAGAAACGGACAGGTAAGCACATGGCCACCGAAATCCGCGTTCCCACTCTCGGCGAATCCGTCTCCGAGGCAACGATCGGCAAATGGTTCAAGAAGGTCGGCGACACCATCGCCATCGATGAGCCGCTGGTCGAACTCGAGACCGACAAGGTGACGATCGAGGTGCCGGCGGCAGCCGCCGGAACGCTGTCGGAGATCACCGCCAAGGACGGCGAGACGGTAGAGGTCGGCGCCCTGCTTGGCCAGATCGCAGAAGGTGGCGGTGCGGCCAAGGCCGAGCCCAAGGCAGAATCGAAGCAGAAAGAAGCCAAGCCCGACGCTGTCGCACAGGCTGCGGGCGAGTCCGGTGGCGACAGTGGCCGCGAGGCCGAGGAAAAGACCGCCAAGATTGCCGGCGGCGAACAAGTGACCGAACGCACAATGCCGCCAGCACCATCGGCCGCCAAGCTTGCCGCCGAAAGCAATGTCTCCCTCGACAAGGTTGCGGGCTCGGGCAAGCGCGGTCAGGTGCTGAAGGGCGACGTGCTGGATGCCATTTCGCGCGGCGCGCCATCGCAGCCTGCCGAGACGCCAAAGGCCGCCGAAGCGCCGGCGAAGCCACGACCCGACTCCGCGCCGGACGATGCCTCGCGCGAGGAGCGCGTGCGCATGACCAAGCTGCGCCAGACCATCGCCCGCCGCCTGAAGGAGGCGCAGGCCACAGCCGCGATGCTGACCACCTTCAACGAGGTGGACATGAGCGCTGTGATGTCGATGCGCACCAAGTACAAGGAAATCTTCGAGAAGAAGCATGGCGTGAAGCTCGGCTTCATGGGCTTTTTCACGAAGGCGGTGACACATGCGCTGAAGGAAATACCTTCGGTCAATGCCGAGATCGACTCGACCGACATCATCTTCAAGGACTACGCCCATATCGGCGTCGCGGTTGGCACCGAAAAAGGCCTGGTCGTACCGGTCGTGCGCAATGCCGACGCCATGTCGATCGCCGAGATCGAGAAGGAGATCGGCCGGCTCGGACTGGCCGCGCGCGACGGCAAGCTGTCGGTCGCCGACATGCAGGGCGGCACCTTCACCATCTCCAACGGTGGCGTCTATGGATCGCTGATGTCAACGCCGATCCTCAATGCGCCGCAGTCGGGCATTCTGGGCATGCACAAGATCCAGGAGCGGCCGGTGGTCGTCGGCGGCCAGATCGTGATCCGGCCGATGATGTACCTGGCGCTGTCCTACGATCACCGCATCGTCGACGGCAAGGAGGCGGTCACCTTCCTCGTCAGGGTCAAGGAAAGTCTCGAAGATCCGGAGCGGCTTGTTCTCGATCTTTAGGCTATGATGGCGCCAGGCTGACCGCAGGTCAGCCGGCTGCATCCCGGAGGGAACCATGGAAGCCATTGCCGCATCGACCGAAATCAGCGTGCTGGGATGGAGCGTTGCGCTCCTTCTGGTTCAAATCGTTCTGCAGGCCAGCATTATGGGCGACCTGACACCAGGCTATCTCTTCAGTCCGCGTGACGAGCAGAAAAAGACCAACAGCGTGCTGGCCGGGCGTTTCAAGCGGGCGTTGCACAATCTGCTCGAAACCTATCCGGCGTTCATCGCGCTGGTCGTCGCACTTGTCGCGACCGGCAAGACGGGCGGCATGGCTGCAACGGGTGCACTGATCTGGATCGTCTGCCGGGCCATCTATGTCGGGCTTTACGCAGCAGGCATACCGGTCGCCAGGACATTGATCTGGCTCGGCTCCATCATCGGTCTCGTGATGATGCTGATCCGGCTGATGTCCTAGGGTGCGAATGTCTGCGGAGACTGCAGCGGGAACTCCGCGCGCTGCAACATCAATCGACGCAGCGTGTCCGCCCAGCCTCGCCCCCTGCCGCCTGACTCAAGTATCTGACGAACCTGATCTTGGGCCGAGATGGCTGAAGGGATGCCTCGCATGACGAAGGCTGCGGACAGGAACGATGCCAGGGTGCTGCTGGTTACCGGCGGATCGCGCGGCATCGGCGCTGCCGTGGCACTTGGCGCCGGCCAGGCCGGCTACCGGGTGGCGGTCAACTATGTCGCCAACCGCGATGCGGCTAACGGCGTTGTGAAACGGATCGTCGCCGACGGTGGCGAGGCTTTCCCCGTGCAGGGCGACGTAGGCTCACCCGACGACATCGTGGCCATGTTCAAGACGGTCGACGAGACGTATGGCCGGCTCGACGCGCTCGTCAACAATGCCGGCATTGTCGATCAGTTGGCCCGGGTCGACGAGATCGACGCGGCCCGGCTCGAGCGCATGTTCCGCATCAATGTCAGCGGCTCCTTCCTTTGCGCCGCGGAAGCGGTAAGGAGGATGTCGACGCGCCATGGCGGCCGCGGCGGCGTCATCGTCAACGTCTCTTCGGCGGCGGCGCGGCTGGGGAGTGGCGGCTGGTATGTCGACTACGCTGCCTCAAAGGGCGCCATCGACACTTTTACCAGGGGCTTGGCGATGGAGGTGGTGGCCGAGGGCATCCGCGTCAACGCGGTGCGCCCCGGGATCACGGACACAGACATCCATGCCTCAGGCGGCCAGCCCAACCGGATCGCCGAGGTGCGCGACGCGTTGCCAATGGGCCGCGAAGGCAAGGCGCAGGAGGTGGCGGACGCCGTCATGTATCTCCTTTCGGACAAGGCCTCCTACACAACCGGCGCCATCCTCGACGTTACGGGCGGCCGCTGATGACTGACGCCGGGGCCAGTGCCATCATTCCCGCGCTCAGCGTGGAAATGGCCTATCTGGCGCTCGCGGTTCTACTGCTGCTCGTCCACCTGTCGCTGCAGTCCTTCACCTACAAGGCGCAGGTCGGCAACCGCTACACGGTGGGCGCGCGCGACGATGACGTGCCGCCGAGCGGCACGGCCGGACGCGCGGCGCGGGCCTACCGCAACTACCTCGAGACGTTTCCGGCATTCGCCGTGCTGGCGTTGGCGATAGAGGTGACAGGCGCGCATGACAGCTATGCGGGGCTGGGGGCGGCCCTTTATTTCTGGTGCCGGGTCGCGTATCTCCCCGCCTACATCGCCGGACTTGCGTGGATACGCACATTGATCTGGAACGCGAGCGCGGTAGGCCTCGTCATCATGCTATGGCGACTGGTCTTCTAAGACGAAACAATACCAATTGAAGCGAGGTTCGCATGTCCACCACCTACGATCTTGTCATCATCGGCTCTGGACCCGGCGGCTATGTCTGCGCCATCAAGGCGGCTCAGCTGGGATTGAAGACCGCACTTGTCGAGCGCTGGCCGACGCTGGGCGGTACCTGCGTCAACATTGGCTGCATACCCTCAAAGGCGCTGCTCTACGCAACAGAAATGTTTGCCGAGGCCGGCCATTCGTTTGACGCGCTCGGCATCGAGATCGCCAAGCCGAAACTCAATCTCAAGAAGATGATGGCGCACAAGGAGCAGGTGGTCGGGCAGAACACCAAGGGCCTCGACTTCCTGATGAAGAAGAACAAGATCGACGTGCTGCGCGGCACCGGCAAGGTCATGGCCGCCGGAAAGGTCTCGGTGACGGGCGAGGATGGCAAGAGCCAGGAAGTCGAGACGAAGAACATCGTCATCGCAACCGGATCGGACATAGCCGGCATTCCGGGCGTCACGGTGGATATCGACGAGAAGGTGATTGTCTCGTCGACCGGAGCGCTCACTCTGGCCAAGGTTCCGGATCATCTGGTTGTGGTCGGCGGCGGGGTCATCGGACTGGAACTGGGCTCCGTATGGGCCCGGCTCGGCGCCAAGGTAACGGTCGTTGAATATCTAGACAGCGTCCTGGGAGGCATGGATGGCGAAGTCGCAAAACAGTTCCAGCGCCTGCTCGCCAAGCAGGGCTTCGACATCAAGACCGGTTCGAAGGTCACAGCCGTCACCAAAAACAAGAAAGGCGCGTCGGTCGCCTTCGAGCCCGTCAAGGGCGGCGACGCCGAGACCGTCGAGGCCGACGTTGTTCTGATTTCAACCGGCAGGAAGCCTTTTACCGAAGGGCTCGGGCTGGAGGGGGCCGGCGTTGAACTCGATGAGCGCGGGCGGGTCCGGACCGACGGCCACCTGCGCACGAATGTGTCTGGCATCTACGCCATCGGCGATGTCGTCGCCGGGCCTATGCTGGCGCACAAGGCCGAGGACGAGGGGGTGGCCGTGGCCGAGATCATTGCAGGTCAGGCAGGCCATGTGAACTACGACGTTATCCCGAGCGTCGTCTACACCAGCCCGGAAGTGGCTTCTGTCGGGAAAACCGAAGAGGAACTGGGCAAGGCCGGTATCGAATACACTGTCGGAAAGTTTCCTTTCTCGGCCAATGCGCGCGCAAGGGCCACACTGCATACTGACGGCTTCGTCAAGATTCTGGCCGACAAGAAAACAGACCGGGTTCTCGGCGCGCATATTGTCGGATTCGGCGCAGGGGAACTGATCCACGAGGCGGCTGTGCTGATGGAGTTTGGCGGCTCGGCAGAGGATCTGGGACGCACCTGCCACGCGCACCCGACCATGTCCGAAGCGGTCAAGGAAGCTGCGATGGCGGCGGCCTTCAAGCCGATCCACATGTAAGCCTCCAACGAACGAAAAAGGCCCGCTTGCGCGGGCCTTTTTTTACTGGAGGTCGACTTACTGAGCCGGAGCCGGTTCGGCTGGAGCCGGTTCTGCCGGGGCTGGTTCGGCAGGAGCTTCCGGAGCGACAGCCTCGGGCGCTGGCGCAGTGGTGTCTGCGGCCGGCGGTGCGGGTTCCACGGCCTCGGGCGCCG
>JBBSOT010000251.1:0-7518 GCA_038259455.1 Hyphomicrobiales bacterium | reverse complement strand
GGCGATTCATGCACATGGTGCATGACGTCGTGGCTTGCCCGCGGCGTGCCGTGGAAGGTCATGAAGATCAGGCGCCATGAATAGAAGCTGGTGAACGCCGCCGCGATGACCAGCATCCAGAAGGCGTAGAGCGCAACCGTGCTGTGCCCCGCGAAAGCGCCCTCGATGATGGCATCCTTGGAGAAGAATCCTGCCGTGCCGATGATTGTGCCGGGAATGCCGACGCCGGTCAGCGCCAGCGTGCCGATAATCATCATCCAGTACGTCTTGGGGATCAGCTTCCTCAGGCCGCCCATCTTGCGCATGTCCTGCTCGTCCGAAACGGCATGGATAACCGAGCCGGAGCCGAGGAACAGCAGCGCCTTGAAGAAGGCATGCGTGAACAGGTGGAAAATTGCAGCCGAGTAGAAGCCGAGACCGAGCGCCACGAACATGTAGCCGAGCTGCGAACAGGTCGAATAGGCGATGACCCGCTTGATATCGTTCTGCACGAGGCCGACCGTCGCCGCGAAAAAGGCGGTGATGGCGCCGACGCAGACCACGACGGTAAGCGCGGTATGGGACAGTTCAAACAGCGGCGACAGGCGCGCCAGCATGAACACGCCGGCCGTCACCATGGTCGCGGCATGGATCAGCGCCGAAACAGGTGTCGGGCCTTCCATGGCGTCCGGCAGCCAGGTGTGCAGCGGCACCTGCGCCGACTTGCCCATCGCCCCCATCAGGAGCAGCAGGCAGACAATGGTCAGCGCCGACTGCTTGTCGAGCGCATAGCCGAGGAAATTGAGCACCGTGTCGCCATGCGCGGCGACCTCCGCAGCGGCCCCCTCGGCACCATGCCCGGCGGCCGGCACGAAGGCTGCCGCATTGGCAAAGATGGTCCCGAGATTGACCGAGCCGAACAGAACGAAGACGCCGAAGATGCCGAGTGCAAAGCCGAAGTCGCCGACGCGGTTGACGACGAAAGCCTTGATCGCAGCCGCGTTGGCCGCAGGCTTCTTGTACCAGAATCCGATCAGCAGGTAGGAAGCAAGACCGACGCCTTCCCAGCCGAAGAACATCTGGACGAGATTGTCGGACGTCACCAGCATCAGCATGGCGAAGGTAAACAGCGACAGATACGCAAAGAAGCGCGGCCGGTGCGGATCGTGGTGCATGTAGCCGATGGAATAGATGTGAACCAGCGTCGACACCGTATTCACGACCACGAGCATGACCACCGTCAGCGTGTCGATCCTGAGCGCCCAGTCGGCGTGCAGGCCGCCCGATTCGATCCAGCGCATCACCGGAACGGTGAACACCTCGCCGTCACCAAAACCGACGCTGAAAAACGCGATCCACGACAGAATCGCGACGATGAGCATGAGCCCGCACGTAATGTACTCGGACGCCTTTGCGCCAAGTGACGTACCGAACAGTCCGACGATCAGGAACCCGAGAAGGGGGAGAAAGACGATGGCCTGGTACATCTCAACCCTTCATCATGTTCACGTCTTCGACCGCGATGGAGCCGCGGTTGCGGAAGAATACGACGAGAATGGCAAGGCCGATTGCAGCCTCGGCGGCGGCGACGGTCAGCACGAACAAGGCAAATACCTGGCCGACAAGGTCGCCGAGCGCCGCCGAGAAGGCGACAAAATTGATGTTGACGGCCAGCAGGATCAGCTCGACCGACATCAGGATGACGATGACGTTCTTGCGGTTCAGGAAGATGCCGAACACGCCGAGCGTGAACAGGATCGCCGAGACCGTGAGAAAATGTGCGATATCAACTGTCATGGTCAGATGCCCTTGCCCGTCTCGACCTTCTTGATCTCGATCGCGGTGGCCGGCGTGCGCGCGACCTGGGCCGAGATGTCCTGACGCTTGACGCCTGGCTTGTGGCGCAGCGTCAGCACGATGGCGCCGATCATGGCAACCAGCAGAACCAGTCCGGCGATCTGGAAGTAGAAGATGTAGTCCGTGTAGAGGATGTCGCCGAGCGCCGCGGTATTGTGGCGCGTCGCGATGTCGGGCGTCGGCTGCGAAACCGTGGAGGCAAGCTGCGGCGAGAAGGCATAGCCGCCCGTCACCACAATCAGCTCTGCAGCCAGAATCAGTCCGACCACCGCGCCGATCGGCGCATATTGCAGGGCTCCGCTCTTCAGCTCGGCAAAGTCGACGTCGAGCATCATCACCACGAACAGGAACAGCACCGCCACTGCGCCGACATAGACGACGAGCAGGATCATCGCCAGGAACTCCGCCCCCGTCAGCAGGAACAACCCGGCCGCATTGACGAAGGTCAGGATCAGGAACAGCACCGAATGCACGGGATTGCGCGCGGAAATGACCATGAAGGCCGATCCGATCGCGATAAAGGCGAAGAGGTAGAAAAATACCGCTTCAAGTCCGTTGAGCATGGGTTCCCCCGGTTGTCCTGTGCGGGCCGAGCGCCACAGCGCCCTGCCCGTTCATCGCCCTTGTCCCCGCCTCCGGTCGACAAAGTCGCGTGTTCCTTAGACGAGGCACCACGCCCCGTCCATCGTTCAAACCTCAGCGATAGGGTGCATCCAGCGCGATGTTGCGCGCCAGTTCCCGCTCCCACCTGTCGCCATTCGCCAGCAGCTTGTCCTTGTCGTAGTAAAGCTCTTCGCGCGTCTCCGTCGCGAACTCGAAATTCGGTCCCTCCACGATCGCGTCGACCGGGCAGGCTTCCTGGCAAAAGCCGCAATAAATGCACTTCACCATGTCGATGTCGTAGCGCACCGTGCGGCGCGTGCCGTCATTGCGGCGCGGCCCGGCTTCGATGGTGATCGCCTGCGCCGGACATATCGCCTCGCACAGCTTGCAGGCGATACAGCGCTCTTCACCGTTGGGATAGCGCCGCAGCGCGTGTTCGCCACGAAAGCGCGGGCTGATCGGGCCTTTCTCGTGCGGGTAGTTCAGCGTCGCCTTGGGCGCGAAGAACTGACGCATCGACAGGAAGAAGGCGCTGACAAATTCGGCCAGCAGCAGCGACTTGGCAGCTTGTGCAAGAGCGCTCATCAGGCAAGCCCCGTGATTTTGAGGAAGGCCGCGGTGGCGACGACCATGAACAGCGAGATCGGCAGGAACACCTTCCAGCCCAGACGCATCAACTGGTCGTAGCGATAGCGCGGCACGAAGGCCTTCACCATGGAGAACATGAAGAAGACCATGCACACCTTGAGCACGAACCAGATAACGCCCGGCACCCAGGTGAATGGCGCGAAGTTGAACGGCGGCAGCCATCCGCCGAGGAACAGGATCGTCGTCAGCGCGCACATCAGCACGATCGCCACATACTCGCCGAGGAAGAACAGCAGGAACGGCGTCGAGGAATACTCGATCATGTGGCCGGCAACGAGTTCCGACTCGGCCTCGACCAGATCGAATGGCGGACGATTCGTCTCGGCCAGCGCCGAGATGAAGAAGATGATGAACATCGGGAACAACGACAGCCAGTGCCAGTCGAGGAAGGTACTGGGCAGGCCGAGCATGGTGCCCACCCCATCGCCTTGCGCCAGCACGATGTCGGTCAGATTGAGTGATCCGACGCACAAAAGCACTGTCACGATCACGAAGCCGATCGACACCTCGTAGGACACCATCTGCGCGGCAGAACGCAGCGCGCCCAGAAATGGGTACTTCGAGTTCGACGCCCAGCCACCCATGATCACGCCATAGACTTCAAGCGATGAGATGGCGAAGACATAGAGGATGCCGACATTGACGTCGGCGATGCCCCAGCCCGGGCTGACCGGAATAACCGCCCAGGTAGCCAGCGCCAGCACCGCCGAGACCAGCGGCGCCAGCAGGAACACGCCCTTGTTGGCGCCCGATGGAATGATCGGTTCCTTGAACACGAATTTCAGGAGATCGGCAAAGGCCTGCAGCAGGCCCCACGGCCCGACGACGTTCGGGCCACGGCGCAACTGGACTGCGGCCCAGATCTTGCGGTCGGCGTAAAGGACATAGGCGACGAAGATCAGCAGCACGACGATCAGCACGACCGACTTCAACAGGATGATCAGTGCCGGCAGCACGTAGAAGGAGAAGAAGCTGTCCATCGGGCTACTCCGCGGCCTGCTTGAAGCCGCCCTTGGCCAGGGCCGAACATTCGGCCATGACCGCGGAAGCCCGCGCGATCGGGTTGGTCAGGTAGAAATCCTTGACCGGCGAGGCAAAGATGCCCTTGTTGAGCCGGCCGCCGACACGCGCCAGCTTGGCCAGGTCTGCGGCTTCGCCCGCCGCGATCTCGTCTATCCGCCCAAGATGCGGATATTCGCCATAAAGTGAACGCCTGAGGTCCGCGAGTGAATCGAAAGGCAGCTTCTGGCCGAGAACGTCGGAAAGCGCGCGCAGGATCGCCCAGTCTTCCTTGGCCTCGCCAGGCGCAAAGCCGGCGCGATTGGTCTGCTGCACCCGTCCCTCTGTGTTGACGTAGGTGCCGGACTTTTCGGTATAGGCAGCACCCGGCAGGATGACGTTGGCGCGGTGCGCGCCGGCGTCGCCATGGGTGCCGATATAGACGACGAAGGCGCCACCGGTTTCGCCCATGTCGACTTCATCGGCCCCGAGCAGGAACAGCACGTCGCTGTCGCCGAGCATCCCGGCGACGTTCTTGCCACCCTTGCCAGGCACGAAGCCGACATCGAGGCCACCGACGCGGGCTGCCGCCGTATGCAGCACGGCGAAACCGTTCCAATCGTCTGTCACGGCTTCGACGGCCTGGGCGAGCTTTGCTGCCTGGCCGAGGATCGCCGCGCCGTCCGAGCGAGTGATCGCGCCCTGCCCGACGATGATCAGCGGGCGGGTCGCATTCTTCAGCGTCTCGAAGAAATTGCTGTTGCCCTCGGCGAGCGACTTCAGCGAGTCCGGCCCGGCACCCAGCTTGTCGTAGTCATAGCGCAGGTCGCCGACATCGCCGATGACGCCGACCGGCAGGTCGCCCTGCTTCCAGCGCTTGCGGATGCGTGCGTTGAGCACCGAAGCCTCAAAGCGTGGGTTGGCGCCGATGATCAGCACCGCGTCGGCTTGCTCGATGCCCTCGATGGTCGGGTTGAAGATATAGCTGGCACGGCCAAGCGACGGATCGAGAGCCGCCCCGTCCTGCCGGCAGTCGATGCTCTGCGATCCGAGCGACCGCATCAGCAGCTTCAGCGCATACATCTCCTCGACCGTCGCCAGGTCGCCTGCGATGGCGCCGATGCGCTCGGGCTTGGCCTTGCCGACCGCCTTCTTGATTGCTTCGAAGGCTTCCGGCCAGCTTGCCGGCACCAGCTTCGATCCCTTGCGAACGTATGGTCGATCAAGCCGCTGCGAGCGCAGGCCGTCCCAGATGAAGCGGGTCTTGTCGGAAATCCACTCCTCGTTCACCTGCTCGTTGACGCGCGGCATGATGCGCATCACTTCGCGGCCGCGCGAATCCACACGGATCGCCGAGCCGACCGCGTCCATCACGTCGATCGATTCGGTTTTGGTCAGCTCCCACGGCCGCGCCTGGAAGGCGTAGGGCTTCGAGGTCAGCGCGCCGACCGGGCACAGGTCGATCACGTTGCCCTGCAACTCCGAGGTCATCGCGCTTTCGAGATAGGTGGTGATCTCGGCATCCTCGCCGCGTCCGATCAGGCCAAGCTCGGAAATGCCGGCCACCTCGGTGGTGAAGCGAACGCAGCGCGTGCAGTGAATGCAGCGGTTCATGATCGTCTTGACGAGCGGGCCGATATACTTGTCTTCGACCGCCCGCTTGTTCTCGGCGTAGCGCGATGAATCGACGCCGAATGCCATCGCCTGGTCCTGCAGGTCGCATTCGCCGCCCTGGTCGCAGATCGGGCAGTCGAGCGGATGGTTGATCAGCAGGAATTCCATCACGCCTTCGCGGGCCTTCTTGACCATCGGCGTGTTGGTGAAGATTTCCGGCGTCTCGCCATTCGGGCCGGGACGCAGGTCGCGCACGCCCATGGCGCACGAGGCCGCCGGCTTGGGAGGTCCGCCCTTCACCTCGACCAGGCACATGCGGCAATTGCCGGCAATTGACAGCCGCTCGTGGAAGCAGAAGCGCGGAATTTCCGCGCCGGCATCCTCCGCCGCCTGCAGCAGCGTGTAGTGGTCGGGTACCTCGATCTCTTTCCCGTCGACCTTCAGCTTCGCCATATCGCCTCAAACCCCTGCGGTCAGCCCGCAAACTCCGTCACCGGGTGCCCGCGCGGCACCCGGAATGTCAATTCAGTGCTTTGTACCGGACAGAAGCGCCTTCGCCTGCCCGAGCCAGTCGTCGCGACCGATCCGTCCCTTGAACGACAGATAGTCGTCGACCCAGGCGATCTCCGCCTCGCTCCAGCCGGCGATCTGCTCGTAGGTCCAGACGCCAAGACCGTTCAGCACCGTCTCGAGCTTCGGACCGATCCCCGAAATCGCCTTCAGATCGTCAGGAGACGCCGGCCTCTCCATCGCCTGCGGCTGATGGAAATCCTCGGGTTTCAATTCCGCCGGTGCGTCGGCCTCTGCCGGCGCCACCACGGTCTTTGTCTCGACCTCGACTGCCGGCATCAGGTCGTCCACAGGCGCCTTGCCGACAATCTCGTCGGACGCTGAGCGAACGTCGTCCATCATCTTCTTCGTCGCCGACTTCGCCTTGGTAGCGGGCGTGCGCGTCTTGCCCGCAAACGATGCCGCTTCGCCGGGCAACTCGTCGTAGATCGGCGCATAAAGGCGTTGCGCGGCTTCTGCGGCCCCTGCCATCGTGCCCATCCACATCCCGAAGGCGTGGAAAGCCAGCCCGGTGCCCAGCGCCGACATTGCTGCGGCGCCGGCCATCGGATGAACGAGCACGTCTGCGGCGCTGCTCATCTCCTCGGGTAGCATTCTGGACAATTCGCTCTTCATTCTCTCAAACGATTTTTCGTCGAACTTCATCTCTTCGGGCATGGAAAACATCGACATTGGCTTGTCTCCTTGTCGCGTGGTTCCTGGTCCCAGCCTTGGCTCGTTTCCTTGATCGGACCTTGAGGCCCGCACTTTCGATAGTCCCTATTCGGCTGCAACAAGCACCGGTTCGGCCCGATGCGCGTTGCGCGAAAACTCGTCGATGCGCCGCTCCACCTCGCCGCGGAAATGCCGCATCAGCCCCTGGATCGGCCACGCCGCCGCATCGCCCAGCGCGCAGATCGTATGGCCTTCGATCTGCTTGGTCACGTCGAGCAGCATGTCGATTTCACGCTTCTGCGCCTCACCGCGCACCAGCCGTTCCATCACCCGCCACATCCAGCCGGTGCCTTCGCGACACGGCGTGCACTGGCCACAGCTTTCATGCTTGTAGAAGTACGACAGCCTGGCGATCGCCTTCACGATATCCGTCGACTTGTCCATGACGATGACCGCCGCCGTGCCGAGACCGGACTTCAGGTCGCGCAGCGCGTCGAAATCCATCGGCGCGTCGATGATCTGCTCAGCCGGCACCAGCGGCACGGATGCGCCGCCCGGGATGACCGCCAGGAGATTGTCCCAGCCGCCGCGAAT
>JBBSOT010000250.1:0-7527 GCA_038259455.1 Hyphomicrobiales bacterium | reverse complement strand
TTCGATTCTCAGGTACAAAAATTGACGCGAGTAAACATTAATATTGACGAGAAGAACGTTTATTTCTAGGCTGACGATCGTCGTGACAGACGCCATTGCATCTCAGGGAGGAGAGCTTCGTGCGACAGGATTTGACAGGCAAGGTGGCTCTGGTCACCGGGGCCAGTTCCGGCATCGGCCGAGCCTTGGCGAGAGCGGTCGCCGCCGAGGGAATGCGTGTGGCGCTGGTCGGCCGGTCGGCGGAAAGGCTGAACGCGGTTGCCGCAGAGATCGGCGACGACGCGCTGGCGCTGCCCGCCGACCTGACGAAGCCCGATGAACTCGACCGCGTCGTCCACGACACATTGTCCCGGTTCGGCGGCATCGATGTTCTGCTGCCCAATGCCGGTCTCTATATTCCAGGCGACGTTGCAAAGGGCGATCCTGACGCTTGGGACGAACTGATCGCGATCAATGTCAGCAGCGTGTTTCGTCTTGTCCGCGCGGTCCTGCCCGGCATGATCGAGCGCAAGAGCGGGCATATCGTCGTGACTTCTTCGATCGCCGGCCATCAGGCGATTCACTGGGAACCGGTCTATTCCGCTTCAAAACACGCCATCCAGTCTTTCGTGCATGGCCTGCGCCGGCAGGTGCAGGGAGACAATATCCGTGTCGGCGAGGTGTCGCCTGGTGTCGTGCTCAACGAACTCTGGGGTTACACCGATGCGGCAAGCATCGCCGCCAAGGTGGAGACGCGTGAGGGACTGCAGTCCGAGGACGTGGCGGAGGCGGTGATATTCATGCTGACGCGCCCGGCGAATGTGACCATCCGAGATCTCGTGATCCTGCCGCAAAACCAGGAGATCTAGGCTGTGGCGCCGTTCGACTATGTGATCGTCGGTGCCGGCGCGGCAGGATGCGTTCTCGCAAACAGGCTGAGCGAGAACCCGAATACCAGAGTGGCCCTGGTGGAGGCAGGCGCGGACCACAATTCGCGCAGAGCGATCGTTCGTATCCCGCTTGCCATGGTCACCTTCATGGCGCCGGCACTGGCTTTTCTGGGCGGGCCCAAGTTCATGTCCTGGTTCGAGAGCGAGCCGGAGCCCGGCCTGCAAGGGCGTTCGATGTCGCTGCCACGCGGGCGCGGGACGGGCGGCAGCACCAATGTCAACGGCCAGATATTCATGCGTGGGCAGCGCGAGGATTTCGATGCATGGCGCGATGCCGGCAATACCGGGTGGGGTTATGACGACCTGCTGCCGTATTTTCGCAAGCTGGAGCGCTTCGAGCTTCTGGCCGATCCGGCGGCGGGCGCTTCGATCCGTCTTGCCGGACAGCCGCTGGGACAGCAGATCGATCCGGCATATCATGGCACGCACGGCCCGCTGAACATCGCGCCGGCCCGCAGCATCAATCCGCTCGCCAGGGCCTATCTCGCGGCAGCGCAACTGGCCGGCCACGCCCTCAATCCCGACTTCAACGGGGCCAGGCAAAATGGCGTCGGCTTCTACACATTTACCCAGAAGAAGGGCGAGCGCGTCACCGCCGAAAGCGCCTATCTCGACCCGGTACGCCAGCGTCCGAACCTGACGGTGATCCCCCAAACCCAGGTCACCAGGATCCTGCTCGACGGCAACACCGCGACGGGCATCGCGGTCCGGCGAGACGGCAAGCCGGAGACGATCGAGGGTCGCGAGATCATCCTGGCTGCGGGCAGTTTCGTGTCGCCGCAGCTGTTGATGCTGTCGGGTATCGGGCCGTCGCGCGAATTGGCCCGCCACAACATCCCGGTGGTCGCCGACCTGCCGGGCGTCGGCCAGAATTTGCAGGAACATCTCGACGTAACGCTCGAATACCGGGCCAAATCGACGACGCCCTACGGTATTTCGTGGAAGGCATTGCCCCGCAATGTCCTGCATGTTTTTGACTGGATTTTCCGTCGGCGTGGACTGTTTTCGTCGACCACTGCGGAAGCAGGTGGCTTTCTTTCGACAGACCCTGCAAGCGATCGTCCAGACATCCAGCTGTTCTTCTGTTCCGGTCGCGCCAACACCCAGGCCGCCTCGGGTTTCACCGGCCACGGCTTCCTGATGCATATCTGCCAGCTGCGGCCGGGAAGCATCGGCCAACTGACGCTCAGAAGCGCTGATCCCGACGACAAGCCCTCCATCCTCTACAATTTCTTTCGCGGCGACAGCAGCATGGATGTACTGCGTGCCGGTATCAGGCTGGCTCGGAACGTCATGTTGCAGAAGCCATTCGAGCGGCATCTCGATGCCGAGATCGACCCCGGACCCGAGGTGGAGAGCGACGGCGCTCTCGACGCTTTCATCCGCGAACGCGTCGGCACCCTGTTTCATCCGGTTGGCACCTGTGCGATGGGTCGTGGCGAAGACGCGGTGGTTGACCCCGACAGCCTGCGCGTTCGCGGGGTCAAGGGTCTTCGCGTGATCGACGCTTCGATCATGCCGACCATCGTGTCAGCCAATACGGTTGCGGCTACCTATTGCCTGGCTGAAAAAGGCGCCGACCTGATCAAGAATGAAGGAAAAGCGCCATGAGCGATTTCTTCGGCAAAGTGGCGCTCGTCACCGGCACAACAGGCATTGCGCGCGCGGCCGCACTTCATTTGGCCGCACACGGAGCACAAGTCGCGGCCCTTGGCATCGACGACAAGGGAAATGCAGAACTGGCAAAAGCTGGCGACATCATCGTCCGCAAGACCGACGTTTCGCGCCCGGACGAGGTCGGGGCCGCGATCAGCGAACTCGAAGTCGGCTTTGGCGGCCTTGACGTGATCGTGAATTCGGCGGCCATCCATCCCTATGGCGATGCGGTCACAACCGATCCCGATACCTTCCTTCGCTGCATGGCAGTCAATGTCGGCTCGATCCATCTGACGGCCCATTTTGGCGTGCCGTTGATGCGCAAGCGGGGTGGCGGCGTCATTGTAAACGTTTCGAGCGTCCAGGGGCATGCCAGCCAGAAGGGGGTGGCCGCCTATGTCGCGTCCAAGGGTGCCATCCATGCCCTGACCCGCGCCATGTCACTCGATTTTGCAGCCTACAAGATCCGCGTTGTGTCCGTCAGCCCAGGGTCGGTGCGAACGCCCATCCTCGAACTTGCGGCGCGCACCTTTGATGGTCCCGACGCCGATATCGACGCAGTCTTTGCACGTTTCGGTGCGGGCCATCCGATCGGCCGTATCGCAGAACCCGAGGAAATTGCCGAACTGATCGGGTTCCTGGCCTCTGACAGGGCATCATTCATCACCGGCTCCGACCATCGCATCGATGGCGGGCTTCTTGCCGGCATTGGTGTTCGTTAGTGTCGGGACCCATTGATCCTGTTGGGACCAAACCGGCAGGCTGGCGCTGCTTCATGCCTGTCGCCGAACAATTGCTCGCTATCTGAAAGGAAACGTCATGCCGAATTCTGAGAGTCAGCCGTCCTGGGTGGGTACCAGCGGCCCGCGCTTCGTCGAGCGGACAGCACATCGGCACTGGATGCATGGCGAGGCAAAACGGCTGATAGCCATGGTCCAGCACAGTGCCCTCAATCCGGCGGGCGGCTTTTTTCCTCTCGATGACACGGGACATCCGCTGCCGCCAAAAGCCGGGCAGTCCGGGGTGGAGAGGCTGTTGCACGACACGACGCGCACCGTTCACTGCTTTTGCGTAGCGCATCTTCTGGGCACACCCGGGGCCGACCGGATGATCGATCATGGCATGGCGTTCCTCTGGAAGCAGCATCGGGACGCAAAGAACGGCGGCTATTTCTGGGGCGTCGACGACGAGACAGCGATCAATCCGAGCAAGCAGGCCTACGGACATGGCTTTGTCCTCTTGGCGGCTTCTTCGGCCAAGATCGTTGGCCATCCAGATGCCGATCGGCTTCTGGCCGATGTCACGGAAGTGCTGATGACCCGCTTCTGGGAAAAGCATCCTGGCGCGACCAGCGAGGAATACGCCGCCGACTGGCAGGAAATCAGCGACTATCGCGGCCAGAACTCCAACATGCACCTGACCGAGGCGGTGATGGCAGCCTTTGAGGCCACGGGCGAACGGGCCTATCTGGAGATGGGCGAGAGCATTGCCTCGCTGATCATCGATCGTCATGCGCGCCAGCAGGGTTGGCGGGTTGCCGAGCACTTCACCAAAGACTGGCAGGTCGATCTCGATTTTGCCGGCGACCCGATGTTTCGCCCAGCCGGGACAACGCCTGGCCATGCGCTTGAATGGAGCCGCTTGCTGGTTCAGCTTTGGCAACTGGGCGGTCGGAAGCACGACTGGCTGCCGGAAGCTGCCAAGGCCCTGTTCCTGAATACGGTGAAGATCGGCTGGGATAACGGGATTGGCGGCTTCTACTACACGCTCGACTGGAACGACCGTCCAGACCAGGCCGATCGCTTCTGGTGGCCATGCGCCGAAGGCATTGCTGCAGCTTCGGTGATCGGCTCGATCGATCCTGACCCGCGCTTCGAAGAGTGGTACCGCCGCATCCTCGGGTTCACCGACAACCACCTGATCGATCACGTCAACGGCGGATGGTTTCCCGAGCTTGGTCCCGATCTGAAGCCGCTCAGCCGCGTCTTCGTCGGCAAGCCCGATCTTTACCACGCGCTGCAGGCGTGCCTGATCCCGCTATTGCCGTCGACGGGCAGCATAACACGCGGCCTGCAGGCGGGGCTGTCGTTATAAGGCCGAAACGGTGAAGCTGCGCTTCTGAAGGTGCCATGCAGGCCGAAACAATCGCTCGGCCTCGGATCGGCCGAAACTGAACCAGCCCGAGGCAGTTGTTCCAACTCTCGGTGAAGACCGGACGAAACGGGCAATAGCTGCGGTGTAGCTATGGGAAGCCAAGGCTTGAAAGCCTACTTCGCCTGACCGACGCCACCCGCAAAACTCGATCCGCAAAGGGTGGATGGTGATCCCGACAGGAATCGAACCTGTGACCTACAGATTAGGAATCTGCCGCTCTATCCTACTGAGCTACGGGACCAACCGAGGCCAGACATAGCTGCTCCGGCGGCTTTCGCCAACGGTCTTTGCTTCAAAATTTTGCGTTCGTCAGAGCGCGCTGCCGCGCAGGGTCGCGCGCCAGCAACCGCGACACGTTCAATGTCGGCCGCTTCCATTGTTCATAGGGTATTCTCGATCCACCTTGCGCCGTCATCTTGCGGCGCGCGGCCGAGATCGATGCGTCCGCTGCCCGGCGCTGCGGCTGTTCAGGCGGCGAGCGCTGTTTCGGCGAGTTTTACCCAATAGCTGACACCGTGGGGGATTGCCTCGTCGTTGAAATCGTAGGCGGGGTGATGAAGGTTGGCCGTATCGCCATTGCCGATGAAGATGAAAGCGCCCGGTCGCGCTTCAAGCATGTAGGAAAAATCCTCGCCGCCCATGACCGGCGGCATCGCCCGGTGCATCTGGGCCTCGCCGGCAATCGATGCGCCGATATCGCTGGCAAATGTCGTCTCGACAGGGTGGTTGAAGGTGACAGGATAGTTGGGCGAGTAGGCAAGCGTCACCGTGGCGCCGCTCGCCTTGCCGATCCCGTCGCAGATCGCCTGCATCCGTTCATGGGCAAGCGTTGCCACCTCCTGTTTCAGCGACCGGACCGTGCCGGCAAGGTCGGCCTGCTCGGGAATGACATTGTAGGCTTCGCCACCGTGGAACTTGGTCACTGAGACGACAACCGATTCGACCGGATCGGCATTGCGCGAGGCGATGGTCTGCAGGGCGTTGACGATCTGGCTGCCAACGACGATCGGATCGATCGTCGTGTGCGGCATCGCAGCGTGACCGCCACGCCCCTTGATGCTGATCTTGAACTCGGCGGTGGCCGCCATGATCGGACCGGGCTTTGTCGCAAACTGGCCGACCGGCAGACCCGGCAGATTGTGCATCCCAAAGACCTGTGCGATGCCGAACCGATCCATCATGCCGTCCTGGACCATGGCCTTGCCGCCGGCACCACCTTCTTCGGCGGGCTGAAAGATGACGGCCACCGAACCGGCAAAATTGCGGGTTTCGGCAAGGTATTTTGCGCCGCCAAGCAGCATTGCCGTATGACCGTCATGGCCGCAGGCATGCATCTTGCCGGCAATTGTGGATGCGTAGGGCTTTCCGGAGATCTCGTTGATCGGCAACGCGTCCATGTCGGCGCGCAGGCCAACTGTGCGACCGTCACCGAGCTTGCCCTTTATGATGCCGACGACGCCGGTCCTGCCGATGCCGGTGACCACTTCATCGCAGCCGAATTCCTTGAGCTTGGACGCGACGAATTCCGCTGTCTTGAATACATCGTAGCCGAGTTCCGGCGTCTGGTGGATCTGGCGTCGCCAGCCGCTCACTTCATCCAGCATCTCGGCGGCACGGTTCAAAATCGGCATGAGCATTCCCTGCTGGTAGGTTGTCTCGCCCGGTTGCCCGTGCGCAGTCTTTTTGCCATCTTGGCGTCATATGGGCTAGATAGCACGAAAATTCGAGAAGGTGCCGCGGCTGGTCGCCAGCCTTGGTTCTCTTCGAAGTTTCAGTTCCGCGACGCGATGCAGCGCGGGTTATGCAAGCAAAGGCGGGTTACATGCGGCGCATATTCCATTATTTGACCGTGGCAACGGGCCTGCTACTGTTCGCCCTGGCTCCCGCAAGCGCCGGTCCGTCGATGCTCTTCGATTCGGCGACCGGGCAGGTCATCGAAAGCGACCGCCCTTTTGACCGCTGGTATCCGGCTTCGCTCACCAAACTGATGACGACCTATGTGGCCTTCCGCGCCGTCCAGGCTGGCGAGGTCACCTTCTTGTCGCCGGTGCGCATGACGAGAGAGGCCGCCAACGAACCGCCGAGCAAGATGGGATACAAGCCCGGCACGGTGATGACGCTCGACACGGCGCTGAAGATCATCATGGTCAAGTCGGCGAACGATGTATCGGCTGCCATCGGCGATACGCTCGGCGGCTCGGCGAAAGGCTTTGCCGAGCGCATGAACGCTGAATCCAAGCGCCTCGGCATGACCGGTTCGCACTGGGTCAACGCCCATGGCCTGCATGACGACGAGCAGTACACGACAGCGCGCGACCTTGCGATCCTGTCATCGGCGCTTCGAAACGAGTTTCCGCAATATGCCGACTATTTCGCCATCGAGGGGCTTCGGTTCGGGGATCAGGTCATCCCGAGCCACAACCGGATAGTCGGCACCTATGAAGGCGCCGATGGCATGAAGACCGGCTACACTTGCCCGGCAGGCTACAATTTGGTTGCGTCGGCCACGCGCGGCGACCGTACCCTTATGGCCATCGTGCTTGGCGCAACCTCCGTGAAAGCGAGAACCGACAAGGCTGTCAGGATGCTTGAAGAGGGGTTTGCGGCGCCAACGGAAGGCTCCATGACACTCGCGGCACTGAGGTTGCAACGGCCCAACGAGAGCGAACCCTACAATATGCGCGCCGATCTGTGCACGGACGCCGGTAGCAAGAAGCTTCGGAAGAAGGAGCGCGAGCTTCTTGCCCAGCAGAAAAAGGATGGCACTGCGCCTGTGGTGATAAAGCTT
>JBBSOT010000249.1:0-7557 GCA_038259455.1 Hyphomicrobiales bacterium | reverse complement strand
GTCGATATTCACGGTGTAATTTGCCCCCTCGATTTCACCCTATAATACTTACGCAGATTTGCAAAACTGAAGATGAGGAACGACCGGCTGTCGTGCTATGGTGGCCGATCGCCCCTCAGTTCCTCACTGTGTCATTTGAAGGTGAACGGGCGCGCTAATTTATGAAAGCGCACCTTCAAACCGTCCTCTTCAAGAAGCCATTTCAAAATCCTCACCGATTAAACGCTGTAAATGATGCGAGTGAGCTTGCAACATTGCCGAAGCAGAATGATTCGGACGCCTGCGTAAAAAGCCCGCGATCAGCGCGATTACAGCGGGAGAAAACCGTAAGCCAGCTGTGCCCTGTGCTTTCAGCCATGCGACTTTCGCAATAGCCAGCAGCAGCGTGTCCAGCTCGACATGATCACGCAGTTCAGTCCACTGTTCGGCTGTCTTCGGCTGCGATACTGAGGGCTTCGCGGCGACTAGTTCGCTCGGCACTCCGATCCGCAACAGCACCTGCGACAGATGGGACCACGTCCGGCCTCCGCCCTTCAACATCAGGCCCAAATCGAGGTGCGGTCTTGGCCCCTTTCGGCCAGGCTGATCGATCAGCTGCGGCGGAAGGGTCAACCCATGCTCCATGCCGGCGAGAACCATCACCGGGATGTCCGTGCCAAGCCCGCCGTAGGTCAGGACGGGCACGCCGGCCCGTGCCCGCAGGTGGTCGAACAAATGGGACACGACGGCGTGCTCATCACCATGCTGATGCTCAGACCAGCTGGATACCGCGCCTGTCGACAAACGGCCCTCATCGTCGATGGCAAATTCGAACGTCGCCGCCGCAATCACACGCTTTACGGCAGTCGCATGATGCTTCGATGTTCGGTCAATCTGGCGGTGTGCCTCATGAAGATGCTCGTCCCATGCGAATTCGAGGTCCGTGCTAAGATAGGTCTTTGTCATTAAAGTATTTTCCTTTCAGCCAAAATTGGCATCCTCCTTCCCTTCAAAATGGAATTGGCCGTGCGCGGTCGAGCGCATGCCAAGCCTGGAACGCGGCGAGCGTAGCGCGATGCTGGGGATCGTTGCTGAGAACACCGCTGAGCCACGCAAGCCAGATCGCCTGGGCTTTTTGAGGCGCCCTTGCAGCCTGGACGGCTTCATCTGCCCCAGGCGGCGCCAGCTCTATGCCGTAGCTTCTCCCAATCAGGGTCAGCGCCCGTTCGTTTGCGCCAAGGTAATGGGCCCGCCGATGGCGATGGTGATCGCGGATAGGAAATGCGCGCCGCTCCGCCTGCGTGAGGCGGTAGTCATCGTCCAGAGACGCCAGCATGCGAAATCCGGCTCCCAGATTTGCAAGGCAGTCGGTTCGGCCATCGACCAGCGAATGCATATCGGCGGTGGGGCCGAGCAGGTCGTCAGGTTGATAGGAGAAATGATGGCGCTCGAAATTAACATCCGCGCCCGGCCCGAGGGCGACCCGGAACGCTCCGATGGCACGGATAGGCTGGATACCGTCTGCACAACGCGCGCGATGGATGACCGCGAACGACACGACGGTCTGCGGATGGGTGTAGTAACTCATAATTGGTGTCCTTGAATGCAAAGCGGGCGGTCATCCGAGGATGCCGCCCGCTTTGTGATGGGATTGTTGAATTGGAGCGCGGTCAGGCCGCGTGGCGATAGCCCGTCAGGCCCTCCTCCAGTTGTGCGGTTCCTCTAATGATCGCGCGCTCGATCCGACGCGACGGCGTGCAGGCTGAAGCTGCAACCGCACCAACTGAGGTCAGCTTGAACATGGTGCCACGGTCTCCCGAGATGAGGACGAAGGGCTCTTCATCGGACAGTCGTGCAACCTCGACCGGCACGAATTGAACTCCGGCCGGATGACGCCGGACAATGGCCAGATTCTTGCAGCGCGTGCTTGCAGTATCTGGCCATAGCGCGACCACGGTGATGTCCCTCGCAAGCACTGCCTGCTTGGCAAGTTTGATCAGTCGGAAGTCTGTCGGATTGACCAGGCTATCGAACTGGTCGGCATCAATGGCAGTGCACCCGCCGAGACTCATGGCAACCATGAGCATGGAAAGATGATGGCGGCGCGAACTGGCGTTCGCACCGTTTTGGAAGTCATTCATTTCAGTATCCTGTTCTCAGAGTGATGGCGTGATCGCCAGAGCCTTTTTCCGTTCTCCCGGAATGCTCACTCACCCATTGCTCAATGAAACAGGGCGGCCACGGAGCCCGCCCTTTTATATTGCCGGATCAGCGTTTGTAACGCGTGGCCCAAGTCACTCCTTCGATGACTGGCTTGCCTCGGAAGGGGCGGAACGCCTGGTCATACCATTGCTCCTCCGCTGCGCGGTCCGCACACGGCACTTCGGTCCACCAGACCTTCTCGCCAGAGTTCCAGCGCCATCCGCGGTCCTTGATCCGCTGCCGGTATTCAAACGGCAAGCCTACGGCCTTCATGAGCCAGGTCGGCTTGTTCGCACTGGCAATGCATTCGCTCAGCACGTTGCTGCCGGTTGGGGTCTCGACATTCAGCAGCGACACCAGGCTTGTGACATCGGCGAGCGCACGATGTTTGGTAGGATTGAAAAGCCCAGCTTGCATCAGCAGGTGATCCTGCTTCTTCCCGTCGAAGCCCCACGCGCTCCATTCGGCATCGGCCATGGAGCAGACCCACGGTTTAGCCTGCAGGTCCGGGAGCAGCGCTTCCACAAACGGGCGATCATGCGCGCAGTTGTGCGCCACCATGATATCGACCGCGTTCAGCCTTTTGGTGACGTGGCCGACGTTGATACGCTGCCCGGCCAGCATCTCATCGGTCAAGCCGGTGAGCGCCCGGATCTGCGGTGTGAGTGGTCTCCCAGGATCATTGAAGGACTCGCCTTTGCCAGTGACCCGCACGATACGTCCGCATGCGTCGATCTCGGCGAAGGCGACGGCGATCTCGATCACCTGATGCAGCTTGGGATCCAAGCCTTCGCTTTCTGTATCGATGACGGCGATGGTCCTTATAGGCAGAACCGGATCGGCAAGGACTGGCCACTTATCCAATGGGCCCACGCGCCGTAGGCTAATGCATTGGTCATTCGCATCAGCCATGAGCCGCTCCACAGCGGAGCCTCCGCTGGCAGTGTTGTGCGTATTCATTTTCTACCTCGATTGTCACGAAGTGGCAGAGAGGCTTTTCCCCTCCTTCACCTACTTCAATCAAAGCATCTGCCCGATGCCGTTGTTTCCTTATGGAAACTGCAGGGACGCCACAGCCCGTGGGCGCATCATGCTTTTCCCAAGGTAGATTCATGCGAATACAACCGGTAGTCAGCCCCGACCCCGGTCCTGATCCTGGCTGCCAAATTTCGACAGCGGACTATGTTTTTCCGCGTCGGTTTTCATGCTCGCCAACAAGCTCGCGCCTGGTGTGACTGCCCAGCGCTTGCATGCGTTTATGGCAATCGATGCTAACCTGTAACGATCGACAGCTTGGGCTGCATTGGCCTTCGACCATGCGGCAATTTTTGCTTCCACTTTCGTCCGCTCTCTCTTCTTCACGCTCCGGATCACAGCTTGGAAGTTTTCGGTGTTTGTCCAGCGCAGGGCGGCTGCCTGGTCTTCTCTTGGCAGAACCGCGATGGCCTTTTTCTCATCTTCCAGATCAGCAGCAGACCCATGGAGTTGAAGCAGCGTAATCAACTGCAACATCTCTGATGTTTGATCCCGTTCTATCTGCTGGAGCAGCTTCTGGACGCGGTCGTCCTGCAATATTGGTGTTTTAAGCTTGTGAAGTCTCCGCACGTTCGCAGCGATAGTATATCGACCACTTTTGGTTTCTAGAACGGGTATCGCCACTGCATTATGTGGAATTTTCTCGAGCAGAGCGAGAGCGGCTTTTACCTCAAACTCCAGCGGTGAATGTGGCTTTTCTCTGGCCGCCACGCTCTGTGCAGAAGACCCGGAACCCCCCTGATCGGTCGCCGTATCACCGAGCGGTCGCGAGCGGGGCCGGGCAATATTCGTTAGCATCAGGCCAACCTTGTCAGCTACCGCTTGGCCTTCGGCGAGGAGTGCCTCTAGACGTTCGGAGCTAGTCGCCCGAACCGGTCCGGCAGTCTCAAAGACGGATACTTTGCGTGCGGAACGAACAGGCAGAACCGATACCGGTTTGACATTTATTCGGCGGACACAGTGCGCAACGCTCGACACCGCTGCGACATTGATCGTGGTCGATTTATGCCCGCCAAATTCGAACGGTTTTGCAGTTACGCGATGGCCAAGATGACCGGCTGATATGACTGGCGCTACTCGAATGGCAGGCGCGCGCGCAGGTGTCGTTACCGGCTTCGTCGTCACGCTCATTGCAGGCTTAGGCGTCCGGACCGCTGCAATGCTAACCGCCCTCGCATACGGAAAGGAGACGCTCTCATATTCGGCTATCGGTTTGGGCGGTTTGGACATCGGAACGGGCCTGATGGACACGCTTCCGCCCCCCCATAAGTGTGGTGCGGTCACGGTAGTAGGCATGTTTACCCCTCGCTTCACTTCCGCAGGCTGCACGGCAGAAATATTAAGAATGCCGGTAGGCGGCATAGCCACAATGATGGGGCGGAACACCGCGTGCAGGCGACCATCGCCGGCTCGTGAGATGGCTCTGATCGGCGTCGTAATCAGCCTGCTAGGAAAGCGAACAGCGTTTGCCGGAACTGGTGGTTTGACGAACGCTAAGCTTACCTGGGCCACCTGAACGACACTGCGTGGCCGTGCGAGATTCACTCCGCTAATATTTAGCGCGGCAACATGCAAAACATCGCCTGTCGTTTGCATGATATTGCTTTTCGGCATGGTGACAGAAACAGCCCGGGTGACCTTGGACACGCCAGCGACGGTAACTTCTGTGATCCGTTTGATGACGGATGCTCGTGCCTTGCGGATCTGCTCCGAAATCGCTTTTCTCTTCGCGGCCAGGTTGCGTTCCGCATGCTGATTCGCGGCAATAATCTCTCCATTCGCCTCGACATCCGCGACAAACTTACCCTCTCTCGCCATCCGCACTTTGCGTTTATCGAGCTTGCGCTGAGGCCGATGGATCAGGCCCCGCTCTGCGTTGGACAGATGCGTATATATCCGTTCGATTCCGGCTTTGTTGACATGGCCAGTCATAATCTCAGCGATTACACGCCGCGCATCACCCAGATATTTGGGTCCATCGAGGTCGCTGCGGTAGTCCTCGGCGATGTCCCATTCACCAAATCCAGTGCGTTTCATTGGCCGCAATCCGCCGCAGATATGCGCGTGGTAATTGCGCTGGTCGCCGTCCGGATCAGGCTCATGCACCGAGGCGACATAGGGCAGACCGTGACGCCCGAACAGCTCGTGTGCGAGTGCTTTCATAAGCGCTCTGCGCTCCTCAGGAGACAGATCGTGCGGCAACTGGATGATAACATTCTTGCATAGCTGCGCATCGGTTCGGCTCTCGCGTTGAGCCAGCTCCCACAGGTCCGCTCCTGCCCCGACCTCTTCGCGAAGCACTCCGAAATTGCAGGTCGCGATAGGGCGACCTTCGGCATCTTTCTCGCAGTGTGCCGGGTCCAAAAGGTAGATGATCCTGCGGCGGATGACCCGGAATTTATTCTGCTTGGCGCCGTCATATTTGAAGTCGACGAACACGCCGACGCGGCCAATCCGGTCGGTAATAACGTCGTCATATTTGGGCAGATGGAACCGCGCTGGTGGCCGCACGCGCTGCTGCTTGAACCGGACCTTCGGCATGAGGTCCCAATCCATTGCCACCCTGATACGCCGCGGTCGATACCATCGCTGAACCTTGTCCAGCTGCCGCTGAATAGCCTTGTTGGCTCGCGCCGAAATGCGGTCGCCGCGCAGCGCGGCGAGTTGCTCTCGCTTGGCCCGATGCGACCTCGTGGCCACATCCCGGCGGTGCGCGGTATACTGCCGAAGCTCACCGCGGGACAACGTCACGGCAGTGCCATCT
This sequence comes from Hyphomicrobiales bacterium, assembly GCA_038259455.1. Taxonomy (GTDB): domain Bacteria; phylum Pseudomonadota; class Alphaproteobacteria; order Rhizobiales; family Rhizobiaceae; genus CAMYMG01. The sequence continues at coordinate 1,577 of JBBSOT010000249.1, read as the reverse complement.
ATGACCTGCGTGCACTGCGCGGCGATGGCATCAAGCTCTGAACTCGATGGGGGGGTCTGGGGGGTCTTACGTTTGGACATCGTCTAAACAATTTCTCTCGCCTGTACCCCCCCACTTTACCGCTCCCAACCTCCCTCAGATTGTGATGCAAAAACATTCTTCGTTTTTCGCGCGCCTCAGACGAGTAGGCGACCTCGCTGCTCGAGGATGATTGAGGAGATCAAATCGGAGCGCTTCATCGCCGAACCAACCACGGGCGATACGATGATTATCCCGAGGCCGGTTCTGGCCTAGGTCCTAGTCCGAGCGGATGAGGGAGGACCGGGATTACTGGCTGCGCTTGGGGGGCTTGTTCGCATGAAAATCCGGCCCTTCGGTGAGCGGGCCGCGATGGAGACCGCGCACATGACGCTTGAAGTGATATTGGCGGGCGACAAGAAGAGCGGCTCGACCGAAGCTTGGCAGAAGGTGAAGGTCGGCCGAGAGGGTCATCGCTGTCACGCGAGTTGAAGGCGCGACACGTATCTACACCGATGACCATGCCCTCATATCGTTCGCCAAGCGGTTAGGCATGGATGTGACGGGCACTTGGGATCTGCCATATCTGCCTCCCCAACAGCAAGCCCTCTTCGGCGAAGAACAGAGCTAACCTACCTGCATGTGCGATCACAAGGTATCGGCGGTAAAGGGCACGTCGAGGTATAGGCCTCCGCCTGTCGTCTCTCGCACGACGATGCCCGCCTCGACGTAAGCTTCCCATGCTATGTCCGTCAGCCGCTTGATTTCGCAACTACCAGTCCAGTCAAAGCGCCGATCCCATAGGGCGCGAAGCTCGTCGGCCATGTCGTCGAGCAACGATTGCAAGCGATGGTTTTTCAGAAGTTCGGCAACTTCGGGAATGGACCGCCAGTCTTGACCCAGGCCGTCATAGTGGCCGATCAGATAGGCCGCGACCCGAAATGCGCGCGTCGCTCGATCATGAGTTTCGTCAATCAGCTGGTTAAGGTCAGCATGATTGCGGTAGCGCCGGATCGCATCGTCAATCGCGCCTTGGTTGTTGTCGAGGCACGTTAGAAGCGCTTCCATGAAGGGTTCGCCACCGGACGGATCGAAATGAGCAGTGCGGCGGCAGGCATAATATTCCTCCCATATGCTAGATCCGACCGGCGCGAACATCTGCTCGAACTCGTCCGCGTATTGTTGGCGCAGAATTGTCCCGGGTGACGCTTCATCCTTGCGCTTCAGATCTTCGATGTGAGCGCATTCGTGCGCGAGCAGTTGCAACGATCGCGCATGCTCCGGCGATCCTCGTTCGAAGACCCACAAAGGTAGTAACATCTCGATCTCGACGACCAAATGCACCTTTGGCATGTCTTCCCGCAGCACATGAACGCACATTGCGACACCGACTATGTCTTCGTTCTGGGAGTGCGTGACGACGTTCTGCGTTTCGAACCCGCGCTCCACCTGAGCTAGGGCTTCAGCGTATTGATCGGTGATAGTCACCTCATCGATGCGCGAAACGTCAATCGCTCGACCAATCAGGTGAATGTGCCCCCCAACCGAGTATGCAAACT
>JBBSOT010000248.1:0-7569 GCA_038259455.1 Hyphomicrobiales bacterium | reverse complement strand
GGATGCGGGCGCAGCCGTCGACCATGTCGGCTTCGCGTCCGCCCCGCCCGAAAGCGGCGGCGGTAAGCAGGTTTTCGAACACGGTCAGGCCCTCGAAGGGCTGTGGGATCTGGAAAGAGCGGCCGATGCCCATGCGAACGCGCTGCATTGCCGGGGCACGGGTCACATCACGACCCAGGAATTCGATCCGGCCTTCATTAGCCAGCAAATTGCCGGTGATCAGGTTGAAGAGCGTCGACTTGCCGGCCCCGTTCGGGCCGATGATGCCCAACGCCTCGCCACGCGGTACCGTGAAGGTTACGCCATCGGCGACTGTCAGGGCCCCGAACGACTTCGAGACGTTTTCCAGTTTGAGTATCATTCTTGCAATCCTCAGGCGACCCACACCGGGGGCGACGGCAACCGCCGCCCCCGGAGCGATGTCAGGACAGGGCTTCCATCTTGCCGGCGGTCGGGATTTCGGGCGCGTTGGCGTTCTCGACGATCACAAGATCGAAGCCATTGTCCTTCTTGCGCCACTGGCCGCCCACGAGCGGCGTCTTGCAGACATTCGCCGCGGCGAACGGAGGCACGCCCTCGCCGTTCCAGGCCACCTTGCCAACGACGGTCACCATGTCGGTCGCAGCGATGGCCGCGGCAATCGCCTCGGAATCGGTCGGGTCCGATACGCGGCCCATGACGTTCGCAGCCACCTCGAACAGCGAATGGACAAAACCGATCGGCTGCGTCCACGGGCGCCCTGTCTTGGCGGTGAAGTCCGCCGCGAGGTCGGCCGAACTCTGGCCCGTCACCGAGGACGTGAACGGGTGCGACGCCGACCACCAGACTTCGGACGACAAATTGTGGCCGGCATCGCCGAGCGTCTCGACCGACTGCGGGAACAGGATCGCCTTGGCGACTGTCACCGCCCTTGGCGTGAAGCCCTGCTGGCGGGCCTGGTTCCAGAAGGTCGTGAAGTCAGGCGGAATGACAACGCCGGTGACAATCTCCACATCGGCTGCCTTGAAGGCATTCACCTGTGCGGTGAAATCGTCAGACAGGTTCTGGTAGCGGCCGGGATCGGTGAGGCTGAATCCGGCGGCATCAAGGCCCGGCTTCAGGCCATTGTTCGGATCGCCCCAGGCATTGCCATCGGCATCGTTTGGAAACAGTCCGCCGACCTTGCCGTTGGTGTCGAGTTGCTTCCACATGCCGGTGTAGATGGCGATGATGTCCTCGAGGCCCCAGAAGTAGTGGTAGGCGAACTCGAACGGCTTCCACGAAGCAGGATCTCCTGGGTTGCCCTGCTGGCCGATAAACCACGGCTGCCATGGCGCCATGGTCGAGATGACCGGTATGCCCTCCGCCTCGCAGGTCGTGGCGACCGGATTGGTGTTTTCAGGCGTCGATCCAACGAGCATCAGATTGATTTCGTCATCGATGATCAGGCTCTTGGCGACTTCTGCCGCGCGGTTCGGATTGGACTGGCTGTCCTTGACGATGACCTCGAAGTTCTTGCCCATCTCCGATGCGAGGAAGGCTTCGATGTTGTAGGCATCGCTTTCGGCAAAACCTGCCAGCGGTCCGGTTTGCGGCGACACGTAGCCGAGCCGGATTTTGGCGCCTTGCGCGATACTCGGCGCTGCAAGCCCAGACGCTGTCAGGGTCAGGCCAGCGGCGGCGGAAGTTTTCAGTAGCGTGCGTCTTGTAAGCATGAGTTCGTCCTCCCTTTTGCTTTGGTCACGGCCCCGGACGGCGTGCTTCCCACGCCGCCTGGAGCAATTCTCGTATCGATCCGAGATCGAAAGGCCTCGGATTTGAGTATGTGTTTTTCGAAGCAATCGTCGCCGCGCGGTCAAGATCGCTCTCCTTGATGCCGATGTCCTTCAGGCTCAGGGGAGAGCCCACGGACCGCGCGAAGTCCCATATCCCGCCGCCCGCAGAACCCGCTCCGAACGTCTCGGCCATCGGAGCCAAGAGCTCGGGCACGGCCACTTCGTTGAAGGCGGTCGTATAGGGCAGAAGGATGGCGTGGGTTTCGGCATGCGGCGTGTCGAACGATCCACCGAAGACATGCGCCAGCTTGTGATGCAGCGCCATCGAACTGTGACCGAGGGCCGTCGAGCAGCACCACGCGCCGTAGAGGGCCTGCGCGCGGGCCGTGCGATTTTGCGGATCATCTATGAGCCGTGGGATCGCCTGACGAAAGGCCGTCATGGCGTCCTTGCACATCAGCACTGTCACCGGGTTGCGGTCAGGCGCATAGAGGGCCTCCATCGCATGGGCGATCGCATTCATGGCCGACGTAACAGTCAGGTCGATAGGCAGGCCGAGCGTCAGATCGACGTCATAGATGACTGTCTCAGGGCGTATATCGGGCGAACGGCGCGTCGTCTTTTCGCCTGCCTGCGTTTCGCCGAGAATGTCGGTCATTTCCGAGCCGGCATAGGTGGTCGGGATCACGATTTGGTCGGCGCCCGTGCGCGAGGCAATGGCCTTGCCGAGCCCGGTGGTCGAGCCGCCGCCTAGGCTGACGACCGTTGTCGCTCCGCTGGCGCGGAACATGTCGACGGCCTTCTCCGTGACCTCGACGGGCGTATGCATGACCGCGCCGGAAAAGGTCCCGGCGGCAAGATCGCCAAGGCCAGCAACCAACCTTTCGGCGTCCTCCTTCTGATGTTGCGTCGACAGGACCATCGCCTTGTCATGGCCAAGCCGCCGAACTTCCTCCGCCGCGCACTCCATCGTGCCGGAGCCGAAGACCACCCGCGTTGTGAGGCCGGGAAAGACGAAGCTGTCCATCATCGGGCCGCTCCCATGTCGGGATCCCGACCGGCGGACAGGTCGGAAAGGATAGCGCCAAGCATTGCGATCTCGGCATCGCAGACTTCGTGGCGGCGGCCGGGAAAGAGATCTGCACGCAGCCGTGCGCCCTTGATGCCGAGTGTTTGCGCAGCATCGGCGAAGGCCGAGACCGGAATCCAGGGATCGGCATCGCTGCCCGACAGGTAAACCGGCACACCGGTTGGTGCGGCATCGGACCGGGCGTCGCCGGGTACGCCGACCCGGCACCCTGTAAATGCTGCCAGCGCATCCGGTGCCGGAAGACCGGCACAGAGATATTCGACCGACAGGCATGCCCCTTGCGAGAACCCGGCCAACAAGAGCGGACGCCCCGGCAGTTCCGCGCGTGCCGCGCTTACCGCTGCCGCCAGGTGGTCGAGCGCGGCCGAAAGCTGCGCCCGCGCGACCGGCGTCAGCGGATCGATTGCGCGTGCGTCCCACCACACGCCCGTCGGAGCACGTGGCAGGACAAATGCCACATTCGGCGCGGCAAGGCGCGCCAGCACGTGGGTTTGCATCTCCTCGGGCGACTGGCCGCGACCGTGGACGAAGACGCAGACCGCCTTCGCCTCCGGACCCCGGGCCCCAATCCTAAGCGGACCGCCACCTGCACTCATGCAAATTCGGCCTCCTCGAGCCCGGCGCGCAACTCTTCCTCACGGTCTTTGAACCATGGCGGGAACACGAGCGTCTTGCCGATCTGGCCGGGTGCTTCGTCCTTGGCCCAGCCCTCAGGCGTGGTCCAGGCCAGTTCAAACAGTGCGCCACCGGGCGAGCGCACGTAGCAGGACTTGAAGTAATTGCGGTCCTTCTGCTCGGAAATGTCGGTGAAGCCGAGCCCCTCGATGTGGGCGCGCAACTTCAACTGGTTTTCTTCGTCGCCCGTATTCAGGGCCAGGTGATGGATCGTGCCGCCGGCCAGTGTCCATGTGCCCTGCGCGCTGTCGCGGTCAACGATGACTTCAACGCGCTGGTTGACGCCGTTTTCGTCCGGTACACGAAATACCAGCCCCTCGTGATTGTCGGCTTCCTTTTCCAGCGGCAGCGCGATGGTCAGGAATTCGTCCATGGCCGTGCGATCCATGACCGCCACGACGGCGCCGTAGATGCCCTTGATCCCATGGTCCTTGCCAATGCCCTGAGCCTCATTGGTGATCGGCGCGCGCGGATCGCTGTCGCTTTCCACCAGTTCGTGCGGAATGCCGCAGGGATGGGCGAAAAGCACACGATCAGCGCCGAAGCGGGTGATCTTGCCGGCTTCAATTCCGCGTGCGTTCAGCCGGTCCACCCAGAAATCCGCCGCGCCCTTGGGGATGGATTGCATGATCGTGCGCGACTGGTTGGTGCCGCGCCGGCCATAAACGCCGGGCTTGCGAAACGGGAAGGTGGTAAGAATCGTCGAAGCGTCTCCGTCCGGCGAGCCGTAGTAGAGATGATAGACAGGCAATACCCCGTCGAACAAAACGGTGCGCTTTACCGAATGCAGGCCGAGCGCCTTGGTGTAGAAATCGAAATCCTCCTGAGCGCTGTCAGTCGACATCGTCAGGTGGTGGTAGCCGCTGACACGTGCCATCGGTCATCTCCTCCCAGGGTGTGTTCGTCTCGCCGTTTTGGGCAGAGCACGAGGTTGAGGTCGAGCGCGTAGGACCGCTTTCCACCATCTGGCGAAAGCGGCCGGAACTCGGCCATGAGTTCGGGTTTGACCCCGAAGATTGCATCCCGGCCGATTGCCGGATCCGATCGGTCGAATATGTGAGTCGTCAGGGTTTCGTAGCCGTCCGCCGCGACCCTGAAATGCAGGTGGGCCGGGCGCTCAAGGCCAAGGCCGAGCGCTGCCATCAGATGGCCAACCGGTCCATCCGCGGGCAGTCCATAGCCCTTGGGTTTCACGGTGCTGAAGTGGAAGCGCCCACGCGCATCGGATCGAAACCGCCCGCGCAGGTTGAATTCCGGCTGCCTGTCGGGTTCCTGGTTCTCATAGAGGCCCTCGGCATTGGCTTGCCAAACCTCGATGTGCGCATCGCCGATACCGTCGCCCTCGAGCGCCAGAATCCGGCCCTTGACCTCCAGCGCCTCACCCTTGCGGTCGCGCGAGATATTCCCGCCGAGCGGTATCTCCGGCGCGTCCGACCGGTAAAAGGGTCCTGCTACGGTGTTTGGCGTGGCCCCGGCGGGACGCGGGCTGTTCTGGTCCTCGATCAGGGACGACATTCCCAGCACGTCGGCGAGCAGCACCCACTCCTGACGCCGTGCATCGGCAGAATGGCCGACCTCCGTCAGGAAATCGATGGCCTGCCTGAATTCCTCGGAAGAGGGTCGCAACTCCGTAATCAGGGCGTGTAGCCCATGCACGGCGGTCTGAGCCGCCACTGCCAGGCGCGAGTGGCCCATTGCCGCCAGACGGCGCGAGAATTCGTCGGCCTGGGTCGAGATCGACGTGGGGAACCGGTCCCGCTGTGCGCCGTCCTGCTGGCCGTTCATTCCGGTCGGGCCTCCCATCCCTTACTTGAAGAAATAGCACGGCCCGAACCGATGCTTGATGAGTTGTGGCGTCGCTTGTATAGCATTTTGCTATGAAGCTGAACGAGCGCCACCTTATGCAGCTTGCCGCGGTCCTCGACGCCGGCGGCGTGTCGGAGGGTGCTGCGATGCTCGGCCTGACCCAGCCCGCCGTCAGCCGATCGCTGGCCATGCTCGAAGCACGGGTCGGCGAGCCGCTCTTCGTCAAGGGCCGTCGACCGCTTCAGGCCACCCCGTTGGGCTTTCAGCTGGCGGCTCAAGGCCGCACGATCATCACCGCCTCACGCAAGGCCTCGGATGCCGTTCAAGGCTTCATGAAGGGAACGAAGGGCGTCGTGCGTGTCGGCGGCGTACCCTTCTTCATGGATGCGATGATCAGCCGGATGATCGGCGAGTTCCAGAACCTCGAACCCGAGGTCACCGTTCAGCAGAGCTATCTGAACCTGCCCGAGATGGTCGCTGCACTGGAAGGCAGTCAAATCGAACTCGGCATCGTGCCAATCGGCGTGCTCGATCTCGGTCCCGGTTTCGAATTCACTGAAATTCTCCCCGGCCGCAACATCGTGGCATGCCGCCCCGACCACCCCCTGTTGCGCAACCGTCGGCTGAGGGCGCACGACCTGACCAGCTTTCCCTGGGTAGCCCCGCTGCCAGGTTCGCCTCTGATGTCCGATTTGCAGATGATCCTGATGAGCATCGGCATGTCGGATCTCAACATCCGCTATTCCGGTGGCTCGCTGATGAGCGTCATCAACTATCTGGCGGAGACGAACGCCCTGGCCGTTCTGCCATTTTCGGTCGTGTTTGCGCAGCGCAAGGAGAACCGGGTGACCGTGCTGCCCTATGAGATTCCCCAACCAAACCGTTCACTGGGTATCTTGCGCCGCGTGGGGGGAACACGCGCGCCAGCCGCCGAACGCTTTGCCAGCCATGTGACCGCTTCTTTCGAGGATCTGCGACACATCATCAAACGGCATGAAAATGCCGTCGTCTGGGGCCGGTAGCAGCAGCGGGAAGTCTGTTCCAGGTCGGGCCTGGCCCCGTTCATACGCGCTCCATGGCAATCGCAATGCCCTGGCCGACGCCGATGCACATCGTCGCCAAGGCAAACCTGGAATCGAGCCGGTGCAGTTCCAGCGCCGCCGTGCCGGCAATGCGCGCGCCCGACATGCCGAGCGGATGGCCGAGAGCAATCGCGCCGCCATTCGGATTGACGTGATCGGCATCCTCGGCGATGCCGAGTTGGCGCAGCACCGCGATGCCCTGCGACGCAAAGGCCTCGTTGAGTTCGACGACGCCGAAGTCCGAAGGCTTCAATCCGAGCCGCGCGCATAACTTCAACGTGGCCGGCGCCGGACCGATGCCCATGATGCGCGGCGCCACACCAGCCGCAGCAGCACCGAGAATGCGCGCGATGGGCGTGAGCCCGTATTTCCTGGCCGCGGCTTCCGACGCGACGATCAGCGCCGCTGCACCATCATTGACGCCCGACGCATTGCCGGCCGTCACTGTTCCACCTTTCCTGAAGGGTGTCGGCAGCCTTGCGAGGCTGTCCAGCGTCGTGCCGGCGCGCGGATGCTCGTCCTGCGAGACGATGACAGGATCGCCCTTGCGTTGCGGTATCGCCACCGGCTTGATCTCGCGCGCCAGCCGACCATTGGCCTGTGCGGCGACTGCCTTTTGCTGGCTGCGCACTGCGAAGGCATCCTGGTCTTCACGACTGACCGAGAACTCCTCGGCGACATTTTCGCCGGTTTCCGGCATCGAATCGACGCCATATTGCGCCTTCATCAACGGATTGACGAAGCGCCAGCCGATTGTCGTGTCGAAGATCTCGGCATTGCGCGAGTATGCGGTCTCGGCTTTAGGCATGACGAAGGGCGCGCGGCTCATCGACTCGACCCCGCCGGCAATCATCAGTTCCGCCTCGCCCGCCTTGACGGCCCGCGCAGCGATCGTCAGCGCATCCATGCCGGAGCCGCACAACCGGTTCACAGTCGAGCCCGACACATCCTGCGGCAGACCGGCCAGAAGCAGCGCCATGCGCGCCACGTTGCGAGTGTCCTCGCCGGCCTGGTTGGCGCAGCCCATCACGAACGGCGCCCGCGTCATCGATTCGACGCCGCCGGCGATCGCCAGATCGATCTCGCCGGCGCGGATCGCGCGCGCGGCGGCGCCGACCGCGTCGAGCCCGGACGCGCACAGCCGGTTCAGCGTCAGCCCCGG
>JBBSOT010000247.1:0-7592 GCA_038259455.1 Hyphomicrobiales bacterium | reverse complement strand
GTGCCGATCGAAACGGCGTCGGCGCCCAGCGCCAGCGCCTTGGCGACGTCGGCGCCATTGCGAATGCCGCCCGAGATGACGAGCTGTACCTTGCGGTGCATGCCGAGATCCTGCAGCGCCTGGACTGCCGGGCGGATGCAGGCAAGCGTTGGCTGGCCGACATGCTCGATGAACACTTCCTGCGTCGCCGCCGTGCCGCCCTGCATGCCGTCGAGCACCACCACATCGGCGCCCGCCTTCACCGCAAGGGCGGTATCGTAATAGGGCCGCGCGCCGCCGATCTTGATGTAGATCGGCTTTTCCCAATCGGTGATTTCGCGCAGTTCCAGGATCTTGATCTCGAGGTCATCCGGACCGGTCCAGTCCGGGTGCCGGCAGGCCGAGCGCTGGTCGATGCCCTTGGGCAGGGTGCGCATCTCGGCCACGCGGTCGGAAATCTTCTGGCCGAGCAGCATGCCGCCGCCGCCGGGCTTGGCGCCCTGGCCGACGACGATCTCAATGGCGTCGGCACGGCGCAGGTCGCGCGGGTTCATGCCGTAGCGCGACGGCAGATACTGGTAGACCAGCGTCTGGCTGTGGCCACGCTCCTCTTCGGTCATGCCGCCGTCGCCGGTGGTGGTCGAGGTGCCGGCGAGCGTCGCGCCACGCCCGAGCGCTTCCTTGGCCGGGCCCGACAGCGAACCGAAGCTCATGCCGGCGATGGTGATCGGGATCTTCAGTTCGATCGGCTTCTTGGCATGGCGCGCGCCCAGCACGACGCTGGTGTCGCAGCGCTCGCGGTAGCCTTCGAGCGGATAGCGCGAGATCGATGCGCCAAGGAAAAGCAGGTCGTCGAAATGCGGCAGCTTGCGCTTGGCGCCGCCGCCGCGGATGTCATAGATGCCGGTCGCCGCTGCGCGGCGGATCTCGGACATCGTGTGGTCGTCGAAGGTGGCGGATTTGCGCGGCGTGGTGGGCGGGTTCTTGTAGGTCATGCTTCCCCCGCCTCAATATGCGTCGGCGTTGTCGATGTTGAAATTGTAGAGCGTGCGGGCCGAGCCGTAGCGCGTGAACTCTTCCGGCTTCACGTCCTTCACGCCGGCGGCATCGAGCAGCTTCTGCAGCCGCTCGATGTGCTTGGGATGCATCTTCTTCTTCACACAGTCGGCACCGAGGCTCTTCACCTTGCCGCGCACGAAGAGTTTGGCCTCGTAGATGGAATCGCCCAGCGCATCACCCGCATCGCCGAGCACCACGAGGTTTCCCGACTGCGCCATGAAGGCCGACATGTGGCCGATATTGCCGTGCACGACGATGTTGATGCCCTTCATCGAGATGCCGCAGCGCGACGAGGCGTTGCCCTCGATGACCAGCAGACCGCCGCGACCGGTGGCGCCGGCATACTGGCTGGCATCGCCCTTCACGAAGATGGCGCCCGACATCATGTTTTCGCCGACGCCCGGACCGGCAGAACCATGCACGGTGATGGTCGCTTCCGAGTTCATGCCGCCGCAATAGTAGCCAACGGAACCATGCACATCGACGGTCACAGGTGCATCGACGCCGACGGCGACCGAGTGGCTGCCCTTGGGATTGATGACTTCCCAGGCCGTCTCGTTGGAGCCGTCCTTGATGTGATGCAGCGCATGGTTGAGTTCGCGCAGGGTGGACTTGGACAGATCGACAGTCTGCATGATGCTCAATGTTCCCAGAAATAGACTTTGGAGGGCTCCGGCTCCCAGATCTTGGCGTCCTCGATACCGGGCAGATTGGCGAGCGCACGATACTCCGAGCCGAAAGCGACATAGCGGTCGGTTTCGGCCAGCACCGCCGGCTTGCAGGCGATCGGATCGCGCACCACGCCGAAGCCATCCTTGGTGCCGACGACGAAGGTAAAGAAGCCGTCGAGATCGGAAAGGCCGGCTTCCAGCGCCTGGCCGAGATTCATGCCGTGCGCCATCTTGTTCGACAGATAGGCAGCGGCAACCTCGGTGTCGTTCTCGGTCTCGAACGTCATGCCGTCGCGCTTCAGCTCGCGGCGCAGATTGTTGTGGTTGGACAGCGAGCCATTATGCACCAGGCACTCGTCAGGCCCGGTCGAGAACGGATGTGCGCCCAGCGTGGTGACGGCCGATTCGGTTGCCATGCGCGTATGGCCGATGCCATGCGTGCCGGTCATCTTGGCCAGGGCGAAGCGCTCGACCACATCGGCGGGCAGGCCGACTTCCTTGTAGATCTCGATGGCATCGCCGGCACCCATGATGCGCACGTTGGGGCGCAGCTCGGCAAAGGCGGCGCGCGCTGCTTCAAGCTTGGCCGACGGGACTTCGATGACCGCGTGCGTCGACTTGGCGAGCAGCGAGACCGTCACGCCGATCTTGTCGGAGAGTTCCTTTTCGAGGCCGGCGAAATCGTTGTCGGGCGCGGCCGACTGTATGGTGATCTTGCTGTGCTTGCCGTCGCTTGCACCGTAGATGGCTATGCCGGCGCTGTCGGGACCGCGATCGGTCATCGACACCAGCATTTCCGACAGGAGCGCACCGAGCTGCGGCTCCATCGACTTGTCCTTCAGGAACAGACCCACAATGCCGCACATGGCGTTTCCCTTCAATTCTAGGAGAGATTATCTACACATCTTCTAGCCAATGACCAGAACGATTTCAACTGAGATGAAAAAAATATTCCTGGCGATCAATGATGGCGATGCCGGGTTGCGGCATCAGTTGCCTGGCACGGAGGTCCTGAGGTAGGCCTCTTGCCGGATCCTCGCCAGACGATAGGCGTCCGTAATGGAAAGCGCCCAGACGAACAGTCCGCCCGCGTGACGCCCTATGAAGGAATGATCGGGCGTGGTGGTCAGGTATGTGACCATCATGAGCAGAACCGCAAAAAGCACGAAGCAGAGGCCCCGTTGAACCTGGCCAATCGCGACATGGCCGGCGCCTGGAAGCACGATGGCCAGGGCAAGGACGATGCGGGGATTGAGCGGTCGGTTCATGCTGACTCCAATGTTAGGCAAGACGCGGCCTGAGAGCTTCGTTCAGCAAGCGAAGCTCTCCAAGGGCGTTGCGGATGAGGTCGGGTGAGACCTGCGAAATGGGAAAGCGCATCTGCCGGTAAAGTATATGCGCGCCTCGATCGCCCTCCGCGATCTGCCGCACGATGCCGCTTCCCCTTGGCGTGATGACGGCCTCCTTGAGTGTCGGATCGGCAAACAGGGTGCGGAACAGATTTGAGGTGCGGTGAAGCGCCTCTTCGGTCGCTTTGCCACCGCGCATCAGCATCGGGAAGTCAGCGACAAAGGTCGGAGTCAGCGTGTCAGGAAGGCTGAGTACGCGTGAGTAGAATTCCGTTCCCACCGGTCGCGCCAGCACCCCGATCGAAGGGCCCGACGTCTCTTCTTCTGCAATCAAGGTCGACCTCAACCAAAGCTGGGGCAAACGGCGTGGCACCAGGCTGTCCGAGACGATCTCCAGCCTTACCCTGTTTCCTTCGATATCGCCGTCCAGACGCGGGTAACCGTCGCTGCAGATAGTCAGATGCGGGTTGTCGAGAAGCCCGATCGCCGCGTCGAAAAGTGTCTTGCGGCGGTCGAGTTCCGTTTTCAGCTCTCGCCGGGCGAGCATCACAAGCAAGATTGCGCCAACAATGCAAAACAGGATCATCCCCATGCCGCCCGCGGACAGTTTCACTGCGGTCAGATCCAATACAAACGGCATGGGTATCCTGCCTTCTCTCTCAGTAGCCGATCGGCCGCGGCCAAGGCATCGTGAACTGCTCGCCGCGCCTTACGAAACGATATCTCCAGAAATGGAACCACAAGGACGCGATGATGTAGAAGGACAGCATGGCGATCAGCTGCGTGCCATAGCCGAGGAAGACGGCGAAGTAGGTGCCGCTGCACAAGATCAGCAGGATCAGCGCAGGCAGCGGATGCCACGGATGCACATAGCCACGCTTGATGGTGCCCAGCGGCCACTTGCGGCGGAACATCACCATGTTGAAGGTCATGAAGGTGTAGCCGAGCAATCCGGACAGGATCGAGAAGGTGATGACCTGATCGAGCGGTGCGCCGAGCGCGAAGATCAACGCGATTGGCACGAGGAAGACGATTGACCGGTATGGCGTCCGATAATGCGGGTGCACGGCGCCGAACCAGCTCGGCAGATAGCGGTCTCGGCCCATCGAGAACCAGGCGCGCGACGCGTCGTTGATGCAACCGTTTGCCGAAGCGGTTGTTGCGAAGGCTGTTCCGATGAAAAGAAGGACCATGAGACCGGTGTTGCCGGTGACACGTGCGGCGTCGAAAAGCGGCGTTCCCGAGTTGCCAAGGTATTCCCACGGGATCAGTCCCGAGCAGACATACCAGGTGAGCGTCGCGGCGATCAGCAGCGTCATGATGCCTGCCATCGTGCCGAAGGGCAGCGAGCGGGCAGGCGACCTGACCTCCTCGGCCGCCTGGCAGGTTCCCTCGATTCCGAGATAGTACCAGAGGCCGAAATGCATGGCTGCCACGATGCCCAGCCAGCCATAAGGCAAGGGCTCGTTGGTGACCGCCGAGAAGTCGAGCGGGACTGCCGACACCCCGAACTGCACCGCGACGAACAGCACGATGATGGCGACGAAGGCGAAGGCCGTGATCACGAAGTTGAAGCTGAGCGAAGCCAAGACGCCGCGATAGTTCAACCAGGCGAGCGATAAGATGGTCAGAATGATGAAAGGCTTCTGGTTCAGCCCGGTATGGCCGAGCATGCTTGCCACCGTGTCGAGAAGAAAGCCGATCGTGATGGCGTTCGCGGCCTCGAGCATGGTGTAGGCCATGACCAGGAACAGGCCCACATTAAAGGCCATCAGGGGTCCGACGATGTGCTTGGCCTGGACGTATTGTCCGCCGGCGGCCGCCACCGTCGAGGTGACCTCCGAATCGATCATCGCCACACAGGTGTAGAGAAGACCCGCCACCCAGCAGGCAACGAGGCCGGCGATCATGCCGCCTTTGCCGACGGAGAAGTTCCAGCCCATGTACTCGCCGACAAGCACGATGCCGACACCCAGGGCCCAGACGTGGCCTGGGCCGAGGACGCGCAGAAGTCCAAGGCGCTCAGGCGCCGCAGTCGCTGTTGAATTGCTCATTGATGTGTCCTTAGAGCTCGTGACGTTCTTGCGTCAGCTCGAGTTCACCCTCGCGCGATGACGTCAGAAGTTCGTTGTCATAGGTCGTGTCGATCCTGAACATGTCGAGGAGCATGACGATTGCGACGAGAGCCGAGAGTGCCCAGGCCGCGTATTCGAGGTAATTCCAGATATCCATCGCTGCCTCCTAGGCCTGGTCGTCGCCGAAGCGTTCCGCGATTACTTCGCGGTATTCTCTCTGGGAAAGCCGAACGACGAGCACGAAGTAGCCGACGACCGCAACGATCATGACGATCAGTGCAGTCCAGCTGAACGAGTAGTCGAAGCGGGCCGTGATAATCTCGTTGGCCGATGCTGCGTCGGCGTAGCCGAGCGCAGCCCATTGTTGCTGCTCGGCAGCATTCTGGCCGAGGGCTTCCCAGGTAGGATTCTCGATCGGCGCAGGGCTCTTGGTCGCTCCTGCCAGTCCCAAATAGAGCGGCAGGTAAAGCGCGCCCACGGTGAGCACCATCAGGACGACGACGTCCACGATCTGGCCCGCAATGCCCTGTTTCGGTGGTTGATATGCCATCGTTCCCCTCAGCCCCTTTTGCGCCGACGCATCTCGTCGAGATGCTTGATGTCCAGGCCGTAAATGAAGGCCTTATCGTTATGATAGTGCCCCAGCATGGCCGCGATGGCGGCCGTGTTGAACGCCAGAACCAGCGCTGCGGCTATTGCAAGCACCGTCCTGATCAAGTCGTCCTCGACCAGCGACCACATGGTGATGAGCACGAACAGTAATGTTGCCCACAGGACGACCACGAAGGCTACGGCGCCCCATCGATCCCGTTGGTGCATCTGGTCGATTCGCGCTCCCAGGGAACGCGTATCGGTGCTTCCTGCTATGCCAGGTTCCATTTTCCCTCCCCCAACCGATTTGATTGACAAGAAAACTAATTGCCTCGGAGGAATGTCTGCGCGTTTGACTCGTGCGTCAAGCTGTCGCGCATGCTGCACTGCGTCAATTCTATGCAAATGCACATGAATTAGTCACCCTAGCCTGCATCGAACCCCAGATACGCCGCGGATTCGCACAATCTTGCCTGCCAGGAAAAGTTTTTTCATCAGAGCATTGCCGCCGCGGCGAAATCGGGACAAAGTGCTATCCTCCGAGGGCCCCGAGAGCTGTGCGGAGCAATGATTTCGACACCCAAAGCGGAGAGCCACCCATGACCCGATCCTGGAGATTTTCGAGCCTGATCGACCGCCACCGCGCCCTTGGCTCCAACCTTGAGGACTGGAGCGGCATGGGCACGGCCTGGAGCTATGACGGCGATCCGAACGCGGAATACATCGCGATCCGCACCAAGGCCGGACTGATGGACGTGTCGGGCCTGAAGAAGGTGCACATCAACGGGCCGCACGCCACGCACATGCTCGACCTCGCCACCACCCGCGATGTCGAGAAGATCTATCCCGGCAAGTCGGCCTATGCCTGCATGCTCAACGAGGCCGGCAAGTTCACCGACGACTGCGTGATCTACCGGACCGGCCCGAACAGCTGGATGGTGGTGCATGGCTCGGGCACCGGCCACGAGGAACTGACCAAGGCGGCGATGGGCCGCGACGTGTCGATCCGCTTCGACGACAATCTGCACGACCTGTCGCTGCAGGGGCCGCTCGCCGTCGACTACCTGCAAAAGCACGTGCCGGGCATCCGCGACCTGCCCTACTTCCATCACATGCAGACGCAGCTCTTCGGCCTGCCGGTCATGATTTCGCGCACCGGCTACACCGGCGAGCGCGGCTACGAGATCTTCTGCCGCGGCCAGGATGCCGGCGTGATCTGGGACCGCATCCTCGACGAGGGCGCGTCGATGGGCATCATCCCGTGCCGCTTCACCACACTCGACATGCTGCGCGTCGAGAGCTACCTGCTGTTTTATCCCTACGACAATTCGCAGAAATATCCGTTTGCGGACGAGGGCCCCGGTGACACGCTTTGGGAACTCGGGCTCGACTTCACCGTCAGCCCCGGCAAGACCGGCTTTCGGGGTGCGGAGGAGCACTACCGGCTGAAGGGCAAGGAGCGCTTCAAGATCTTCGGCGTGCTGCTCGAAGGCACCGAGCCGGCTGACGAGGGCGCACCGGTCCATGCCGGCGGCCGCCAGGTCGGCGTCGTCACCTGCGCCATGTATTCGCCGCTGGTCAAGAAATCGATGGGCATTGCGCGGCTGTCGCCCGACACCGCCGTGACCGGCACGCCGCTCGAAATCCACAACCAGAGCGGCGTCATCAAGGCGACGGCGCAGCCGCTGCCCTTCGACGACCCGAAAAAAACCAAGCGGACGGCCAAGGGCTGAGGCCCGGAATGCCCGAAAAGACCATCATCAGCCGTCCGGTCTATGGCACGCTCGCGCCGCAGGCCGGGCGCGACCATCTCTTCATCGCCGATGGCGACGGCGCCGCGGCAATCCTCGACCTTGCCGCAACCGCGC
>JBBSOT010000246.1:0-7625 GCA_038259455.1 Hyphomicrobiales bacterium | reverse complement strand
TATACGGGGCAGGCCTGGCTGTCGGAGTTCAGGCTCTACCATTACAAGGCGCGTGCCTATGCGCCCCTGCTCGGCCGCTTCCTGCAGCCCGATCCGATCGGAACGGACGGCGGGATCAATCTCTACGAATATGCCGGCGGCGATCCGATCAACTCGAGCGACCCGGACGGGCTGCAAGCCTCGACCGTGTATGGGCCACCTGCGCCAACGTGGGCAGGACCGTATTTGGACGAACTTGTGGTTAACGCATCGCGGTTGAGCCAAAGCGCTGGACGAGCGGCGTCCAGCATAGGCAGCTTTGCTGCGCCGCGAATTTTGGGGTTTGTCGGAGGGTTCTTGTGGAGTTCGCCCGCTGGACTCGGAAGTGCAATTTGCCCGGGACCCAGATGTGGTGCGATGATGATGGTTGGCCCGGTAAAGGCGTCGCCAACAACTAATCCGATGGCTGGGGCGCAACAGTCCACCCCCGGCGATCCTGGCCAAGAGCCTGAACCTGATCCACCTTTCACCACAGATAAGACCGATAAGGGATCAAAATATCGCAATACCCAGATCAACTCTACGCGAATGGAAGCTGAACAGAGCTTACGAGAAGCTGGTTATGTCAGGTCTCCATTGCGCTCTAATAGCGGAGATGTCTGGACCAGTCCAAACGGTCGACAAACTTATTACTTTCGTAACTCGGATTCGCGCGGAATAAAGGTTGACGAATATGTCAATGGCGTGAAAAAAGCGGAGTATTTTTTCCGTGGATACTGATAAGTTATATCCAAGTTTTGTGACCTGTTTCCATAGAAAAGAGGAAATCTATAAGCTTCTTTATGAATGGATAATTGAATCTTCGGTATTACCGGATCGTGTATTTAACAACATAGCCAGTAGTTTCCTATTTGCAGATCCGGAATTTTTTCATGACTCTGTCTCAATTTGTACATCACTTCGTCATGGCGGTTTTATTTTATTTTTAAAACCCTCTGCAAATGATGTTTTCGAATATAGCGAAGGATCTGTTTATGGCTGTATCGAAATACCCCAGCACCCAAACGAAGAGGATATTCGCCGAATCATAGATTATCGATTTTCAATTGGCTACCCCGATAATTTTCAAGCGACATGCTGGCAATTCGCTATCCTACCTATAGATCGTGCTTTCTGCCTATTTGTTGATAGAGAAGCCGAGGTTGCTATTATCGGCTTAAATGATCAAACATCGCACTATCGCTCATGGCACGATGTCTCCAGCTTTCCTTGGCGAAAAGGTAATGATCAAATAGCCGTTGCAATCGCAACCGAGAATGAGGCATATATAGAATTCACTAAAAACTTAGTTAGAATGCACTCCTATAACGTGGTTAAATAAACACAAAATAACAACTGGATATTTATATGAAATTTAGTGTTATATTTTTAGGTATTGTCTCGTTAATTTGCTCAAATGTGTGTCATGCAGCTGAGACTGCAACCTATCAATATGATGTTCTAGGTCGCCTTGTTCAGGGTGACCATTCTGGTAACGTGAACAACGGTCTCAATATCCAATATAGCATCGATGAAGCCGGTAATCGCAAGCGCATCGTTATCACAGGTTCCTCGAACCAAGGCACGCCAACCGAGGGCGTGATCGTTGTTCCCCTCAATGGCTTCACGATCATTCCAATCGGGCAGTAGCGACACAGCCTGCCCCGACGAACGATCTCAGTTGACCCTGGGAGACCCCAAAACCCACACTTATCCGCCCAAGACTCCTCTATCGAGGCAGGTTACTCAGCATCCGGCCCACCCTCCGGCACCTTCAACATGCACGGCACGGCCTTGCCGGCCTTCTCAGCCGCTTTCTGACACGCCGCGATGGCTTTCTGGTTCGCCTGCACGATCTGGCGGCCGGCGCTCATCCCCGCCCATGATCCCGGGAACGCCGTCTCGGTAAGGTGCAGCCCGGCTTCCCCGGCGCTCATGTCCAAGGTCCGCGCGGCGGCCTTCTCCGGCCATTCCCAGCTTTTTGGCGCGGCGCGCAGCACAGATCCACCAAGCCCCGCCCACAGCATCATCCCGAACAATACCGCAATGCCCAACGACCAGTTCTGAACCCGCGCCGTCCACGCCTCCGCGGTCAAGGCGCGCAAATCGGCTGCCGCCTGATTCAGCGCTCGCGTGCTGGCATCGATCGAGAGCGATCCTTCCCGTTTGACCTGTTCACCAGCGGACGCAACCTGCCGGGCCACATCGTTGTAGCTCACCCGCATCAGGGGGCTTGCGGCGATCGCCGCTATGTCAGCCACGATCTTGCCCAGCGTCGACGAATAATCCGTCGCCAGGGGCGCCTTCGCCTGGGCGGCGGCCATGTCCTCGACCACACGGCGCAGCTGGCGCACATCGGTCCACATGGCCTCGAACAGCTTTTCGGCGGCGTCCTTGTCCTCGTCGGCCTCACGGCCATTGTCGCCCTGGTCCACCACGCTGGCTCCTTTCGCTGACTACCGCCCCCAATCCCGGTCCCGTTCGGGTATCATCGCTTGCAACTGCTCGATCACGCGCTGCTGCGTGATACCCTTTCGAAGATTATCGAACTGCCCCGCCGCCGCCTCGCCGCGGATCTCGGGGTCGCGTTTGAACACCGCCGCCAGCGTCTGCGCCGAGCCCGGACGGATAGCGTCGACAGTCTCGCTGGCCTTCTCGAACGCTTGCGTCTGATGCGGCAACACGGGCAGGCCGCTGTCAGTCATGCGCTCCATGTCGACGACGGCACGCGCCAGGCCCTGGATTGCTTCGCGCTGCTCGGGCGCATTGAACGAGGTGGCCTGTTCGCCGGCCATTGGCGGCTCGGGTTCTGGCATCCTCGATCTGAAGTCGGCGAACCGGCCTTTCGACTTCGCGCTGGGCGCCCCGTTCGGCGGCTCGATCGTTTCGAGCTTGGGCTTGAAGCCGGCAAACACGCCCTTGGCCTTGGTCTGCACCGCCGCCACGGCCTCGCGCACCGCCTCGACCACCCGCTCCGGCCAGCGGATCTCCCGGCGCTCGGCGAACGCACGCGCCTGGTCCTGCGCGTTTTGCGCCCCCGGATAATCGCCGGCCATGTCCTTGGCCCGATCGCGCGACAGCGTGCGCACGAGCCGGTCGCGGTCGGCGAACTCGTCACGGCCATAGTGGAGCTGCACCCCCTCCCGGTGCCGCGACAGCGCCACATAGAGGGCAGCGCGTTGACAGTACGCTAAACAACGCTAAGCGAGAACATTCCATGAAAACCGGATGTGGGATCATCGCTGCCGGCTCGCCCGTTCGAGTCATTTCGAATCTTGGATCGCCAAGCCGTTTGTCTCCAAGGACTCACTTTCGTACCTCAAAGCAATTATGTAGGTTGCGGAAGCGAAAACCCGAGGTGATGTCGTGACAGTTTTAGGTACACTTTTGCTGTTGATGGCCGTCACCAGCGTCGCTGATGCGAAGGAGCTGACTATAATAGAAGTGCACTCGCGTCCGTACTCATTTCAAGGCCAGCGGCTTCGACTTTGCGGAGAAGTCCCGAAAGATGGCAGCACGCTTTACTCTGACACTATCTATCCAATGCATGGGCGCGTCGGGATCAAACTACGCGGCTACGCCGGGAGAGGTCGGGGCCAGTGCGTTACTGGTCTCCTGCTTCGAGCAGATGGCCAAGCCCCAACCGACGCCAAGAACATATTGGTTACCGATGCGCCGGTTCACCCCGAGTTTGTGTTGGTCGCAGAGCCAAGCTGATCAGCGTTCATCATAGAGGGCAGCGACGGACAGTACTTTCCCGCCCAGTTGTCGCCATTCATTCAGGACGACCGATCCCCATTCTCAGCATCTCACGGTAGATCGTCGATCGACCGATGCCGAGTTGCCGGGCAGCTTCCGCAGGCGGCACCCGTGCCTCAACAAGCTTGATCGCGGCGTTGACCTTAGCCATGTCGAGCGGCTGCCGTCCAGGCAGCTTGCCCTTGGCACGCGCCGCCGCAATGCCGTCTTTGGTTCGCTCGGAAATCAGCCGCCGCTCGAAATGCGCGATGGCGCCGAACACATGGAAGATGAGTTCGCCGGCAGCGGACGACGTGTCGATCTTCTCTTCGAGGCTGAGCAGGGCGATGCCGTTGTCGCGCAGCTTCGAGACCGTCGCCAGCAGATCGGCAAGCGACCGTCCGAGCCGGTCGAGCCGCACCACTGCCAGCGTGTCCCCGTTGCGCGCATAGGCGAGAAGTTCGGCAAGGCCGGGCCGATCCATGCTCTTGCCCGACATGACATCTGTAAACACCTTGATCGCGCCCGCCTGCTTGAGGCGCATGGTTTGCCCCGCCACATCCTGGTCGCCGGTGCTAACGCGGGCATAGCCCAGAATGTCGCCCAAGCCCTGTCTCCCAAACGAACGTTCCGTGGACGCAAGGCGCTGCGTCGCGATTTGCTGCCTTAACCCGTCCACACACTATGTCTCTTTACTCGCTGGCGTCCATAACATCGACTGGCATTTTGTGGACAGGATGGGGCATGGCCAAACGCAAGCATGAACTACTCACCGACGCCGAACGGGAGTTGCTCATCGGCATTCCCAACGACCGCGATCACCTGGCGCGACTTTACACCTTTGAGCCGGCCGACATCGCCATCATCGGCTCACGCCGCCACCAACGAAACTGGCTTGGCGCCGCGCTGCAGCTCGCCCTTTTGCGCCATCCCGGTGTATCGCTCGCTCAGTTCCTGCAGGACCGGCACGAGGTGCCCGCGGAACTCCTGGCTTTCGTGGCGGCGCAACTCGGCCTGTCACCAAGCGTCCTGGCTGACTATGCCGCTCGCGAGCAGACGATGACCGACCATGCGCGCGAACTGGCGACCAGGCTTGGCGTGCGCGCGCCAGTCCGGAGTGACATTCCGCTGATGATCGACGCTGCCGCCAAGGCCGCGTGGACGACCGACAAAGGCATCACCGTCGGTGCCGGTGTCATCGCCGGCTTGCGCGGCGCCGGCATCCTGTTGCCATCGATATCGACGATCGAGCGCACTGGCATTGCCGGTCGGGCGCGGGCCCGCAAGCAGGCAGCTCAGGCGCTGGTATCGGCGTTAACTGCAGAACAGGTGCTCGCGCTCGATGCCCTGTTCGACGAGGCTGTCGCCGACAGTGTCAGTCGCCTCACCTGGTTGAAGTCGATCCCGGTGGCAGCAAAGCCCGACCACATCCGCCAGATACTCGAACGCCTGAAGTTCGTGCGGGCGATCGGCATTCCCGCTGCGGCAGCAGGCAGCGTCCACGTCGAGCGCTACCGGCAGTTCGTCCGCGAAGGCCGGACATCGGCGACCTACATGATCGAGCGGTACGCAACCGCCCGGCGGCACGCCACTTTGGTGGCTTTCCTTATCGACATCGAGGAGCGCCTGACCGATGCCGCGATCGAAATGTCCGACAAGTTGATCGGTGGCGTATTCACCCGCGCCAGGAATGCTCAGGCGCGGAGCTTTGCCGCTACGTCGCGGGACGTGGGCCGCTTGATGACCATCTTCGGCAAGACGATCGATGCGCTGACGGGAGCGGTCGACAGCGGCGAGGATCCGATCGACGCGATCGATGCAGCGGTCGGGTGGCATCACCTGCTCAGGGTTCGAAACGAGGTTGCCGGCATTGCCGGTACTGCGCACGTCGACCCGTTGGTCATGGCGGCCGACAAATACGCAACCCTGCGAAAGTTCGCGCCCGACTTGATCGAGGCGCTGTCCCTCCGGGCCGGCAAGGGCAGCGCAAGGACGATCGCTGCGATCGAGCTACTCCGCGACGTCAACAAATCGGGCAAGCGAGACTTGCCTCCCAACCCGCCGATGCCGTTCCGCAAGGAATGGCAGAAGCTGATGGTCGGCGACGACGGCAAGGTCAACCGCCGCCTATGGGAAGTCGCGACCCTTGCCCATCTGAGGAACAAGCTGCGGTCAGGCGATGTCTGGGTCGAACGCTCGGCCGGCTATCGGCAGTTCGACAGCTATTTGCTGAGCGAGTCCGACGCCGCGCCGATCGTGGCAGGCCTGGGCCTGCCGCCGACGGCCGACGAATGGCTGTCGGAACGCAGCCGCGAACTCGACTGGCGGCTCCGGAAATTTGCGCAACGCCTGAAGCGCGGCGATCTCGAGGGTGTTCGCTTCGAGGATGGCCGGCTGCAGGTCTCGCCGGTCCGCGCGACCGTCCCTGAAGCAGCCGAGGCGCTGGCCGACCGGCTCGATGCGATGATGCCGAAGATCCGCATCACCGAGCTGCTTCACGAGGTCGCCAGGGACACGGGGTTCCTTGCCGCTTTCACCAACCTGCGCACCGGCGAGCCCTGCCCGAACGAAAGCGCTCTCCTCGCGACGATCCTTGCCGATGGCACCAACCTTGGCCTGTCTCGCATGGCGGCGGCCAGCGAGGGCGTGACCCGCGATCAGTTGATGTGGACCCATGACGCCTACATCCGCGAGGATACGTATCGCGCGGCGCTGGCATCGATCATCAACGCGCATCACCGCCTGCCGTTTGCGGCGGTGTGGGGCTCCGGCACGACATCGAGTTCCGATGGTCAGTTCTTCCGCGGCGCCAAGCGCGGCGCGTCGGGCGGCGACATCAATGCCCGCTACGGTGTCGACCATGGCTTCAGCTTCTACACGCACAACTCCGATCAGCGAGCGCCCTACAACGTCAACATCATCTCGGCCGCGACCCACGAAGCGCCCTATGTCCTTGATGGCCTGACCAGCCACGGCACGGATCTCAATATCAAGGAGCATTACACCGACACCGGCGGCGCAACCGATCATGTGTTTGCGCTGTGCGCCATGCTGGGGTTCCGGTTCTGCCCGCGATTGCGGGACTTCCAGGATCGCCGTCTGCTTCCGATTGGTCCAGCTTCGGAATATCCGTCACTGGCGCCATTGCTCGGCAAGCGCATCCGGACCGATGTTATCCGCGAGCAATGGGTCGACGTCCTGCGCCTCGTCGGTTCGATCAAGGCCGGTCATGTCGCGCCGTCGGTGATGCTGCGAAAGCTGGCTGCCTATGAGCGTCAGAACCAGCTCGATGTCGCCCTGCAGGAAATCGGCAAGATCGAACGGACGCTGTTCATGCTCGACTGGCTTGAGAACCCCGAGTTGCGCCAGCGCTGCCATGCCGGATTGAACAACAGCGAGCAGCGGCATGTGCTGACACAGGCCATCTACACCTTCCGTCAGGGGCGGATCATCGACCGCAGCCACGAGGCCCAGCAATACCGGGCCTCCGGCCTCAACCTTGTCATCGCCGCTATCGTCTACTGGAACACCACCTACATGGCCGAGGCTGTTGACCACCTGCGCAATGCTGGCGAAATCATGCCGATTGACCTGTTGGCCCACACCTCACCAATCGGGTGGGAGCATATCGCGTTTTCAGGCGACTTCCTGTGGGAGCGCGCTGCTGCCGCCAGCGGTCGAAAGGCGCTCATCCTGCCCGCGCAGACGCGCGCCGCCTGATGTTCGCCAATCGTTCTCGCTTAGCGTTGTTTAGCGTACTTTCAACGCTCTGCCTGCTGATTCCGAGGCAAGCCGCCCCCTCATTCCGAAATGATGCCGCCCCCCTGTTCCGATCATTAGTCGCCCCCTGATTCCGAGATGATTTCGCC
>JBBSOT010000245.1:0-7644 GCA_038259455.1 Hyphomicrobiales bacterium | reverse complement strand
TCGAGCGCCCGCTTGATGACTTCGCGCGGATAGACTGGCGTGTGGTCTACCGTGCCCGTCTGCTGCACCTCGTCGGCGATGAGGGCGTTCTTCTTGTCGAGAAAGAGGATGCGGAACTGCTCGCGTTCCTCAAAGGCCATCGCGGCGCGGCAATAGTCGAGCACCTGGGTCCATGAAGAGAGGATTTCGTGGGCCTTGATCTCGCCGCGCGCCATGCGGCGACCGGCTGCGGCCACGACCTTGAGGTCAAGCGCGACGGCCGGGCCGACGCCCTTGACCTCGCGCAGCAGGTGAAGCGGTGCGCCGACAACCTGGGACAGCGAGCCGAAGCGCGCCAGCAGCGCCTTGGCGATCGGCTTGGTGTCGGCCCGGGGTATCAGCCTGAACAGAAGGAGTTCAAGGAGTTCATAGTCGGCGAAGCCATCGCCCCCGTCCGAATTCTGAAAGCGTTCTCTCAGGCGGTCGCGATGACCCAGATAGTGTGGTGCTGGTTTGGCCGGAGCCTGAGTGCCCAGACGGACAGTCGGCTTTTCGGCAAAAAAACCTCTTTCGTCCTCAACCTCGTCCGGCATCATTCATCGCCATGATTGTCGCACTATGAGGGCAGGCCGGGACGGTCGAGCCCTTTTGGCGACAGCGTGAAAATTTCGCAGCCCTCGGCCGTTACACCGATCGTGTGCTCATATTGCGCCGAAAGGGAACGGTCGCGTGTGACTGCCGTCCAGCCATCCGACAGAACCTTCACATGCGGCCTGCCAAGATTGATCATCGGCTCGACGGTGAAGATCATGCCCTCGCGCATTTCGACCCCGTCGCTGGCGCTGCCATAGTGAAGGATGTTGGGCGCGTCGTGGAACAGCTGGCCGACGCCGTGACCGCAAAAATCGCGCACGACCGAACAGCGTTCTGCCTCGGCAAATGACTGGATTGCCGCGCCGATGGCACCGGTGCGGGCACCGGGCTTGATGGCCGCTAGGCCAAGCATCAGGCACTCATGGGTAACCTCCAGGAGGCGCTCGGCCGCACGCTTGATCGGGCCGACCGGATACATGCGGCTTGAATCGCCATGCCAGCCATCGAGAATGAAGGTCACGTCGATGTTGACGATGTCACCTTCCTTCAACGGCTTCTGATCCGGGATGCCGTGGCAGACAACGTGATTGATGGAGGTGCAGGAGGACTTTGTGTAGCCGCGGTAATTGAGCGTCGCGGGGATTGCTCCATGGTCCATGCCGTACTCGAAGACGAAGCGGTCGATCGCGTCGGTCGTGATGCCGGGCACGACCATTGCCGCGAGTTCGTCCAGACAGGCGGCAGTGATGGCGCTGGCCTTACGCATGCCGGCAAAGCCGTCCTCGCCATACAAACGGATCTGTCCGGTATTGCGAAGCGGAGCGGTTGCGGCGTCAAGATAGGTGGTCATTGTTGCATTCTCATCGATGGATGGCTGGCGAGCCAATCATTATCGCCGGTGATTTGGCACCTCGGCACCGATCATTCAAGCCTTGCGCCGTTCTGCGCCATGGCCCAATGCAAGTCTGTCCCAGCACCGGCAACCGATCTAGTAGGCGTTGCTGAGTTCGGGAAACACATAGATGGAAGACGAAACATTGCAATTTCCGGCGTCTGCTTCGCGCGGATTGCACTGACCGACCGGGCGCTGCGTCGGGGGGCTGCTTTGGCAGGCGACCAGCAATGTCAGGGGCAGCAACATCAAGAGGGGGATCCGGCGCATCGACAAGTCTCCGTTGCAATCACCTGTGCAATAGCACAGCCTGCCGCCCCAAAGGAGTCCCGTATTCTGGACATTCCGCAACCGGGGCTCATTGCCGTGACGACACTGGCTGAGAGCCGTGATCAGAGCAAATTGCGCGTCGGCGTAACGAAGGGTAAAGCTCAGCGCTTATACCAACAAAGAGGATGCCCTTGACCTACGAAAACGCAAGCTGCCGGCTTTCCAGGCGCCGCTTCATCGCGATGACGTCAGCCCTCCTGGCAATGCCTTCTGTTGCAAGGGGCCAATCTCTCGAGGGGCGGCGCATCGCCTTTCTCGTCGGCACGGAGGGATCGGGCGGCTACGAAGCCTATTCCAGGCTGCTGGCAAAGCATCTCGCCATCGCGCTGCCTGCTGCACAACTTACTGTCGAGGTCGTGGCTGCCGCGGATGGACGGCTAGCGGCAAAGCGCATCGCCGAAGCGGCACCGGGCGACCTTACGATCGGACTGTTCGAGACGGCACTGCTCTACTCGGAGCTTGAGTCGGACGACATGGTCCCGATAAGCCTCGCGGATTTCAACTGGATCGGGAAAATGGCGGTGGACGAACGTGTCTTGATCGCAAGCACAAAAAGCAACATTGTCTCGATCGAGCAATTGGCCCAGCGAACCGAACCGGCGTTCTTCCCTGCCAGCACGATTGTCTCGCGAAGCGCCTCGGAGAGCTTCCTGCTCAATGCCCTGCTCAAACTGCCGATCAAGCCGGTGCCCGGCTACGATGGCGGGCAGCGTGCCCTGGCCATGCTGAGCGGTGAAGCCCAGTTAATAACGGGCTCCTATCCGAGCCAGAAGAAGATGCTGGACAGAGGCGAAGCCCTAGCGCTGCTTCGCCTGAACGAGGTTCCCCACCCATCCGTCGACCAGGCTGTTCCGCTGCTTCGCGACTTGGCGCCCGAACAGTACGAACCGCTCGTCGAATTCATCGAACTGTCGAACAACCTTGGCCGCTGGGTAGCCGCTCCTCCGTCGATCGTGAAAGAGGATCTGGCGGCCCTGAGAGCAGCGTTTGATACAGCTGTGTCGAGCCCGGCCTTTCTGGCGGAAGCCGCAGCCCTGGATCTGGCGATCGAGCCGCTTGGCGGGGAGCAGGTGCAACAGAAGCTGACCGCACTGCTTTCCCGAAAGTCACAGTTGCGCGACATACTGTCCGATACGCTGGATTGCGGGCGGCGCCGGGCAGACGGCGATCGCTCTTGCTAGCGAATCCCCCGCGGTACTGGATATCAGGCGGGCAAGTCCGGTGAGCGGCAGTTGATTTTCGAGGCATTGCAATCACTGCTACAGCCATCGCTTCTCGGGCCATTGCTGCTTGGCGTCGGCGTCGGCTTCGCTGCCGGCGTCGTTCCAGGTATTGGCGGCCGGATCGGCCTGCTGCTCGCATTGCCGCTGGCGCTCGCTTTCGGCCCGCTCGGCGGCGCTGTGTTTCTCATATCGATGCATGCCGTCGTTCATACCTCCGGCTCCATCATGCCAATTGCCTACGGTCTGCCGACCTCGGCATCCGAGGCGGCGACAGCCATTGACGGCTTTCAGCTCCAGCGCAAGGGCAGGGGCGCCGAGGCCCTGGGTGCAAGCCTTTCAGCATCGGCAGTGGGGGCGTGCTGGGTGCGCTGGTTTTCATGCTGGCTGTGCCGGTGGTTCGTCCCATCGTCTCAAGCATTGGCGCCCCGGAGTTTCTCGTTCTGTCTTTGCTCGGCCTTGCCCTGGTTTCTTCGCTGTCGGACCGACAGGCCAGCGCGGGGGCTGCCATCGCAGCTCTTGGCGTACTGGCCTCGACGGTCGGGCTTGACCCGTTGACGGCCGAGCAACGCTTCACCTTCGGCCGGCTGGATCTCTGGGACGGGCTTGAAACGATTGCCGTCATTGGCGGCCTGTTTGTGATTCCTGAAATGCTTGCCCTTGCCGCCACCTCCGAGTCCAAGCCGCATACGGCCACTGTCGCAGAGTTGCCGCGCATGATCTCGGGCATGGCCGAAGCCTTTCGCCACAAAATGGTGATGCTTCGCAGCACGGTGATCGGGATTCTGATCGGGATGATGCCAGGCGCCGGGTCAAGCGTTGCCGTATGGATTGCCTATGCTGACGCATCGGCGCGGAACCGGAGCGACACACGGTTTGGCGAAGGGGCCATTGCCGGTGTCATCGCGCCGGAAGCCGCCAACAATGCCAAGGAAGGCGGGGCACTGATACCGACCGTGTTCTTCGGTATTCCGGGCAGCTCGAGCATGGCCATCTTGCTTGGCGGTTTTGCCATGCTGGGCATCGATGTAGGGCCAAGCCTTTTGACGACGGAGTTGCCGATCGCCATGACTTTCGGCTGGACCGTCATCCTGGCGAACGTCCTTACAGTTCCCCTGTTTCTCGCGATCGCACCATTCCTGGTCCGATGGACGACAATCCGGCCGAAATCGATTGCCGCCTTCGCGATGGTTGCCGTGGTTACCGCCGCGTTGGGTTCTGGCGGCACCTCGATCGGCCTCGTCCAGTTCGCAGCGGGTGGCGCACTGGGCGTCGTGCTCTACCTTGCCGGCTTGCCGAGGGCGCCGTTCCTGCTCGGTTTCGTCATGGGACCAATGGTCGAGATATCGCTGGCGAAAACCGTCGAGATTTTTGGACCGTCGGCCATGCTGCGGCCGGGTGTCCTGCTTCTGGGAAGCGCCTTGCTTGTGGTGCTCTGGCGGCTTCGGCGACCGGAAGACGGTGTGAGATTCAAGCGCTCGCGCCCGGCAGCCATCGGCGTCTTGTCAGGCCTGGCGGCGCTGGGCGTCGTTGCAATTGTCGGCGCCAAAGGATTCGTGGGTTCCTCTTGGATTGCGCCAGTCATGGCGTCGGTGGTGATGATCGGCGCATCGGCGTTCGCGTTGAGGCGCGTCGTGTTTCGCGAGGAGGCGGTCCGATCGCCTGTGATCTCGATCCGCATGGGCGCTGCTTTGGCTCTTTATCTCGTCGGAACACCTTTCATCGGCCTCATCCCAGCCTCGCTGGCCTTTGTTGCCGTGGTGCGCAAGACCTATGCGAAGCGTTGGATCTGGATGCCGGTCATCCTGTTCGTTGTCGGCCTGCTGCAGGTCCTGATGCTGCAAGAATTGTTGGGGCTGCCATTTTCGTTCGGCTATGTCGGTGAATTGTTCCGGTAGCTGGCGCGGCAAGGCTCAACCTCGATCACGTCCTCTCCAGCAAGGCCAGAACCCGCTTCCTGTCGAACGCGGGCCTGCCATCGCCGCCGATTGGCATGGCGATTTCGTCGAACGTTGTCAGGGTGAGTGGTGCCTTCTCGAGCAGGCGCCTTAATTGTCCTGCGTCCCTGAACTCTCCCCTCCGGCTCTCGTCTGTGGTCAGGGACCGTTCGAGGCCAGCGATGACCGCCTCTCGATCACCATCGAAAGAAAGGTCGCCCTGGGCGCTCATGGCAGAAACGCGCTCGTTTCGTTGTCTGCGATGGGCTATGTCCGCAGCCGTTTCTTCGGCCGTGCTTGTCTTGATCCGGTTGGAGAAAACCATCGCGCCGCCCGGCTTGATCCAAGAGCAGAGGCGCGCCAGGACATCTGGTTGGCGTTCGCTGTCGATGAAGCGAAAAACGCTGTGCAGGACCAGCAAGTCGGCAGGAAAGTCAGCTGCCAAGGCGGTCAGATCTGCCGTCGAACAGGAGAAGTCGAGATTGTGCTCTCCCGCATAGTGCCCGCAAAGCATAAGCGGGGTCGGGCAAAGATCGAGAACGGTAAATCGACACCGCGCCAATGCCTGGGGGCTTGTTGTCGAAATGGCATGGGCTACGGTTGCCAGGATGCCGGTATCAGCGGAACCGGCGATGACGACATCGACGGGTCCTGTCCGCATCTTGATGAGTTTTGCGGCAATGCCTGCCACCATCGCAACGATTTGCGGCCTGTCGGAATCAATCCCGAAAGGCTCGCCTGTCGCACGGTGAGCGACGGTCCGGATGTGGTAGTCGGCGCAGCCGGCGCAATGTGCCGGCGCCAGAGACAGCACGCGCTGCAGGTTGCCGCGAAGGTCCTCGCCATAAGTGTCCGCATCGGGCAGGGGCCGAACGGACATGGAATCGGCCTTGATCATTCTAGACGCCTCTGTTTACGGAGTTTGCCGGCTATTCACTTGCCAGGTTCGGAGCCGCGGTTTCAACGTCAAGCCGACCCCGAGACGTCCTTGACATTTGGCAACAGTGTCGAGCCCGAGCGCTTTTTTTGCCGCCGCCGCAAGAACACCCTCATGCGCCAAGCGGTTCTGGTCCACACGCTCCAGGATCGCGGTTCCTGAAACCTCCTGTATGGCTGCAAGGGCATGAAGCTGATCCACTTCGAGGATCGCTCGTTGTCATCGATGGACGCGAAAGCCAGCTTGAGTTTTTCCCGGATCAGTTCGCGTCTCTCGGAGCGTTCAGGCGAGCCGCCCTTGAAGCGGGGAAAGGACGGGTTCGTGTTGATCTCATAAAGCACGAAATTGCCATTCCTGACGCCGTAGTCGGCGCGTCCGAACTGCAACTCGCCGGTGTCAAAGGCGTCCCTTAAACGGATCTCGTGAGGATTTTCCCGTATGTAGGATAGCTCTTCGGCGACCAGTTCCGGCCTGCGGCCGAGGGCGTTCGACTTAACGACCCAGTCGCTATTGTAGAGAACATGCTGGGGAATGATGTGATCGCCGACGCGAAACGCGCCGTACTTGCGGAAATATCCGTCAGCGTTGGGCTCCGCCTCGTAGGACACCGCAATGCGACCCTTGACCGGCTTGCCACTTCTCTTCAGTGAATCAACGGCTTCGAGATATTCCTTCTCGTCGTTCAGCAAGCCAGATTCCGGTCCGAGGTAGCCATCTTCGGCACGAATGAAGACGGGGTATTTGTCCGGAAGATCGCCACTGTCGAGGCGCAAGACGCTGACGGGAGAGGCGCCTTTCCTGCACATCCGCCGCAACAGTTCATAGCGCTCGCACGCATGCGCCGGATGGTTCAGGACAGGGGTGCCTGGCACGGCTTGCTGGATGGCCATTGCCATGCTGGCGGCGACTTCGCGCTCCAGCGGACTTAGAAATTCGAGATCGGTGAAAATCGCGCTGCCGAGCGGCACAGCCATCTTGCGAAACACGTCCTGATAAACCAGCGGGCGCAGGTTGAAGGATCCGCCTGAGACAAGGCGACGGACCGTGCGCTGATTGTTTTCATGGACGAAGATGTTGATCATTCATTCGCAAGCTGGTTGACCAGACCTTATTCCATATCTGCCACGCGTCTCCAAGCAGCTTGGGCAAGGCCATGCCATGCCGGTTGGGCAGCAAGGATTTGGTACTGCGCCGCGCATACTATTGTCTGACCGAATGACCCGCAGGCCGAGCGAATTGGAAGGGAGTCCAATACCTGTTCCTGATCTCGGCTGCAGCCGTTGCAGCTATCTGCTTGTCGGGTGAAGCCCATCCAGAGTGGAAAAATAGGCGGCAAGGTTGTCAATATCCTTGTCTTCCAGACCTCGCGCAGCATTCCTCATCAGATGGCTGGACGGACCTCCGCCGCGTTCTCCGGCACGGAAGAGCTGCAGCTGCGATGCGAGATATTGTCGCTTCTGACCGGCGATGCGGGGATAGGACGGGTTGCGGGCCTCGCCGCCGTGGCAGCCCAGACAAGCCGGCACGCCCTTGCGCGGGATGCCGTTGCGGGCGATCGCCTCGCCGTTGGCCACGGCTTCGTCGGATGCGTCCCCTGCCGCCCGGTTCGCCGGCCAGGGCAGCGCCGCAAAATGGCTGGCGAGCGCATCGATCCGATCGCTTTCGACCAGTGTCGCCGGGATCGCCATGAAGCCGCTGGCCCTGTGTCCCTCGGCAAAGGCGCGCAGGCTGGCCGCCAGAAAGGCCTCGTTCTGG
>JBBSOT010000244.1:0-7649 GCA_038259455.1 Hyphomicrobiales bacterium | reverse complement strand
GTTGAAGCCAATCCGGGACATCTGCGCCAACGGCGTCAAGTCGTCGGGGCGGCCTGATACGAAATACATGGCGACCAGGGGCACGCCTTGCTGCTCCATCCGCTCTGCCAGGTCCGGCGCTTCGCTAAACAGTTTCGATAGCGACGCATCCCCCCCGCCCATGTCGATGATCGCGGTCTGCTTCGCCTCGAGCACCTGCAGTAGAAAGCGCTCCAGCCACAGCGCGATGCCGCCAGGCTCCTTGGTGTCGGGCTGAATGGTCTCCGCGAAGAACCGCGGCAACTCGCGGTTGACCGGATCAACCGAGGCCAGAGCGGCGCCCTCACGGGTGAGGCTGCGTTCTGCCATCCACCGGCAGGCCATAGTCTTGCCGGTCGCGCCCAAACCGCTCGCTAGGATCACACGCGGTTTTCCGGACAGGTCGATGCTGGAAACCGGTGCATGGGCAACTGCGCCGTTCGCTGCTGTGGGTGGTGCGTCATCCAGAACGGCCGGTTCAAGGTCGTCGTCGTAAGCGAAAACCTTGCCTAAAATCGATACGGGTTTCTTGCTCATAGAGAGTTACCTTCCTGTGACTGGTCGGATGATGATCGGTTTCGGATCGTCGTCTTCCGACGTGTCCATCGGCATGAAATCGTCAGCAGGCAGGGGCTGTGACATCGATGTGGATGGCCGCCGCGTCGGTCTGCCCTTCCCTTGGCGGGGCGAAGCTTCCCGGTTGACCTCTGCCTTGCGCCGCGCTGCAACGGCCTTCCGCACCCGCCACCAGGTGTGCCGCGTGCCGGTTTCCGTTGGCGCTTTGTCGTCCCCATCGGTCAGGCCGTTTTGCCCAAATTCCTTGGCCAAGGCCTCCCAGTTCGGACGCACAGCTTCTTCAACCACCCGCGCGAATTCGTCGTGATGTTCCATCATCCAGGCATAGAGCGTGGATCGTCTGGCCATTGCCGCCTTGGCTAGACGACTGATTGGGATGGCCTTTTTCATCCGGCCTCCAGACATAATCCGTTGAGCATTTTGACAATCTACGTTGAAGCTTGTGACATTTAATTTGTGGATTCCTCATATGAATTGTCAAACATATTAAAGATATTTCCAAAGCTGTTTAGCTTAGCGTTTAGGTTTTATGTTAAGGAATTTTGGAAAGACAATTGCATGCAGAGCATGCTAAGAAGCGATGGCCAGAAAGGAGGCCGGATGCCGTCACTTGAGCAGGCTCTAGCCGAGATTGCCAGACGACAGGAGGCTGGCATCGCGATCCAGTCGGCTCTGGTTGAGCGGGTTGAGGCTCTAACCGAACTGGTCCGTCAGATGCTGGAATGGGCCAACAAGCCGCCGTCAAGCGACCTGACCGATGCCATCAACGCCATGACAGACGCGATGGAGACGCTCAGCAAGCAGATGGTGGAACTGCCTGAACGGGTGGCGGCCGAGGTCCGGCGACAGCCTCGGTGATTGGGTTCGCCCGCATTGCTGGAGGTGTGCCGTCCAGCGTCAGCGGCATGACGGACCACCTCATGAACAACACGCTGGCCCCGGAAGAGTCCCGGCTGGCCGCCTACTACGGGCGGGGCATGGTTCAGGGCGAAGGCCCATCCATCGTTGCCCTGGCCAAGCACGTCGCCGATGGGACGATCCGATACAGCGTGGCCAAAAACACATTAATGTCGGACTATATACGAGACGGCGGCGACCTCGATCAGTTGGACGCAGCCCGCGAGCGGATTGGTCATCGGCTGGCTGTCCTGGCTGAGCGGTTCCGAGAGGGATTGGTTGATGCCCCGCTGGCGGTCATTCGCCCGGACATCCACCCCATCGTCCTGGCCGGGCTCGGCATCGAGCCGGACGGGCTATTGATGAAGGAAGAGATCAACGCTCTGCTGTCCGGCCACCGAACCGACGGCAAGCCGGTCGAGGGAAAGCGCTACGTCAGGGAACGCTCGACAGGCGCCGATCCGCGCACGGGTGAGGTTAGGGTCAGCACGCCGATCGGCAGTTACGACTTCTGTCCGACTCCACACAAGTCGGTCTCGGTCGCCTGGGGATTTTCCGCCGGAGCCGAGCAGGGCGCGATCTACAACGCGCACATCGAAGCGGCACGGGAGGCAGTGGCCTACATCGCCGCTGAAGTTGGCCAAATACGGCTAGGTGACGGTGGCAAGGCCGGCCGGCAGCCAGGGCACGTCGGATGGCTCGAATTCACCCATCATACCAGTCGGCCGGTGAAGTCCGAGGAAAAGGGCGGTAAGATCACGTTCAGCCCCGACCTGTCTGTCGCCGGCGACCCCGATTTGCATACCCATTTCCTGATTCCATCGGCCGTTTTCGGAGACGACGGAAAGGTCGGATCCCTCGATACCATGGCAATCCGCGGCTTCATCTTCGAAGCGGACGCCTACTACCAAGCGACCTTGGGCCAGAAGTTGCGGGATGCCGGCTTCGACGTCGTACTAGACGAGCGCACCGGCGCAGCCCGGATGGTGGCCATCCCAGAGGATATTTCTCGAGTATTCTCCAAGCGCACAAACATGGGGGAGGCGCTGGCACGACAGGAAGCGGCGAAGCGGGGCGAGGACTGGGACAGCCTGTCGCCAGACCAACAAGTCACCCGCACGAAGAACGCCACCCAGACCCGCCAGCAGAAAGGCATGGCCCAGAAGGACGACGTAGCCAACTTCGCCGAATGGCGCCGACAGGCTGTCCAGGCCGGATGGGATCCACCAAGGTCCCTGATGGCGTTCGGACCGCCAGCCCCGGAACTGGCTGCCGAGGCCCGCCACCGTATGGCCTATGAGAAAGCCCTGGAGCCATTGGCCGAGAAGCTGAAGACCAAGGCTGTCCTCACGCAGTGGGAGGTCCGGGCCACGGCGGCGATTGGCCTGGTCCATGCCGGCATCCAGGGCCTGAAGGACATCGACGCGGTGACGAAGCTGATGCGCGAGGAAGGCGTGCGGCAGTACGGCCAGACCACGCCGCTCATCTGGGGGCAGGAACCGGAGGGGCGGCAGGTCAGCATCAGCACGCGACTGCATGAAGCCGACGAACAGGCATTCGTCCGGTTGGCACAGGCAGCGGCTACAGACCACAGCGCCGCTTTGTCGCCCCGGGCGATCGACGCGGCGGCCCTGGCCAGCGGTCTGGACTTCTCGACGGACCATGGCAAGGCGCAGTTGGCTGCCATTCACCGGCTGGGCGAGGGCGGCCGGTTCGCCGTGGGGTTAGGCGCCGCCGGCGTCGGCAAGACCACGATGTTGTCGGTCCTGACAGCGGCATGGAAGGCGGACGGCCGCGATGTGCACGGCGCGTCCCTGGCTTGGCGACAGGCGGATGACCTGGTCGAGGCCGGCATTGACCGGCGCAACGTTAAGGCGTTCTCGGTTCTGATCGATGCCATGACATCGGAAACCGATCAGTTGCGCCTGACACCGCGCTCTGTCGTGGCGGTGGACGAATGGGGGTTGCTCGGCACGCGGCAGGGCCTGGAGTTGCTGCGCCTGCAGGCGCGCGACGGGTTCCAGATCGTCGCCATGGCCGATGACAAGCAGCTTGCCAGCATCGAGGCCGGCGCCATCGTCGACCTATCCCGCCGCGCCCTCGGGCCTGAGAACATCCCGGTCATCGACACAACCGTCCGGCAGCAGGCCGAGCGCGAGAAGATCATCGTCGGGTTGATCCGCGACGGACAGCCGAAGCAGGCCTTGGACATGAAGCGCAGCGACGGCACAGCGGAACTGGTCCGCGGCGGCAGGGATGCACTGGTCGCCAGGGTGGCTGAACTCTACGTCGAGCGACTTAAGGCCACCGGCGTCGCGCCAACCATCAGCGCACCTACGAACGTAGACGCCCATGAGATCGGCGCTGCCGTCCGGCTGGAGAGGCGGGAAATGGGGTTGGTTGGCCCAGACCTTCGCACTATCACCGTAAGCAATGGCGACCAGGACGTTCGGTTGCGACTGGCCAAGGGCGATCGGGTGCGGTTGTTTCAATCCACTGGCGCGGTGTTCGAGGCAGGCAAGGGCGCTGGCATCGGACGCAACGGCACCATTCTGGAAGTCCTGGACGCGGCGGATGCAGGTCTGACCCTGAAAGCGAAAAACGGGAAAGCCGGGTTGGTGGCGTGGTCTGCCTTGGTCAATAAGCGGACCGGTAAGACTGAACTTGCCTATGGCGACGCGATGACGATTCACACCGCGCAGGGGTCGACCTCGCAAGAACACATCATGGCCCTGCCGTCCGGCAGCCAGTCGATCACCGGCCAGGCGGCATATGTCGGCAGCACACGCCACCGGTCGCGGACATGGCTGCTGACCGATGAGACGGCCGAACGGCGGGATATTGCCAGCCACCGGCCGCTGAACGACCGGACACCAATCGATACCGACGCCATCTGGGCAAACGTCGCGCGGCACATGCTGCACACGCCCCCGAACGACCTTGTCACCAACATGATTCAGCGGGTTGGCGCGATCAAGCGGGGCACCATCCTCGCCCTGCATACTGGACTGCACCCCGCAGAACAGCGCCACAAAGCGGGCATGGCGATGACAGACATCCCGCAGCGGAAACTCCATCGCACGGTTCGGCAGATCGGGCAGCGTGCCGCGGTTGCAGTGCAGGAGACGCTGGAGAAGATTCGAAGCGTTCGGCTGGAGCGCAAACTCGAGCCGCGGCAGGCGCGCCGGCGCGGGATGCGGATGTGAAGCCGAGCGCTACGCCTTCATCCGCCGTGGCTTTTCCACCCGTTCCTGCTTCTGCTCATCACTCTGCGCCGCAGTCTGGTTAGTGCGCCCAGCCTGAATGGTTCGCTGCCAGAAATCATTCGCACGTTGATCGCGGAGGTCCTTTGCCTGATGTAACTTCGTCTTTGCCTGTTGCACGCTATCACTCATATCAGTCACTCCGCTGCAACAGCAGCAAATCGGTTTTCGTCAACCAGCCGGACCAACTCAGGCCGCCGGAAATAGATCGCCCGCCCCATGCGAATTGGTAGACCGCTGGCTGGCACTACAATGATCTCGTCCTCGCGCAACTCTTGCTGCATTTCGGCCGCGGTCATTAGCGATCGGCGAATCTCATGGACGTTGGTATTACTGCCCTTCGACCGTGACCCGCCGCCCATGCCCCATTGTCGACTGCTCCCTCGGTTGTCGCCCTCGCTGTACGCCAGCGCGCCGTATGAACCGATCTGATCCGACAGGTCCTTGCCAGCCCCACCTGCCCGGATGGCCGCGTATCCGACCCAGGACGCAGAATCTAGCCAGGCGCGGGCATTATCGCGCCCCCAGATTTCCTGAAGCTGACCGGTGCTTTGCATCAGCATGTGCAGCGATATGCCGTACTTCCGGCCGGTATCACGCGCGGTTTCCAACGCACGCAAGCGGCCGATCCTGCCAGCCTCATCCAACAGGAACAGCACACGGCGCCCGCTGTTGCCGTTCGCCATATAGACCGTGTTCAGCAACGCCCCGACCAGCACCCGCGCGATGGCTGGCGTGTTTTCCAATGTCCGCAAGCTGATATTTAGGAATACGGTTGTGCGACCAGATAGCAGTGATTGCGGATCGAAATCCCCAGTCGATACCATGTCCGCATAGCTGCTGGTGAATAGCCAGGCGACGCCTTGCACGGCGTTCATAAAGATGCCGGAAAACGTCTCTTCCGCTTTGCACTTCATGAGCGTTCCAGCAATGCGGCGGGCCATCTGGCTTCGGGACGTGGCGCGGATACCGGCCAACAGGGACAGCATGTCATCTTCCGGCAGGGAGATTCCAGCAGCCAACGTGGCCAGTGTGATGTCAACAGATTGCGGATCTGACCACATCAGATGCGACAACAGGCACGTCACCAACTCACGGCCCATCGGTGCGAAGAACGGATCTTCAGCCTTGCCAGCGCCTTTTAGTTCTTCGTAAATCCAGGACACGACAGTCCGCACGTGAACTTCGGCTTCAGGATGCGTGATATCGATCCACGCCAGCACATTGAAGCCAGTAGCTGGCGGCAGGTTTTCGTCGCCGGTTGGAATGCCAATGTGCGCAACGTGTTTGTTCTGATCCTCGATCGCGGCGTGCAACATCGGGCCGAGTTCGGTTGATGGGTCCAGGATGACGGAACCACCGGTCCAGTGCAGAATGGTTGTGACGGCGCAGGTCGTTTTGAATCCTCCAGAACCGGAAAACACGATGGAATGTCCCGACCCATCCGTGCATGGATCAATCACAAGCGGCGCCGTGCCTCCC
This sequence comes from Hyphomicrobiales bacterium, assembly GCA_038259455.1. Classification (GTDB taxonomy): domain Bacteria; phylum Pseudomonadota; class Alphaproteobacteria; order Rhizobiales; family Rhizobiaceae; genus CAMYMG01. Next base: position 1,413 of record JBBSOT010000244.1, on the reverse strand, counting down.
CTGCCCCATGTGCGCCTGTCACCAGGCCGGAAACGGACTTTGGCGACGGTGTCCTGATCCACGCGATATGCCTCGCCGACGACAATCCCGCCATGGTCCTGATGTGGGCATGGAAAGAGGTCCAGCGTGTCTTTCATGGAGCGCCACTGCGAATGCCCGTGGTTGTCGGTGGCGCCACGTTCAGGCTCCCGTGGCGCCCCGCTGAAAGGGCGGCTGAGTTTCGACCTCCGCAACGCCGTGCGAACGCCCCCGATGACAATCAGCACAACCACGGCCGAAGGAATCGCGCCGGCCAGGGGCACGAATGTCCTGGTCTCGCGACTGTAGTCGACCCACGGCAGCGCTTGCCACCACTGCCACCAGGGGAACACGAACAACGACATCCGACCGGTGAACAGGCAATAGAGCCCACTCGCCGCGACTGTCCATGCGGCAAGAATGCCCAGCACAAACGCCAGACCGATGGCAAGTCGCCACCGGAACCTCACTTGCCGCGCCCCGCCGTAACCCTGGCGATCAGGGCGTCGGCCTCCGCGATGCTCGCCGCGGTTTGCTTCTGCAGGGCGGCCAACGCGGGTGTTGTAGCCGTTGCGAGCGGTGCGGTGGTCGAATCGGAATTCGGTGCGGGCAGTGTGTCCGGGTTGCTCGCGTCTCCGGCGGCCAACTGGACCGATACGCCGAGGGCCCGCGACACTTGGTTGCCATAGGCGACGGCGGATCCGACTGCCTTGCCGCGCGTGCGCTGCACCATCCGGGTGAATACCGCTGCCTGCTCCGGTTTGACCGTCTTCCGGTCGGCCTGGAGTGCGCCATTGGGGTTGCCACAGCCATCGCAGTGATCCCACATCCACCAGTCGCCGCCAGGAGGCTGCTGGTCGGCCGTGACCATACCGTCCAGGCACAAAATGATGGTGTCGGCCCAGGCCTGATCGCCAGCGTTGTTCATGGACGCGCCGTTTTCGCCAATCCAGACCGGCGCTACGTCTTCCATAACCAGATAACCCCAGACTGATTTCATCTGGGTGCAATAAGCCTGTCCGTCGCTCAGCTTGTTGCTGCCCGCCACCGAGGCAGGATACTCGTGCACCGAGTAGACCACCTTGTTCGGGACGGTGAGCCTAACCGGGTAAGCGCGAACGCCGCGCAGGTCGCCTTGCGGCGCGCCTGTTGAGTAGTCCTGTGATCCTTCCGCGATGATGAGCTTATCGGAGTCGACTGCCTGGATGGCCCGACCTGCGCGCTCATAGGCAAGGCGGATATCATGCAGCGGGTCGCCCGATCCCCAGTTAGACCCCTTGCCATAGTTCGTCGGCTCATTCCACAGATCGTAGCCGATGACCGTGTCATTGCCGGCATAGTGCTGCGCGACCTTGACCCAGTCGGACACCCACTTGGCGTCGTCCACTGTGCCAG
>JBBSOT010000243.1:0-7662 GCA_038259455.1 Hyphomicrobiales bacterium | reverse complement strand
TCCAATGTTCGCCATGCACTCGAGATGTCGACCTTGGTTTCCCTCGCCAGCTTCGCCGCCCACAAAGACCAACTCCCCAGCGCCACCGCCACAAGCCGCCGCAACGCCGCCGGCCGCCGCACATCGGCAAGCTGGCGCTCGACCAACCCGGCATAGACTGACAGCTCGCGCAGCCGTGACGCCCCCTGCCCCGCCTGCAGCTCAAGCGCCGTGGCCCAACTGGTCAGTGCTGCCAGCGGCGCCACATCCTCCCGACCGAACACCCGCGGCCGCCCGACCAGCCCCGGCAGCACGGTTGTCGTCACCCCGATCCGCCGCAACGCGAACGGCAGGGCCAACGAAAGGTCACCAGCATCGACCGCCCCCGGCTCGGCCGGCACGTTGCGCAAAACCGGTGCTCCGGTCAGCAAGTCTTCCTCAAGCTCCCACGACGATTGCGAGCAATCCCCCAGCCCCTTCGCAACCCGCTCGGCCAGCCCGACAAGGTCACGATCCCCCCGCACCGGCGCCAGCTTCGCCACCAGCGCCCGCAATTCCGCCGGCCCCTTGCGCTGCGCGATCGGCGACCATCGCCTGGCGCGATCATCAAGATCGCCGAGCTGGACATGGCCGCGCGGCAGGGTCACCGCGCCGATGCGCGCAGCGATGATGCTTTGCGGGTCTGCTTCAAATCCGGTTTCCCGCGCGGCAGCAGCCAGCGCGATCTCACGTTCCACCCGCAGCCATGGCGACCGCAGCGGGTGACGCGCAGTTTCAAAATCGAGCCTCGATATCGCGGCAACGGCGTTGTTCAGCGCAGCAAAAGCGAGCTGTCTCTCTTCGCCGCGCTCCCCAAACCCGTAGAGCGATCCGCTGACATCCATAACTGTAGATTGCGCGACAGGCATTTTTACGCAAGTAAAAAAATGCTATTTAGGAATATCCCGAAACCCGTCAAATCCGCCCTTCCCGCGCGCCGTCATCCACACTCGTGATAATTGCGCTTATCAGAAGCTTGAAACGTCCGAGAAGCGCTGCTAGAATTGCGTTCGTGATCAAATGCCCGAAATCAGACCCGTCAGGATGGCCGTACAGCGCGGATGAGGCGGTTTACGGCACGGAGGTGCCCGCAGGCGGTTCCGAGGCGTCCTGGGGTCGTGCCGGGCGCCCAGTACCCGGATTTCAGCCCTGACGACCCCCCTGCCCCGCATCGAGCCGCCCGTCAGCGACCGCCAGGCGCTGATGGACCTGCTCGCCGGCGACGGTCCCGCGATCGGTCCCACGACCTACGACCGGTTCGAAGCCTGGTGGTACGGCGCTGCTGCGAATTCGAAGCGGGCGTTTGCCGCCGACATGCGCGCCTGGGGCGCGTTTCGGCGCGGGCGTGGTCAGCCGATGATCCCGGCCGGCGCCATCGATGTGCGGGATTTTGCGCGGGCGCAGGTGCGTGCCGGTTTGAAAGCCTCGTCGATCGCTCGGCAACTCGCCAGTATTGCCATCCTCCATGACCTCGCCGGGCTCCCCTCCCCTACCCGCGATCGCGTCGTCTCCGGCGAAATGAAGGGAATTCGGCGCGAAGAAGGGCTCGATGGCCGCGGTCGCCGTCGCCAGGCGCTGCCGCTGCGGCTCAAGGGCGAGGTTGGCGATATCGTTGAGGACAAGCCGCTGCCACTGTCGGTAATGGCGCTTCTGACGACGCTCGACACCACGATGGCGGCCGGCGCGCGGGATGCTGTGCTGTTGCTGCTCGGGACCGATCTCGGCCGGCGGCGCTCGGAATATGCAGCCATGAACGTCGGAGATGTTATGGGTGCGGGTGATGGCTCGGGGACGATGTTGATCCGGCGCTCGAAGACCGACCAATCCGGCGAGGGCCGCGTGAAGTATCTGAGCCCCGAGGCGATGGTGGCGATCCGCACCTGGCTTGCGATCAGGCAGGGCGACGAGGAAAGCCCCCTGCCCCCGGATACACCGCTCCTGGCGTCGGTCGACAGATTTGGGCGGGTTGGCGGTCGGCTGTCGGACGATGGCATCCGCGTCGTCTTGCTGCGGATCGCACGGCGGGGATTGCGGATGCTGCAGCCAGAGCTCGATGATACCGCGATCGATAACCAGGTCCGGGGGCTTTCGGGGCACAGCCTACGCGTGGGTTTTGCGCAGGATCTGACCGCTGCAGGTGAAGGGCTTGCAGCGATCTGCCAGGCCGCCGACTGGAGCTCGCCGGCGATGCCAACGCGCTATGCAGAAGCGCTGGCAGCTCGGTCAGGGGCGGTTGCCCGGTTGCGACGGAGAGTTTCGTTGTAAGCCGATCGTCGGCCCCCTCTACCTCATTCAGATTCTCGAAGAGAAACATCATGGTGGTTAGATGTTTATTCTTCGAGTTATAGAGTTACGGGACAGCCGGCCTCGCTTAGAGAATTGAATCACATAATTAAATTTTTCACGGGCGTTCCTGATGTGTCGGTTAACCGTTCCCGAAGTGTCGGTTTGGGCGTTCCCGATGTGTCGGCAGATCGTTCCTGGTGTATCGAAACCCGTTCCTGAAGTGTCGGTCGATAAATGTGGATAGCTGTGAGCACGGTCTTTGGATCGGGCCAAGGCACTGGAAATGACTCATGTTTTCGGCCGGCAGTTGGTGATCCGTCACCGGTGCCGGCACCGCCGCGGTAACGCTAGCGATTCCAATGGAGGGGATAGAGCTGCGCCTGTCGACACTTCGGGAACAGCGGAGCCTAGCCGCGAAGCTGGTGCTTGTTTCGCTCGTGGTGGCGTTTGACAAAGCCTTCGAATGCTCTTGCATAGTCGTGGGGCATACGGCTCGGATCAGCAGCGATCCAGGCATCGAACTCCTCCCGGAGATGCTGCTGATCCCACCCAGGGAATCGCGAGCCGATCCCGGCAAGAATGTCGCCCAGTGTTTTTGCTTCCTGTGACCCCTGTTCGTTGTAGCTCGCCTGCGGCTCTCGGCGACGAGGCGACAGCGAAGCCGGCTTAGGCACGGGAACTTTGGGTGCCGGCTTTACGTCACGATGGCCGACATCATTGGGTGCTGTTGCCCATGCTGTTGCCGGGACCGTTCCACGACGGCGCATGCGGAGCACAGGCTCCGCTTTGCCCTGTTCAACCGCGAGCGCAAAGCCTGGCAGTTGATCATTCTTGGCGATCGCAAGTAGCTCGAACTTGAAGCGGCGGTATGGACCCTCGGCGCCAGACTTTTCGAACAAGGTGGGAAAGCTGATTGCAAACCCCCCTTCCCCTGCCCCGCCCGCGTGTTTTCGGGCAACGCGGTAAAGCCAACGTTCGCGACCACCTGAGATATCAAAATATGCGCGGTCAATCGCAAGCACGCCGCCATCCATCAGCAGGCCGTCGTGAAACCATTTTGCGAGTGTAACTGACATTCCGCGTGCCCGCTCAGTCTTGGGGTCAACGCGATGCTCCCAGCTATCAATCCAGCTGAACGTCGCTTCCCTGCGGTTGTTCGGCGCCCGAATGTTCGTCTTGACCGTGGTCGACTGAAGCCGATCAAGCGACTGAGTGAGAAGCTGATATGCCCGGCCGGTTGTTTGCCGGCCAATTACCTTCAAAAGATCATAGGGCATGAAGTGCAGTGTCTGTGGAATTTCATTGATCCCGCGGCGGCGCATATCGCTGATGACACTCGCGAAGAAGATCAGAATATCGGCGTCCCAGATCGTTGCCATTCCATAAAGCGGATTGGCTGAAACATGGACCCAGACTTTGCCGTCGGGCGAGCCGTATTCGATTGCCTTAACCCGCTTTGACTTGGCCAGGCTGAAGAAGGGTCGTTCCATCGTCTCTCGCTGGTCGCGGAGCGAAAGGTCGGACAGGTAGGGTAAAAAGAGATCAAGCTGTTCGACTTCGCCGCCGTGCGAGGTTGATGTTTCCCCGGGGAAACTTGGTGCCGCTGAAGCAAATGTTTCCCCGGGGAAACTCATGAAGATTGATCTGCGATCGCCGTGCACAGGCCTTCGATCAGGGCCGCACGATCAACCCCAGCGCCCAAGTCCACGCGCAAAGTGATGACTTTGCCGCGTCGGCTTTGCAGCGTCATGGCGGCTTTGCCATTTGCGGCGAGAACCAGCACGGACTCGCCACGGGGCCCAACACGCGTGACATCTGCGGTGAGCAACCGGCGAACGACAACGCCGGGCTCGATCGGCGGGATACCGTCTTGCGCCCGCTGGCGCTGTTCCGTGGCGATATGTGAGGCCTCGCGAAGGACCAAGGCCTTTATATTCTCGTCGGCGCATTTTGCGGCGAGCTCGTAACCCCCGCGGATCGTTATGCTGGAGGGATCAGCGAACGCGGCAACGACCGGGTCGGGAAGAAGAGCCATGGTCAGAAGTTTTGAAAGCCATCCCTTCGACAGCTTCAGGCGCTCAGCCATTCTCGCTTGGACGCCGCCGTAATGGGCATCGAGCGCCCAGCGGTAATTCCGCGCGCGCTCAAGATCCGAGATGTCTGCACGCGCGCGATTTTCCAAATCCGCGAGCCGGAACGCTGCCTCATCGTCAATGTCGACGACTTGCACGACAAACACCATGTCTGGATAGCTGTGCGCTCGCAGCCAGCTCACGGACCAGTGCCGACGCGTGCCAGCCAACACTTCGAAATCAACTGCGGGATCATCCCTTACCCGGCGCACGATCGCCGGCACTTTCTGCCCACCCTCAGCAATCAGGCTGTCAATAAGGTCTTGGCAACGCGCCGCGCTAAGCTGATCATAAGCACGTCCGTTGCCGGCCCAGATGCGACACCGTGCCGGGTCAATGCGAAGCTCCGTGACCTGGCGGACTTCGCCTGAAGCTACGCGGGCAAGCGCCGACTCGCGTTCGAGCAACGGCGATCTACGAGAGCGGGCAGGGGAGGGGGCTTCATCGCCTTCATCACTGAGGAGACCAGCGAGATAGTCGACTTGCTTACGCGACATCGGCAAGATCCTCGAGGGCCGGGTGCGCGCGATGCCAGCCCCGTCGCAGCAACTGTTCAACCTGCCCGAGTGCCTCTTCCAGGTTCTGCTTACAGCGCTTGTGGGTGCGGGCGGTCCCGATCGGTTTGTTCAGTTCGAAGACCGTCATCATGCGCAGAGAAGCGTGGCTGATCTCTGCAGAATCGAGCACGGCCACGGGAAGAAGCGAGGCTCCAAAAGCCTCTTCCATTATTCGGATGACCATCGATTCGGATGGATTGCTGGTATCGTGCCGCGAACACAACAGCCGGACGAATCCGTAATCGACGCTGATCCCGGCCTGCTCGAGCTGCGCAAGCACCTGGTCCATCATGCTGAGAAATTGCACGGTTGAGCAAAAGTCGGGCGTGGTTGCCGCCAATGGCACAATGAGAGCATTTGCCGCCTGCATTACCGCAAGGCTGATGGTGCCGAGCGCGGGAGGAGGGTCGAGAATGACCACGTCATAGCTACGTGCGAGGTCACGAAGTCCCTGTTTAAGCTTACGAAACCTTGCCGCCAGTACATTCTGGCCGTCACTGCCGGCCGCAGCCAACTCATATTCGACATCGAACAGCTCAAGGCATGACGGGATCAGGTCAACGTTAGGCCAGGGAGTCGGTTGGACTGCGTAGAGAAGATCTGCCTGTGTGGGGTCAATCGACAGATACGGGTATAGCGTCTGGTCTCGCTCGACGTCAAAATGGGGATTGAACCCGAACAAGGTTGTCGTGGTGGCTTGGCTGTCGCAATCGACGACGAGGACACGATAGCCCTGGATCGCCAGATAATGCGCTAAGTGCGTCGTTACGGTTGATTTGCCGACACCCCCTTTGAAGTTCTGAACGGCAATAATGGCCGGCTCGTCGCCATCTGCACGTCTCGGGCTGGCGCCGAGAACTTCCCGCATTCGAAGCATGGCCGCCACATCGTAACCAAGGCGACGGCCACCTTCGTCAAAGGCCGGGGAAGGAAGGCGACCGTCCTCTTCCGCCTGACGGATTCGATTTGTCGAGCAACCTAGCATCGCTGCTACCTCGGCAATCCCAAACCGAAGGTGGAGTTCTTTGCGGCGTTCTGGCAAAAACGACTTTCGCCTCAGACGTTCGATCATACGCTCGCCAGAGACCGCCAACTGACTGACAATCTCGACTTCTGAACGTTTAGTGACGCTTTTAGCCATCAATTTGCCCGCCTGAAGCCATTTGTGCGATATCTGCACAAAAAGCGTTCAGTTTGCAACGACCAAGTTATTCAGGGATCAAGCGGGCCGGCAATGGCCAACATACGTTCCTGGCATCGTCGCACTATGCCGACAAAACGATGCCGTTCGCCGGTACCGGGCCGGCACTACCGCGCTGTGGTCATACGCTAGCCTGCAGCGCCTGCCCATCGTTTAGCGTGCTCTCCACGCTGTGGCCTCAAACGGTCAGCCTGATCGTGCTAACGCGCAGGAAGCGATATTCTATCTCGCCCCGAATCTGAATCTCTCGAATCTCGAATCCTTCGGCTGCGGGCAGCGGCGCATTCTTAGATGATTCTAAGTCGAAAATCGTCAGGATTCGTCTCCGCACTATGTAGTTACACCGACGGGGGATGGAGCCGCGTGTCGAGCGCAAAAAGCTCTTGAATGACAAGCTGATAGACGCCTGCCGCACGCTGAGCGTCAAAGATCAGGTTCCAGCTGTGCCTCGACACGGTGCTCGGAATGGCAACGAAGAGATGGTCGGTGAGCAACTGATCTCCAAATACCTGCTGACCGGCGCTTGGAATACCAGGAACCAGCCAGTTCGGATTTGGAACCTCGGCACGGCCGACGACATGCACCAGTGCGGGGTCGAGGATCTGCAAGGCCGTAAGCACATGGGCGACGGTATCAAGTGTTTTGAAGCCCTTGTGCACCGCCACTTCGAGAATCGCTGTGGAGGGATCGAGCGCGCAATAGACCGCACGCCTCCCCTTGCTGTTCCAGCGACCGCCAACCCGGTAGGCGCCCTCGCCACTGTCCCAGGTTCCTGCAAAGGTCGCCGTATCGAGGCGCCAGGCCAGCAGATCGCCGCTACCGAGCGGCGGGGGCAGGGGGGTCACCCGTAGACGCCGTACTCAAGTCGCTCGAGATGATCCTCGACGATTTCGACGCCGGCCGTGGTGGCGAGAAGGTCAATCGGTCGTTGCTGGTTTAGCCCTATCGCCGGATGGCTCAGCCAGTCTTCGGCATCTTCCTGCGAACCAAGAACCCGGGTCGCCCGCGCGAGGATCTCGGCAAACTTCCATGTCCGGCCACTTTGCTCCTGGCTGAGCGGCTTGGTCGCACCTTCCTTCTTGCGACGCTGGAAGGTGCGCAAACTGATCCCGACTGCCTTCTCCATGACATCAGCCTGCTGCATGACTGCAACATTGCCGACGAGATGCGTAAGGGCGCGATTCGAGAAGCCTTTCAGAATAGCCTCGTGCGCATCGAGCGGGCTGCGGACCATAGGCGAGAACATATGATCGCCCCCAAGCAGGCTCACAACGCGATCCATATCGGACGCTGGCCCGGCTAATGCTGCTTCAACTTTCGCCACCATCCATCTCCGTCATGTGTCGCTGCATAGATGACACGTGTCGCGCGGTAGTTCAAGGGTTGCGTGTTACGGCTCCGATCAACGCACCGGTGCCCAGTGTCCCAGCCTTGCTAGTGGTCAAAATCTGACACTTTGTACCCTTGG
>JBBSOT010000242.1:0-7702 GCA_038259455.1 Hyphomicrobiales bacterium | reverse complement strand
GACAGTACTGCGATGCCTGCAACAGCGGCAGCCTGAACGATAAAGCGAATGGCGAACTTGTTCATCTACGGTATCCTTGGTTAGGTTGCTTCGGGTGGAGCCTCGGTTCCCGGCCCTCAGTCGCGCCACCAACGGACAAGGTTCATGAAAATTCTCTGCGGTCGCTCAATGCTCCGGCCAAGGCCGCCCGAACCGCATGATTGATGAACCGGCAACCGGAAGGACTGCGGCTTTTGCGCCGTTCGGCCACACCATCTTCCGCCAGGTCTGGTTTGCCAGCCTCGCCTCGAACCTTGGCGCACTGATCCAGGGCGTCGGCGCTGCCTGGATGATGACCTCGATCTCTAATTCGGCAGATCTGGTTGCGCTCGTCCAGGCATCCACCGCCTTGCCCATCATGCTTTTTTCGCTCGTTTCGGGCGCCATCGCGGACAATTACAACCGCCGCTCGGTGATGATTGTTGCCCAGATCTTCATGCTCATCGTGTCGCTGGCGCTGGCAGTCACGGCGCATGCCGGCGTAATGACACCCTGGCTGCTTCTCGGCTTCACATTCCTGATCGGCTGCGGCACGGCGCTCAACAACCCGTCCTGGCAGGCTGCAGTCGGCGACATGGTGGCGAGGGAGCATTTGCCTGCCGCCGTCGCGCTCAACAGTATGAGTTTCAATCTCACGCGAAGCGTCGGGCCTGCTATCGGCGGCGCAATCGTTGCCTTGCTCGGCGCCGCGGCCGCCTTCGCAGCCAATGCAGTAAGCTACCTGGCATTGATCATTGTCCTGATCCGCTGGAAACCAAAGGATCCGACGAACGCACTGCCGCGTGAATCGATGGGTCTCGCCATATCGGCAGGGCTGCGCTACGTCGCCATGTCGCCCAATATCGGCAAGGTCCTGCTGCGCGGCTTCGCATTCGGCCTGACCGCCATCTCGACCCTGGCGCTGTTGCCTCTCGTTGCACGCGATCTGATACAGGGCGGTCCCTTGCTCTACGGCGTGCTGCTCGGCGCCTATGGCGTCGGCGCAATCGGCGGAGCGCTGTTGGTCGCACGGCTGCGCAGAATGATTTCAACCGAATGGATTGTGCGCCTTGGCTTTGGCGCTTTTGCCCTGTCGGCCACCGTGTCAGCCCTCAGCAGCAATGCACTGTTGACCTGCGCGGGCCTGGTGATCGGCGGCGGCAGCTGGGTGATGACGCTCTCCCTGTTCAACGTGACCGTCCAGCTTTCGACCCCGCGCTGGGTCGTTGGACGCGCGCTTTCCCTTTATCAGATGGCGACGTTTGGCGGCATGGCGGTGGGAAGCTGGATCTGGGGCATTATCGCCGAGGTGCAGGGCCCGGACTTCGCTTTGTTGGTCTCTGCCGGCCTGATGCTTCTCGGCGCAGCACTCGGCTTTTGGTTCAGCATGCCAGAGCATCCGTCGCTCAATCTCGACCCGTTGAACCGCTTTCGCGAGCCTCACCTGGCGCTCGACCTCAAGCCGCGAAGCGGCCCGATCATGGTGATGATCGAGTACATCATCCGCGAAGAAAACCTGCATGAGTTTCTCGACACAATGGCGGAGCGCCGCCGGGTCAGGCGGCGCGACGGGGCGCGGAACTGGAGATTGATGCGCGACGTCGAAAACCCAGAAATGTGGATCGAGAAATATCATACGCCGACCTGGGTCGAATACATCCGGCACAATTCGCGTATCACCCAGGCCGATGGGGTGGTGGGAGAAAAGATCCGCAAGCTGCATAGCGGGGAAGGGCCCCCGCGCGTGCACCGCATGATCGAGCGTCCAACGGACTGGACGGCATCAGAAGGTCAGCTGAAGGGTATGCTCGACCTGCACTGACGACCCGGATTTAGGACCGGCCATAGAGCGGCAGAAGTGCGCCGCTTGTCACGCTGTTGAGAGGCGAAGCGAGATGGCATATCGCTTCCGCCGCGTCGTCGAGCGCCACCCATTTGCCAAAGTCCGCCTTCGGCATTCCGGCGCGGTTGGCTGGCGTATCGAGTGTCGAGGGAGCAACCGCATTGACCAAAATTCCGGCGCCTTTCAATTCCTCTGCCAGCGCAACGGTGAGTGCCGCGACCGCAGCCTTGCTCGTCGCGTAGGCGACCATGCCGGCTCCGCTACGTGGGTTGAGCCCCGGTCTTGCCGTGACGTTGACAATGCGTCCTTGCGTGCCCGATGCCGACATGGTCACTGCGGCCGCCCTGCAGCAGAGAAACGCCGTGCGCAAATTGGTGTCCATCATCGCCGTGAAATCGTCCGCCGTCGTGTCGGCAATCGATGCCATCGAAAACCCGCCTGCCAGGTGGATCGAAGCCCATAACGCGGGCACCTTCGCATAGAAGCGATCGACCGCCCCCTGTTCGGCAAGGTCTATGCCGGTTTCGAGCGACACCCCATCATTGTCGGCAAATGCAAAGTGCGATGGCGCCGAACCCTGGCTTGTCGGTACATGACAAAGCGCGCCATCTGCGGTCAGGCGCTTCACGACAGCGCCCCCGAGGGCGCCGGTGCCGCCCGTAACGACTATGTGTCTGCCTTGAAAAGTGCCAGCCATAGGCTCCTCGTCTCGCTTCGCCGGGCGACCCTACTCGACGACGATTTCTATGAGATAGGGTTTTGCCGATGCGCGTCCACGTTTCAAGGCATCCGCCAGACCGCCGATCCCTTTCATCCGTTCTGAAGCGATCCCGTATGCTTGCGCCAGCTGACAGAAATCCGGGGGAATTGGCGAAACGCCGACCGGTTCGACACCCACCGCGCGCATCGACGTCTCGATTTCACGGTAGCCGGAATTGTTCCAGACGACGAAGATAACGGGCACTTCGGCGTCAACCGCCACGGCCAGCTCCGGAAGCGTGAACTGGAACCCGCCGTCTCCCGTGAGGCAAACCACAGCTGCGTCCGGTTGGGCAAGGGCCGCGCCGATCGCTGCCGGTGGGCCATAGCCGAGGGCGCCGTAGCCGGTCGCTGCGTTGAACCAGCCGGCGGGCCGGTCATGGTCATAATATAGATTGGCGGCATAGACCGGCTGGGTGGAATCGCCAACGATGATGGCGCCTGGGAGCGCATCGCGGATTACCTCGACGGCCTCGACTTGCGCCACGAGCTCGGGACCGATCTCCTCACGCGCTGCAGTTCGCGCCGCCCTGGCGCGTTCAGAACCGGCGCCGTCGATGCGAGGATTCTGTTCCTTGCCATCAAGCGCGGTGCAAAGCGCTTCGAGCACCAGCGTGCAGTCCCCCTCTATCGCGACAGTGGAAGGCCAGCGCGACAGCTGCTCGATATCGATGTCGATGCGAACCAGATTGCCAGGCACGACGAAGCGCCCGTCGCCATACATATCGTAGTCCGTGGGTCCGAACTCGGTTCCGGCTGCAATCACCAGGTCGGCGTCGACCATCAGTGCGGCGATCGATTTGAGGCTGGGACTGGCAGGGACGCCCAGCCGATGGCGAAACATGAGCCCGCGTCCGTTGGTGGTCATCACAACGGGGGCGTCGAGGCGTTCCGCAAGGTCGGTCAGGGCTGCCTGGCTGCGCTTGGCGCCGCCGCCTGCAAGAATGAGCGGACGCGACGCTTCGCTGGCCAGCTTGGCCGCGTCGGCGATGGAATTGGGACCGGGTTCCGGTGCTGGATAGAGGCGGACGACGGCCGTCAGCCCGTCAGCCGGTTGATCCATGACATCGATCGGTATCTCGATATGGACCGGACCAGGTCGCGCACGCGCGAAAATGTCGAAAGCGCGATCCAGCACATCGGGCAATTCGCTGGCCGCTGTCAGCCGGTGCGAGAAAAGCGCAACCTTCTCCATCATGCCGCGCTGGTCGGGCAGTTCATGCAGATGGCCAAGACCCTTGCCGAGCGTGTCGGATGCATTGACGCCGGAGATGACCAGCATCGGAATGGAATCAGCGCGCGCCTGTCCCATCGCGGTAATCGTGTTCGTCAGTCCGGGGCCGGTGATGACGAAGGCCACGCCGGGCCTGCCGGTCACCCGCGCATAGCCATCGGCCATGAAACCTGCACCCTGCTCGTGGCGCGGCGTGATGTGACGAATCCGGGAACCGGCCAGGCCACGGTAAAGCTCGACCGTGTGAACGCCCGGAATACCGAAAACGGTATCGACGCCCTGCTTTTCCAGCAGGCCGATCAGGGCTTCGCCGACTGTCGTCATGCGTCGTCTCTAACCCCGCAACGTCGGGCGCGTCAGGCAGGTCGGACCACCTTCGCAGGCAATGCACAGCGCATCGGCTTCAAACGTAATGACCGTGCAGCCCGCAGCCTCCATAGCGGCAAGCGTCTTCGGGAAGCCGGCAACGGCAATGACCTCGCGCGGCGCGGTCGGCAGCACGTTGAGGCTTAGCCCATTGCTTTCATGGAATTCCCTGGCATCGCCTTCGACAAGCCTGATGCCGCGCGATTTCAGCATCTGATAGAAGGCGGCAGGCAGAAGCGGCGAATAGACCAATGCGAGATTGTCGGCCAACGGGCTGATCACCGACATAAGATGCAGGCAGGCTTCCTCGCCCTGCCACAGCGGCAGGTCGAAGCCATGCACATCGATACCTTTGGGTGCGAGCAGTTCGGCCATCTGCCTTATGCCTTCCTGGTTGGTGCGCACGCCACGGCCGATCACCAGGGTCTTCGTGTCGATCCAGACGCAATCACCGCCTTCAACCGTTCCAGGCGCTTCGATGCGGCCGAGAACCGGAATGCCAAGCCGCTCGTAGGCCGCTTCGTGCAGGCTCGGCTCGCTTTTGCGCAGTGGCTTGCCCATCGACAGGATAATGGCGCCAAAGTCGGTCATCAGCGAAGGGTCATGCGTGAACACGGAATCGGCCAGACCGTCGTCCTCTTCGGTAAGCCAGTCGATACTGGCACCCGAAGCTTCAACCAGGCCGGTAAACTTGCGGTGCTGCAGCGCGGCGCGCTGCGGATCGAATTGCGGGCCATAATGCCATTCCGCCGCCTTGGCGCCGCGCATGGCGCTGTCCGCCGAGCGCATCAGCACGCGCTTCAGGGGCGCGGCCATTGATTGCGACCCGAAGGATCTCGTCGGTTGAACGTTCATTTCGCTTCCTCCGGCGGCTTCCACTGCATGCCGTCAATAGCCTTGCCCCGGCCCAACCCGCAAGGGGCCAGGCATGGCGGCTTGACGGGAACAAGCCGGTAGGTCCATCTTGTAACCGGACAGGATGTTGTAACAGGGTGGGTAGACGGGTCTGGAACTTTCGCCTCCAAATCATCGAACGGCCGGTGTGAGTCAAGCGGCACCCGCCATAGCTGCTGCGGAAGCGCAAAATGGCGCGGCCGAAGCCATACACATCGAAAACCTGCATAAGAAATTTGGCGGATTGCATGTGCTGAAGGGCGTTTCGCTCTCGGCAAGAGACGGCGACGTCGTAGCGATCATCGGCGGCAGCGGCTCCGGCAAATCTACGCTGTTGCGCTGCATCAACTGTCTGGAAAATCCGACCAGCGGCATCATCCGGGTTAATGGTGAGGAAATAAAGCTGAAGGCCGACAGCCATGGCCACACGATTCCCGCCGACCGACGCCAGATTGAGCGAATCCGATCCAAGCTCGGCATGGTTTTTCAGAACTTCAATCTCTGGAGCCACATGACGTTGATCGAGAACGTCATCGAAGTTCCGGTGCATGTGCTTGGCGTCAAGCGCGACGAAGCCATTTCCACCGCCGAGGCGCTGCTTGACCGGGTCGGCCTGGCCGAGAAGCGCGACGTCTACCCGGCTTTCCTGTCAGGCGGCCAGCAGCAGCGCGGCGCCATTGCGCGTGCGCTTGCCATCCAGCCGCGCGTCATGCTGTTCGACGAGCCGACATCGGCGCTTGATCCGGAACTCGTCGGAGAAGTGCTCAAGGTCATCGCCGACCTCGCACAGGAAGGCCGCACGATGATACTCGTGACGCATGAAATGAAGTTCGCACGCGAGGTCGCTACCCACGTGGTGTATCTGTCCAATGGACTCGTCGAGGAGGAGGGCCCGCCGGAACAAATTTTCGGTGCGCCCAGATCCGACAGGCTCAAACAATTCATCAGCAACATCCAATAGGCAAATCCGCCAAAACATGAATGGGAGACATATAATGCAGAATATCCTGAAGATCGCCGCAGCTGCGCTCGTCCTGAGTGCATCCTCTATCGCCTTCGCCAATGCCCAGGAGGTCAAAGTCGGGTTTTCGCCGGAAGCCTACCCGCCCTTCTATTCGGCCGATGCGTCCGGCAACTGGACCGGCTGGGAAGTCGACATCGTCAATGCAATCTGCGCAGAGGCGAAAGTCGATTGCGTGCTGACGCCAATCCCATGGGACGGTCTCATCCCTGCGCTGAACAGCAAGAAAATCGATACGATCATGAACTCCATGTCGATCACTGCCAAGCGCATGGAGGAGATCGATTTCTCGAACAAGTATTACAACACGCCCACGGCGATCATCGGACCGAAGGGTGAGGAGTTCGGCGCCACTCCGGAGGACATGAAGGGCAAGATCATCGGCGTGCAGGTTTCGACCGTGCATTCCGAATACGCCAAGAAACACTTCACCGAAGCTGCCGAGATCAAGGAATACCAGACCCAGGATGAAGCCAACCAGGATCTCGCGGCTGGCCGCATCGATGCAACCCAGGCCGACTCTATCGCGCTTGATGCTTTCCTCAAGAGCGAGCAGGGAATGGCCTGCTGCGACATGAAGGGCAACGTTGCTGACGATGTCGATATTCTGGGACCAGGTGTTGGCGCCGGCGTGCGCAAGGAAGACACCGAACTCAAGGAAAAGATCAACGTCGCGATCAAGGCGATCCGCGACAACGGCAAATACGAAGAGATCACCAAGAAGTACTTCGATTTCGATATTTACGGCGGCTGATCGCTTCCGACCATGACATTGACCGCGCCGGCAACATCCGGCGCGGCCTGCCAATCATAGGGGAACGCGGGACCAGACTCCGAACGGAGCGCCCGCTTGGCTTTGAGTGGGACCAGGCTGATTGACGCGTTGCTTATTCCGCTAGCGCAGACGAGCATTCTCGATCTGCTGGCGCTAAATCCACCCGGCTGGGGCGGAAACCTGCTGCGTGGCCTTCTGAATTCCGTGCAGATCGCGCTTGGCGCTTTCGGCTTCGGTCTGCTGATTGGCACCGGCGGCGCCTATGGCAAGCTCTATGGCGGCCCGGTGGTCAGGGACCTGTTCGAAGTCTACACGACGATCGTGCGGGCAGTGCCTGAACTGGTGCTGATCCTGCTGCTCTATTTCGCCGGCACAGACCTCATCAACCGGGCGCTCGAGGCCTTCGGCTACGCAAGCATCGACATCAACGGGCTGGTTGCCGGCATCTGGGTTCTGGCCTTCGTCCAGGGCGCCTACGCAACCGAAGTCATTCGCGGCGCCATCCTGTCTATACCGCAGGGGCAGATCGAGGCGGCGCGGGCCTATGGCATGTCGCCGGGCAAGATGCTGCGGCGAATCACCCTGCCGGCCATGCTGCCTTTCGCCATTCCGGGCCTTGCGAATCTGTGGCTCATCGCGACCAAGGATACTGCCTTGCTAGCCATCGTCGGCTTCAGCGAACTGACGCAGGAGACGCGGACGGCGGCCGGCCAGACCAAGGCGTACTTCACGTTCTTCATGGCAGCCGGCGGCCTGTATCTCACCCTGACGCTTGTCTCGAACTTCTTCATT
>JBBSOT010000241.1:0-7744 GCA_038259455.1 Hyphomicrobiales bacterium | reverse complement strand
GACCACAGCATCGTCAGCGTCGTCCAGTACTACATTGCGCGGTACGATCAGGGTCAGGGACGAGAGAGGCCTGCGGCGCACAGCCGTCGCTACCGCTCCTTGCATTACCATGTCGAGCAATACGCAGTCTTCAACGGTTCGCGCCAAGGGACCGATCGTGTCGAAACTGCGCGCCAGCGGGATAAGATCGCTGGTGTCGAGGCGACCGGTGCTTGTCTTGTACCCGACGACACCGTTGAAGGCAGCGGGAATGCGCACCGACCCGCCTGTATCGGAGCCAACTGCGCAAGGCACTAGGCGCCCCGCCACTGCCGCGCCCGAACCAGACGAGGAGCCGCCCGGCGAGTGCGGTGTCTTGCGGTTGTTCGGATTCAGGGGCGTTCCGAAATGGGGATTGAGGCCGAGCCCGGAGTAGGCAAGTTCGGTCATGTTGAGTTTGCCTACCGAAACCATACCCGCGGCAGCGGCCATTGCCACGCAGGCCTGGTCCGTCTTGGCGGGACTCTTACCAAAGAGCGTTGAACCAGCAGTCGTCGGCGAACCCGCAACGTCGAACAGATCCTTCCAGGCGATCGGCACGCCGTCCAAAGGCGAAAGCGGGGCTCCCACCTCGTAGCGCCCTTGGGCCTTCTTTGCCTCCTGCCGCGCGCGGGTCGCGCTGACGCTGATAAAGGTGTTGTCGCCCTTGGCCTCGGCTATTCGCTCCAACACGCATTCGATCAGTTCTACAGGGTTCGCCTCCCCCGACCGGTAGGCGAGAGCAATGCCCGCCGCTGTGCGGTTGGCGATGTCATCTATGTTGCTCACGTCTAGCTCCTGCCTTACTTAGCCTGCTCTGAATTTGCCTGTTCCGCCCCATCGCTGGCGGGCCTGCAGCCCAAACTCGCTTCGCTGCGGATATCCGGCTACTCAACCGCGTCGGTTGACCGAAGTAGTTCGCAGCCGAGCCTCCTCCCAGCACAATAAACCTCCGTCACACTCAGCCACTCGGCCGGGCGCGTTCATAGCGTCACACCTGTTTTCGATCGTTTTCGGTTTTCTGCGCCGTCAGCAGATCACCAATGGCGCGCGGTCATACTTCGCTTACTAGTGGCCTCCATCGAGATAGGAATCGCCGGCACCGCCTGCGTCAACCTTGCTCAGGACATGGATGTCTTCAGGGTTCCAAGTCGCCACAACCGTGTCGCCGGTGTCGACAGGTTCGGCGAAAAATGCCCGGTCGGATATGTTTGCGACAAATTCATCGCCTTCTGCCTTGAGCGTGACCTTGACAAAGCTGCCCTGATATTCAGTCGCCTCAACGATGCCGACGATAGAATTCGCCCCGACAGACGACTTCTCATCGCCGCGCCGGATGGTAACCTGATCACGCCGTACCGCTATCGATAGCTTCGAACCGACTGTTGCGGAGCTGTCATTCAAATTGATCTCAAACGTCGACCCCGCTGCCGACTTAAGCGTCCCTGCCCCGCCCGCGTTGCTCTCCATAGTACCTGTCAGGACATTTTGTCCTCCCATGAACCGCGCGACATAGGGTGTCTTGGGTCGGTTGAAGATTGTGTTGGCGCTGTCTGCCTGGTCGATGCGACCGGTATCCATCACCACGACCATGTCGGCCAGCGCAATCGCCTCCGGCTGTGTGTGGGTGACATGGACGAATGTGATGCCAAGTTCGTCCTGCAGGCTTTTCAACTCGCCACGCATCTTCAGCCGCAGGAACTCATCCAGTGCTGATAGAGGCTCGTCGAGCAGCAACACCTTCGGGTTGGTAATCAGGGAGCGTGCCAATGCCACGCGCTGCTGCTGGCCGCCGGACAGCTGTGCCGGCATGCGATCTTTGAGGTGGTCGAGTTGCACCCGCTCCAGCATCTCGAGTGCCTTGCTCCGGCGCTCTTCTTTTCCGACGTTGCGCATCTTCAAATAGAAGGCGACGTTGTCCAGAATCGAAAGATGTGGGAACAGCGCGTAGCTCTGGAACATCATGGCCGTTCCGCGCTCGACGGGCGGCTTCCCGACGACCATCTCATCACCGATGAAGATTTCGCCAGACGTTGGTGTCTCGTGACCGGCAATCATGCGCAGGATGGTGGTCTTGCCGCAGCCCGAAGGTCCCAGCAAACAGCAATATGAGCCATGCGGAATTGTCAGGTCGATGCTCTCGACTGCGTAGGCATTGCCAAACTTTTTGGTGACGCCGACAAGTCGAATTTCGCCACTTTCCCGCGTTCCGGCGGCGGATTCAGGCGTAGTTTTTTCTGTCATTGTGTTCATTTTCCGCGGGACCGCTTGCGTTGGATGAAGAGGATGGACGAGAGCGCGATGGCAATCACCAGGAACGAGATGATGGTGGTGACCGTGCCGAGCGCATAAAGAGCGGGCGACGTCACATTGGTCGTCATTGTCCAGATTTCGAGCGGGAGCGTGTTCTTGGACCCGACCGTCAGCCAGCTTCTCGGGAACTCGTCATAGGAAAGCGTGAAGCCGAAGAGCGCAACCGCGATCATGCCCGGGAAGACAATCGGAACAACGACTTCCTTGACCGTCTGCCACTTACTGGCACCAAGGTCGTAGGCCGCCTCCTCGTAGGATGGGTTCAATCGTCCTAGGACCGCAAACATGATCAGCAGCCCGAATGGCAATGCCCACGACAGATGCGCGCCGAGCCCCGACGTGTTCCAAGACGCCGAGAGGCCGAGATACCGGAATGTCACGATCGTTCCGATGGACAGAACGAGACCAGGCACGATCAGGCTGGCAATCGCCGTGTAGAATATCAATGTCGCGCCCTTGAACCGTCGACGGAACGCGAAACCTGCCGTCACCGAGATCAAAACGGTAAGCGTCATCACGACCAGCGCCAGCGGCAGCGAGCGGTTGAAGGCTCCTACCACGTCGCCCGTGCGGCGCGGATTGAAAAGCTCGTCAAACCACATCAGGGAAGGGTCGCGCAGCGGGAAGACCAAGGACGCGGAGGGACCCTGGAACGACAGCACGAGTACGGCCAGCATGGGCCCATATAAAAAGATCACGAACAGCGTGAACAGCAAGGCCAGGACGTAGAATGTCCAGGGCCGCGATCCATATGAGGGCGAAGCGGATGACATGGTCTTACCTCACCAATTCCTTGCGCACGTCCACCAGCCGGAAAATTGACGCGGCGATGAGGAGCACGATGATGAGAAGGATCACGGCGTTGGCGGCCGCGCGCGGATAGTTCAAGAACTGCAAATCATTGAATATGCCGGATGTGGCAGACCCCGAAAGGCCGCCGCTCATGACCGTGACGACGAAGAAGTCCCCCATCACAAGCGTCACGACGAATAGTGCACCCAACGCAATGCCTGTCTTGGACAAGGGGAGCACCACGTTCCAGATTACGCCCCAGCGAGTGGCTCCGGCATCGACCGCAGCCTCAAGAAGCGACTTGTCAATGCGCGCCATCGAATTGAAGATCGGCACGATCATGAAAAGGGTGAAGAGATGCACATAGGCGACAATGACCGAAAAGTCGGAATAGAGCAGCCATTCGATTGGCCGGTCTATGGCGCCACTATTCAGGAGTGCCGTGTTGATCAGCCCCTCCTTGCCGAGCACGGGCCGCCAGGAAATCATTCGGATAATGTTGGAAGTCCAGAACGGCACGGTGCAGACCAGAAACAGCCCGATTGCCGTCAATAGGTTGCGCACATGGAACACAAGGAAATAGGCGATCCAGAAGCCAAGCACGAATGTGATTGCCAGCACGATCAGGGTGAATTTGAGCGTCGACCGGTAAAGCGTCCATGTCGTCGGATTGGTCAGTAGATCGACATAGTTTTTAAGCGTGAAGTCTGGGACGATACCGACCAGCATCTGGTATCGGAAGAAACTCACCAGCACCACCAGCCCCACAGGGATGATGAAGAAAAATGTGAGCACGACGGTCAGCGGCGCAACCTGTAGATAGGTTGGCAGCATCGATCGTGAGGATGGTGCGGGTGTCATATCCTACCTTAAATCCGGAGCCGTTACTGGGCGAAGGCCCGGGCGGCAACGTGGCGCCGCCCGGTTGTCTTGAGTTGCGATATCAGGCCGCGTTGAATTCGTTCCACTTGGCGTAGAGGAACTCGGCTTCGTCCGGCAGGTTGTTCCAGACCGCTACCTTGGAGAAGCGTTCCTCGTAGGACCCGCCGTCACGAACTTCGCCTGCCGAGTTGGTCTTCTCGCCGGTCGGGCTCGTGATGTCGGCTGTTGCAGCCTTGCCTTCGTAGAAGAAGCCGCGCTCGTTCTCCGAGAGTGCAGCCATCGCCGAGGCAGGGTTGGAGCTATAGTAGCCCTGCTTGGCGATGAAGCCGCCGACCCAGCCCGAATTGTACCAGTTAAGGTACTCATAGGCGGCGTCGCGCTTCAGGCCTTCGAGGTGCGCGAGCATACCCAGTCCGTTGCCCCAGCCACGATAGCCTTCCTTGAGAGGCTGATAGACGCATTTGACTCCCTGAGCCTTGACCGACGTAACGGCTGGCGACCACATGGACTGGATAACAACCTCGCCAGACGCCATGAGGTTGACGCTTTCGTCGAACGTGCTCCAGAGCGCGCGGAAATGCCCGTCCTTCTTCAGTTCAATCAGCTTGGCGATCGTTGCGGTCAATTCGTCCTGAGTAGGATTGCCCTTGTCCACATAGGTGAGCAGGCCGGCTGCCTCGCATGCCATCATGGCGTCCATGATGCCGTTGGTCGGAATATTCTGGATGGCAGTCTTGCCCTTGAAATCCGCCGAGATCAGGTCAGCCCAGCTCGAGATTTCGCGTCCTACCAGGTCCGGGCGAATGCCCAGCGTATCGGCGTTGTAGACGCCAGGGCAGAAGTTCGCCCATTCCGTCACGCCGCTGGCGAAGCCGTTGGTATCCATGCCCTCGCGGTAGATGTACTCGAACGGCGAGTCGCCCTGTCTTGACGCTTCCTTGCCGCCGAACGTCCCTTCTGTGTAGAGGGGCGTCAGTTCACCCCAGTTCTTGATCTTGGCGATCTCGATCCCCTGCAATGCGCCCTGCGGGACCGCGACCTTGCTCTGCCAGATTTCAAGGTCGGCGATATCGAGAGACTTCGGATCCTGAACGAGACGATTGAGCAGACCCGGGTGGTCGACAACCGACATTTCGACCTTGAAGCCAAGATCCTCCGTTGCCTGTCGCGCAATGTCGGGAAGTGTCGAATACGACATCCCGGTGTGCATGAGGGTCACGTCCTTGAGGTTCTGTGCCCAGACCGTAGGAAAGCCGGTGACGGCTGTTACGCCTGCGACTGCCGCACCGCCCTTGAGCACCGAACGTCGCGTGACCATTCCGTTGAGTAGTCCACCTGTCTTTTTCATTTCAGTTCTCCCGTTGCATATGCGTTTTCACGTAAACCGGATAACACCTTGATCCGCACGCCGATTTTTCCCGGTCTTGTTAGCGAAGTCGAAAAAGCGACATCGTCCGATAGCTGCTGCCCGTGCACCGTCACTATCCCCCTTAGAGACCGCATCGGCAAACTAAATCCCGAAGTGTGGCCGCCGAATTCCATGCGACTAAACGCGCATTCGCGCCGCACGTCGCGCTTTCGTTGCCTCTTCATCGAGTGCCCATCCGTAGCCGTCGTCGACCTCGGACAGCACCACACCATAGTCGTCGCGCGCGTGGTCGACTGTGATGAACCCGTCGAGCACGTCATCGAGAACTTTGGCCGGATCCCGCTCCAGTGGATCGCCGTAGCCGCCACCGGTCGGTGAATAATAGGTGATGACATCGCCGATCTCGGTGCGCAAACCCGAGAACTTTGCTGGCTGATAGCTCTGCTTGCCGGTCTGGGCGTTGCTAAGCTCGACCATGCTGCAGTGCCCCGGCTTGCCGCCGAAGATCCCCCATGGCGCATCCTCGTTACGGTCGGACTCATGCGTCATGAAACCCGGCGTGAGATATCGCTGCGATTTCACGACCCCTGCCCCACCACGGAACTTGCCAGCGCCTGGAGGTGCGTCGTCGCGGACCTCGTAGCGATCACAGATAAGCGGCAGATGCATGCCGAGGTCTTCGAGCGGATTGTTGCGCGTGTTGCGCATCAATTCTTCGACGGTGTCGGGTCCGTCCGACGACGGGCGACCGCCCATTGCCGCCTCGTTCACCTCGAGGAATACCCAGTAATCGCCACTCGGACGCACGCCGGAATATGCCGCGAACGACAGAACCGCTGCGTTGCCCGCCGTACACTTGTCGGGAAGCACCGGTGCCAATGCCTTGATGATCAGGTCGCACAGACGCTGAATCTGGCTGAAACGAGCCTCGGCAGCCGCCGGCGAAATCGGATTGAAGATTGAACCAAGCGGCGACGTGACCTTGACCGGCCGGAACGAGCCTTCGTTCTGCGGGATGTATTCCTCATGCGTGTAGGTATCGAGAAGCAGGGCCCGGAAGGCGAAATAGCACGCAACCTTTGTCGAACCATCGAAGGGAACGTTGAAAGCTGTCGGAACCTGATCGGACGAGCCTGTGGTGTCTACTTCCACGCCATCGCCACGCACGCGCACTGTCACCTTAAGGGGCAGAGTAACGCCACGGTTGCGGCCGTCATCGTCGAGGAACCCCTCGGCGACATAGTCGCCATCAGGGATGTTCTCGATCTCACGGCGAAGCATGTTCTCGGTGTAGTCCATCAGCTGACGCGTCGCCTGTAGTACAGTATCCTTGCCGTAGGTCGCCATGAGTTGCTGAAAGCGCTGCACGCCGAGTTCAGCCGAGGCAATCTGCGCCTCGAGGTCGCCCATGACGAGGCTGGGAACACGAGTGTTGTCGCTGATAAACTTCCACAGCGAGTCGTTTCGAACGCCCTCCTTGTAGAGCAGTAGCCCGTTGAGCAGCATGCCTTCGGCGAACACGTCGGGAATGTCTATGACCAGTCCCGGCGTCGCCGCGCCGATGTCTACGTGATGGGCGGTATTGGCCGAAAAGCCGACAAGCTCGTCCTCGAAGAAGACCGGCATGACTATGCCAATGTCGGGCGAGTGGCTGGCGCCGTAATAGGGATGGTTGTGGACGACGCAGTCACCTGGCTTCCAGGCGTCGAGCGGCACCGTCTTTTCGATGCCGCGCAAGTAGCCCGGCAACGAGCCGATATGCATGGGCGTGGAGTCGGATTCGCACAACGTATTGTAATCGCGGTCAAACAGGCCGGCGCCCAAATCCTGGCTCTCGCGAATGATCGACGAATAGCTCATGCGATAGAGCACGTTGCCCATCTGCTCGGCAATGGAATGCAATGCGCCGCCGATGACCTGCAGCGTGATGGGATCGACTGTCTTGTCCATACCGGTCACCCTTTGCGCTCGATGCGCATGTCGCCGAAGTCGAGCACCGTAGCGAGATAGCCCGGCGGTACGATCGTCGTCGAATTGTGCTGTATCACCAGAGCGGGACCGTCGATCGTATCGCCGGCGAGCAGCTTGCCGCGCTGGTAACGAGGCGTATCGGCAGCCTCTCCATTGTCGAATACTGTACGTCTCCGGTAGATCTCGGCGTCCGTCGGGTTTGTCCGGCCGCCCTTGGCGAGCCTCGGCAGTCTGAGTGTTTCCACCTTTACCGTCGCGATCACGCGCAAGGTGACCATCTCTGTCTGCTGATCGCGGAAGGCATGGCCGTAAACCTGCTTATGAGCATTGTAGAAATTGTCGACGATCACCCCGGCACTCTGCACGCCAAGGGCGCCATCTGGGACGTCGGCGCGCAAT
>JBBSOT010000240.1:0-7755 GCA_038259455.1 Hyphomicrobiales bacterium | reverse complement strand
CTAGCTGCAGGCTCGGCGGATGGATCAGACAATCCATTGCGGAAACCCTGATCGATAAGCAACATACATCACTCCGAAGCCGTCGACGGGGAAGTGAGGGAATTCCCACTCCAAAATACCCGTTCCCCGAATAGGTTTGCGATACGCCGCTTCTTTCTTGGCAAAGGAGAACGTCGTTGCAGAAACCATTTCCTATTTCCGGCTTGGTCCGGCTTTCGCAGATATTAGCGCCGGATGGCCCCATTCCGGTCGGCCGTTCCACCTGGTGGGCCGGCGTAGCGTCCGGCCGTTACCCTGAACCCGTCAAGCTCGGGCCCCGCACAACCGCTTGGCACGCGGAGGATATCGCTGCGCTCGTCAAGGATGGTGTCAATGACGTCCGCTGACGGGGGCATTCCTACCATCGCCATTACTACTAAGGCGAAGTGGCGTGAGAAGCGTGAAGCGCGCGATGCCACCGCACTCAAGAGCGCGTTGCGAGATCTGGTGGAACGTCATGAGTACTTCCCAGCAGACCGTCAGCTGATGAATCGGCATAATCCTACTAGCGCGGCTCGCCTTGGTGGGCTGGCCTCCCGGCCCCGTGGGCCTCCGTCTGACGAGACGTACGGACAACCGACATCTATGGAACCCCATCCGAAAACCAGAAAGAAGATACCATGAAAAATAAAAACAATATCGATACTCTAAGCAGGATTTTAGAAGAAATCGAGAACAACCTGTTCGACTACACTGAGGCTATAGAAGTGAACGAAAGTTCTATCGCCACTAAGAACCTCAACGATCTAATTAACAACGCAGTCTCTCTTTATATCTTCCATCGCAAGTGTTTCGGCTTAGAAGGCTTGCCTTCTAACGCTGTCGATATGCTGGTGACCTCGGTCACGGCCGCAAAGAGTAACAAGCGCCGCAATCAAGAGAATGGCACGAAGCACACCGGCGCGTAGTTTCCAAGCCGATAGCAACCATGGGGGGGGCCGTCGTCTCCCCCATTTTTCAACAACCGTCATCCTGAAGAGACGGATTTTGTATGACTTCAACCCTCACCTCGACGGTCCTTGCAGCGGCCCTCCTAGCGAAACTGAAGCGCGCAAGCAATTGGATCGGGGTTCACTCAATATGGCGCAGAAGATCGCCATCGAACAATGCGGAGTAGGCCGGAATGCATAATTCAGCGAAAGTCGGCATCGTGTCCCGGGTGCGGTTGCCAATCACCGACCTGCGGCTCAACGAACAAGCCAAATTCGAAACGCGTGCCGCAGCTCGTAATGAAGATATGATTCGCCGCCGCCTTCTTTTTCGCGTCAGTGAGAATGCAGCCGACCGACGCGCCGCCGCTGCGCTCAGCCTAGAACGTCGACTCGCGCCTCCGAAAGCCATGGGGCAGCTCAGCGACACCCTGTCTTCTTCCCGTTCGATGCGGCGGCTGAGACGCTTCTTTTGCGGGAGTGTTATCGACCTCCTGAAAGCTTTCCCTGCTGGCTCAGTCAGTTTTTACACGGTTATCTGTGCCGACTGGCAGGTCGGCGATGTAGACCTCGCGGCCTTCGAGCCGAAGAAGATCTTGGAACGGTTTCGGGCACAATTGAACCGCCGCGGGCTAGCTGCTCTATCAGGCTGGCTCATAGCTTCAGTTCATGGCGACTATGACCCCGCGACCCGCCGCTACCAGGTGCACATACATTTGGTGGCGGTGGGAGATGCTCGCAATGCAATCGAGTCGCTCAGGGAGATGCCATGTTACCGCCCTGGAGTGATTTCGCGACCGATACTGCGGCGCCGGGCAGCTGACCTCGAACGGATGACGCCCTACTACCTGGCACAGTCCTTCTGGCCGATGAAGAAGCGGCTGCCTAACGGCCGTCGCGACCGGCGTCGCTATCGACTTCCGCCCAATGAGCTAGTGGATTGGCTTCTCTGGATCGACCAACAGTCCTTTGGGGACCTCGTGTGGATGCATCGATGTCACGTTTCAGGCGGAAAGATAGTGCCCGACGGATGAAGCGGGCAGCGGACGGCTTATGAACGTCTGGGCAGCCCTCCACCCAAAGTTCCGGGAATTCCCAGGTTTCCCGGAGTTCCCGGCCTCCGACGCCGCCACATAACGCACATTAGCCTTCGGAGCGAACAGTGTTCAATCACAAACCAACAAAAGCCGGTCAATCCTCCCGAATATCAGTAGGGAAAATTCAAGCTGGCAGAAAGAATCCCAAAAATGAGCCGTACGCAAATCAACTCAAGCCGGACGAAGTCAGGCATCGCCATTCCCAACCCTTCCCGTCGTATTCAGCGTTCAGATACAGTGGCCAAAGTCAAAGGGTATGTCGACCGGCGTGGCGCCAAGTGGATCAGGGTTACGCTCGGCGACCGCAAGGCCTTCGCACCGCTCGAAATGCTGGTCACCGAGTCGAGGCAGTTCTGGCTGGAGCTTCTTCGACACGGGCTGGCCATCGTCGATGACCGCCACAAGAACGCAATCAAATCGCAGGTTCAGGTCCTGGAATATGAGAAAGAGCTCTATGTCCTCGACCGCCTCGGGTGGCACGGCAGTCGCTATGTCCGAAATGAGAAGTCGGCACCAACGGTGATCGGAGGCCAGCCCGTCGTAGTCGACCTTAAGGGCACTGGCCGGCCGTGGGCGGTATCCGGCGAACGTGAGGCATGGCAAGACGAGGTTGCTCGCCTATGCCGCGGCCAGGACCTTCTGATTTTTGCACTGGCATGTGCGTTGGCCCCGATGCTGCTGCGGTTTGTGCCTAGGGTTTCCGACAACCCTGGCTTTGAGTTCGTCGGAAAAAACAGTCTGGGTAAGAGCACCATCCTGCAACTCGCTGCTTCCGTATTTGGCGAACCGCAGGATTGGACGGGCAACTGGAACACCACGGTAAATGCACTCGAACCTGCGATGTCAGCAGCAGCCGATTCCGTTCTTCTTCTCGATGAGGTGAACCACTTTCTCGATGGCGAAAAAAATGCACCGGAAAAACTAGCCGCCGCTATCTTCAAGCTTGCAGCCGGGTCCGAAAAGGCTCGGCTCGGCGACGACCAGCCCCAAGCCAATCGGTTCATCTTCATGAGCACCGCGAACTCGCCCATCACTTCAATCCTGCAAAACGCCGAGAAGAGCAGGCTGGACGCTGTTCGAGTCAGGTTGAGCACGATCACGGTAGACGGCGAATACGGCTGCTTCAGCAGGCTGCCCGCCGGCTGCAGTTCAGCCTCGCAGGCGCATACTCAGCTTCTAGAACTGATAGAGAGGCATCACGGCTTGGCCGGACCAGCGTTCGTCGACCGGCTTGAATGTTGGGCGCAGGCGAGCCCGAACCTGCTGACCCGGCGAATACAACGTCGAATGGATAATTTTAAGCGGCGTGCAGAGGTTGACCCCAACAATGGCGAGCAGGGTCGAGTCGCCGATAAGTTTGCGGTTGTTTACGCTGCGGCGTCGCTGGCATACCGGTGGCGGATCTTGCCAATCCAAAATATTGGCGACTCCATTCTTGCTGTCTATCGGAGAACCGTCAGTGAGGGTCGTGCGTCCGCTCCGCGAGGGAATGCAAAGCGTGCCATTGATCGGGTGCGCGAATATTTGGAAAGTCGACGGGATGACGTCGTCAACCTCGACAATAGATTGGTCGACATGACCACCCCACAAATCGATGCGGTGCCCGGCTTTTTGATCAATAAATTGGGCGTGCAATGGGCTTTGTTCCGCAAGTCGGCCTTTGAGCATGCCTTTGGCGGTGATGCCGCCCGACTGCTAACGGAACTCGAGAGCGAAGGGCTTCTTCGGAGGGCGAGCGACGGACGTCAGACCCAGATGAAAATAAGGCTCTCTAGCCCTAAGGATCGGGTCTACTGCATAAAGCTAACCTGATTGGATCGGGACCCAGGCGTTGTCGCGCCGCCCCTCGGCGGCGTTGGGGAGCCAAGGCAGTTGAATCAGCCCCGGCGTGCCCTCCAGAAATCTGCAAGTCCTGCTCCACGGGGTGAGCGGGCTGTTGCATCTGACACGACGCAACCTGAAAGCGGGTCTTCGAAAGCCAAAAGACAAGACGGATTGGTTCACCAAGATCCGAGATGATTGATACGTACCAGGCGGCACCAATCGCTGTGCCGCAGTGGCGCGGCGATCAACGCTTCTTGCTGCTTGCAGCGACAAGACCGGCTCGACCATCCAGTCCCCGATGACCGCGTGCGTTGCTCCCATGGCCAGGGTCCTACGGCTGTAAGATTTCGGACCACCCGATAGACCAGTAGCAAGTCCGTAACGCCAGAATAATTGGCGGGCCTGCTGGAAAGCGACCGCAGCGGCCATCCGTCGCTCCCTAGCAGGCTGTTGAAGAAGTGTTCCGTTTCGCCTTGAGGATTGCTTCGTCGCCGTTGTGATAGGCGAATGTAATCTCGATGGAGTCGTCATCGAGCAGTTCGGCATGTCCGTCGCCGGTGACCTCGTCCATTTCGTCGAATCCGTCCCATGTGAAGAATACCATTGACGGGCCGTAGCCGAGATCGAGGGTCGCCTACATGGCACCAAAGGCGATCTCGCCGTGATTGTCGGCGCCGATGATGATGGTGGCGGGGCCGCAGAGGTCGAGATGATCGTGATCCCACAGATCAGCCTCAACTATGCGCCAGCGGCCGATCAACGGGCAATTCGCCGGGGCATTCATGCTGCGCCTGCCAACAGCTTCGGCAACCTCACCAGATTGTAGGCGGCGGCAGCGAAGGTGAAGGCCCATCCGACCCGATCGCGGCCGCGCAACTTCGTCTTGTCCTGCCCGGCGATGGTCTTGATCCAGCCGAACGCTTCTTCGATGCGTTTACGGATGCGCTGGCTGACGGCGTAGCCGCCGTGCCGGGTCGTGCGTCGATCAATCGCCGAACTCCGACCACTTATGTTCTGCGCCACATGCGGCGTCACCTTCATCGAGCGCAACTCGTTGACGAAGTCCTGCGCATCATAGGCTTTGTCGGCGCCGAGTGTGATCGCCCGCGGCCGGTCGGCCCGCGGCTCGATCATGTGCAATGCTGCCACCCGCTCGGCATGGCCGTCGGCCTGAGTCAGGCAGGCGTCGACCAGCAGGCCATGGCGGTTTTCCATCAGCCCATGCCCCATGAAGCAGAGCTTCGCTTCCTTGCCTGCCCCTTTCTTATAAAGCCTGGCGTCGGGATCGGTGGTCGACGCATGCGTCTCGTTCGAGCGCTTCTGGCCATGGAAGTCCGCTTCCGGGTTGCGTCCGCCACCGCCCGCCGATGGCTCGCCCGGGCCATTCTTCGGCTTGACGCTCCGCATCGACGCCCAGGCCTCTATCAGTGTGCCGTCGACCGAGAAATGATCCGTGGAAAGAAGCTTCTTTACCTTGGGCTGGGCAAGCACCGCGCTCAGGAACTTCGACGCGATGTCGCCCCCCAGTAGACGGTCGCGGTTCTTGGAGAACACCGAATGATCCCAGGCCTCGTCGTCAACACCGATGCCGACGAACCAGCGGAACAGAAGGTCGTATTCCAGCCGTTCCATCAGAAGTCGTTCAGAGCGGATAGTGTAGAACGCCTGCAACAGCATCGCCCGTAGCAGCTTCTCAGGCGGGATCGATGGTCGCCCCATCGGTGAATACAACGCTGCAAAATCCCGCTCCAGCGCCAACAGCGCCTCGTTCACGATCGTCCGAATTGCGCGCAGCGGATGATTGCCGCGCACCCGCGCCTCCAGATCCACGTAGCTGAACAGTTCGTAAGTTCGATTATCGCCACCTTGCACCCGTCATCCTCCCAATCATTCGAACCCAATGAATCACGGTGAGGGCCTCGCGGCGAGCGACTTCTTCAACAGCCTGCTAGCGCTCACCGGCTTCCTCCGTTGCCGAGCGGGCCAGAAATATTCTGGTACGCTTTTGTAAAATCTTTTAATGAATGCTCCGTCAAAACCTTCTGTCCAGAAGTGCAATTTTATATAGATTTCATATTCGTGAATGAAATCGTCATTTTGACGTACAGTCCGAAACCCATTACTTTGCCAAGTTGACTTTATGTGTTTGTTCATGTTATGTTCTATTTGTGATATGCAAACATATGGAGATTTCGAAATGGAAAAGTATGTCGTTGTTCTTGATAATAGCACGGAGGGAAAGCCACGAGCCTGCGCGTTTGCCGGTGACGCGATAGACGCCGGTGTAGCTGCGGCTCATGCGCAGGGCCTGGCCGTGGTGGCACCGACGACTGATGAGCTGCTGTTGATGGCGAAGGAAGTGCCAGCCGGTCGCGTATCATCGGTCGGCAAGGTCGTCGCTGCGTTCGTGAAGCAGGAGACGTATGCCAAGTTCACGGCGCTGATTGGCACCGAACACGAACTGCGGCGAGCCGAACCCGGTAGCGACGACGCCAAGGCTCCTGTCAGCGCGCCAACGCCACAGCCGGACCCTTGGAAGGCCATCAGCGTCGGCGCGACGGTACTGGCCACGGTCGGCCGAGAGGATGGCTGGTGGGAGGCGGTCGTGCTGGCCGCCGACCCCGCAGGCGAGCGCCTGACGCTTTCGTGGCGCGATTGGCCAAACATGCCGTCGTTCAGCGCCTCGCGGCGCAGTGTGGCGATAACTGCCGCAAGCGCCTGATTATCAGATTGCCTTCGGCGGGCTGGTTCCGCCGAAGGCTTTTTGTTGAGCGCCAGCTGTACCTGCAATCTTTGGTTGCATTTTGGTTGCATTGTGCTATGATGGTTGCGTCGGCAGTTTTTCGCTTTTTCGTAGCCAGCCGACCTTCAGCAAATCCCCCGATCCCAAGGAAACTGTCATGCGAGGCCAGCCAGCCAAACTGCTGCGGCCGTCGGAACTGCGCGCGCTTTTGGCGTGGAGCAAGCGCAGCCGGCTGCCGCACCGAAACCGTGTAATCGTACTCCTGAGCTTTCGTGCCGGCCTGCGGGCCTGCGAGATTGCAGCACTCGACTGGTCGATGGTGTCGACGGCGACCGGTAAAGTTGCGCCCTTGATCGAATTGCCGGGCTGGGCAGCCAAGAAGGGCAGCGGTCGTCGGATCCCGATGCATCCCGAGATCAGGCAGGCACTGAAACAGCTTGCTCGTGGCGCCGACTTGGGCGGCCCAGTCATTGTATCTGAGCGCAACAATCGGATGAACGCCAAAACCATCGTGAACTGGTTTGCCCGCGTCTATGGCGATCTTGGGCTTGATGGGTGCTCATCACATTCGGGCCGACGAACTTTTATCACGCATGCGGCGCGCATGATCCACCAAGCCGGCGGTTCCATCCGCGACGTCCAGCAGCTTGCCGGCCATAGGTCGCTCAACACGACACAAGGCTACATCGACGGCGACGCCACCGCCCAGCGCAAGCTGATGCGTCTCCTCTAACCCAAACAGTCAATTCGCCTTCAACCTTGCCTCGACAGCAAACGCTGCCGGGGTCGCCTCCGCTCGTGCTCAAGAAAGGAAAGACCATGACCGAGAAGAAGAACAAAATGACATCTGCCGACGTCGAAATGCTGAGCAAAATGCTCGATGAAAGCCAGCTCAAAATTCGCCAACTCAACGACGACCTCAGGATCCGACGCTTGGGCGGCGCTATCTTTATTACGTCCGGCATAGCCGGGCTTGGCGCATCTGCCGTCCAGCGCATTATCGCGGCCGTAACGAACTTCGACGCCTTCACGCCCGAGAATGATCCCTACGGTCAGCATGACTGTGCCGTCATGACGGTCGACGGCATCAAGCTCATTTGGAAGATCGATTATTACGACTTGT
>JBBSOT010000239.1:0-7771 GCA_038259455.1 Hyphomicrobiales bacterium | reverse complement strand
GTGCGCCGCCGGAATTGCCCGGATTGATCGCCGCGTCGGTCTGGATGAAGAAGCCGAAATCCGAAACGCCGACATGGCTGCGCGCCAGCGCCGAGACGATACCGCTGGTCGTGGTCTGACCGACGCCAAACGGATTGCCGATTGCCAGCACCAGATCGCCGATCTGCAGGGCATCGGAATCGCCTATTTCCACAACCGGAAATGGCTCCGGTGAATCGATCTTCAGAATCGCCAGATCAAGCGACTCGTCCTTCAGCAGCACCTTGCTTTCAAATTCACGCCCGTCAGCCAGCGCAACCTTGACCTCATCGGCGCCTCGAATGACGTGGAAGTTGGTGACGACGACGCCGCTCGGGTCGACCAGCACACCGGATCCGAGCGACTTCTGGGCGCGCGGTCGCATCTGCCGGCCGAAGAACTGCTCGAAGAACGGATCACCCGCGAAGGGCGACTGCGTCTGCCTCGCCTGCTTCGAGGCATAGACATTGACGACCGCCGGCGCCGTTGCCTTGACCAGCGGTGCGAAGGAAAGCTGCATCTCTTCAAGACCGAACGGAACACGGCGATCCGGCCCGGCCGTCGGCACATCGCCTTCGGCGCCGCGCAACAGGTCGGACAGCACGCCGGTAAGCCCCTCGCCCTCCTGGGCAACAGCCGCGACTGGCGCATTTGCAGCCAGAAGCCATAAGCCAAGCAGAACCAGAGCTACCCGTGTCGCGCGCATTGTGAATCCTTTTCGTGTCGGTGAAGCGATGCCATTTTCATGACGAATGTGCAAAATAAATGGCCTGAAGACGTTTGGCTGTCAGCCCTGCTGGTCGGCGTTAACCTTTAGTTAAGAATTAACTTCCGGCGCAATGGCCGATGATACATATAGGCCGTAATCGCCCTAACACTATCAGAGACCATGATGAGCGACACCGCTTCGGCCGGCGACAGCGGGTTGGTTGGCTTGCAAGCCCCGGCCAGCCTGACTGCACGCGTGTCGGCTTCGGGCCGCGAACACGTCGCCTATATCGAATATTTCAGGGCAATAGCGATCATCCTCATCGTCTGCGGCCACACCTACGCTGTTGCGTGGACGCATTTCATTGACGAGGATCCGCAGACCCGCATCACATGGCTTAACATCATCCCCGCGCTGATCACTGGCGGCACGGCATATTTCGTCTTCATTTCAGGCTTTCTGTACCGTCAGGTCTTCTACGGTCGCACCTCATACGGTGCGTTCATGTCCAAGAAGGCGCTGTATGTCGGCCTGCCCTATCTGGTCCTGGCCACTCCCCTGGCTCTTGCCGAGATGTGGCTCGGGCATTTCTCGGTGACGGCGGTCAAGGATGGCGTTGCCTATAATGCGAGTTCCTTCGTCGATTTCATCGTGCTGTTTTCGACCGGGCGCATGGTCACCGCCTACTGGTATATACCCTTCATCTTCCTTGTTTTCCTGGCCTCGCCGCTGTTTGACCGCTTCATCCAGCTTGCGCATGGCTGGCGCGCCGCCGTCTTCGCAGTTTCGATCGCCCTCGCGCTGTGGATCGTGCGGCCGGTAGACAACATGAACCCGGTCCACTGCTTTTTCTATTTCGCCAATTTCTATATGTTCGGCATCCTGTTTTGCGAGTACCGCAAGCCGGCGATCGCGCTGCTGACGCGCCCCGGCGTGATCGCGGCCCTGTCCCTGCTGCTTCTTTTAATCGCGCTGGTTCAGGCATTGGTGCTGAAAAACCCCGGCAATCTGGAGCGTTCGGCCGACCAGGGCTGGGGACCGGTCGGGCTCGATCTGATGCTGCTCCAGAAATATGTCGGCACCGTCCTCCTCTGCGGCATGCTCACGCACACCGTCGGCTGGCTGAAGCGCCCCTTGAGCTTCGTTGCCGATCACAGCTTCGGGCTGTTCTTCACGCATGGCATTGTGATCGCCATCCTGATGCGCCTGCCCGAGGCAATGTCGCCGCATATCGGCTATCCGATGGCCGATCTGGCCCTCTACAGCGGCTTTGTCATCACTGTCAGCCTTGGCATTGTCGTCGTGGTCAAGCAGGTGACCGGCAAGCACAGCCGCTACATCATCGGCTGCTGAGTGAATGGTCGCGCCTGAAGCGCGCATGAATCCAGGCCAATAAAAAGGGGCCGCAAGGGCCCCTTCAAAATCTCTGTGGTGAAACCTTGGCTTACGCGGCCTCGGTCTCGCCTTCCTCGGCCTCGAGACGGGCACGGTCGCCGGCGCCCTTGGCCGCGGTGTCGCGGTCGACAAACTCGATGACGGCCATCGCGGCGTTGTCGCCCGGGCGGAAGCCGGCCTTCATGATGCGCAGATAGCCGCCATTGCGGGTGGCGTAGCGCGGGGCAAGCGTGTCGAACAGGCGCTTGACGACGCCCTCATTGCCGATCTGCGCGATCACCTGGCGGCGGGCGTGCAAATCGCCGCGCTTGCCGAGCGTGACGAGCTTCTCGACGATTGGACGAAGATCCTTCGCCTTGGGAAGGGTGGTGACGATCTGTTCGTGCTCGATCAGTGAAACCGCGAGGTTGGCAAACATCGCCTTGCGATGGCTGACACTGCGGGCAAAACGGCGGCCTTTGAAACCGTGGCGCATGGCTCTTATCCTTCTTCAGTTGTTCAAGAGGCCACGGCCTCTGATGGTTTTCCGCATGACCGTCGGGCAGCACGGCCGAAGCCGCCTGCCCTTGGAATCATGCTCAATACTGGTCTTCGTAGCGCTTGGCGAGATCTTCGATGTTCTCCGGCGGCCAGTCCGACACTTCCATGCCGAGATGCAGGCCCATTGCCGCGAGAACTTCCTTGATCTCGTTCAGCGACTTGCGTCCGAAGTTCGGGGTACGCAGCATCTCTGCTTCCGTCTTCTGGATCAGGTCGCCGATATAGACGATGTTGTCGTTCTTCAGGCAGTTGGCCGAACGAACCGACAGTTCGAGTTCGTCGACCTTCTTGAGCAGTGCCGGGTTGAAAGCAAGCTCGGTGACCGTCTCGGCGGCAACTTCCTTCTGCGGCTCGTCGAAGTTGACGAACAGGCCAAGCTGGTCCTGCAGGATGCGCGCTGCGAAGGCAACGGCATCTTCACCGGTGACCGAACCGTTGGTCTCGATGGTCATGGTCAGCTTGTCATAGTCGAGAACCTGGCCCTCGCGGGTGTTCTCGACCTTGTAGGAGACCTTCTTGACCGGCGAATAGAGGCTGTCGACCGGGATGAGCCCGATCGGCGCGTCTTCGGCGCGATTGCGGTCGGCGGGCACGTAGCCCTTGCCGCTGTCGACGGTGAATTCCATGCGGATTTCAGCGCCCTCGTCCAGCGTGCAGATCTGCAGGTCGGGATTGAGCACCACGACGTCGCCGACGGTCTGGATGTCGCCAGCCAGAACGGCACCCGGGCCCTGCTTGCGCACAACCATGCGCTTGGGTCCGTCGCCTTCCATGCGGATGGCGATTTCCTTGATGTTGAGCACGATGTCGGTAACGTCCTCGCGAACGCCGGCAATCGAGGAGAATTCATGCAGCACGCCGTCGATCTGCACCGCCGTCACGGCGGCGCCGCGCAGCGACGACAAAAGCACGCGACGCAGCGCATTGCCGAGCGTCAGGCCGAAGCCCCGCTCGAGCGGTTCGGCGACCAGCGTGGTCACGGTCTTGTTCTTCGAGGAGAACTCGATCTTGTTCGGCTTGATCAGTTCTTGCCAGTTTTTCTGGATCATTTGGACTTCCTTCCGTTGGCCCACCACCATCCAATCGTGGTGGGCGACATGGAAAGCCGTGGAGGAGCGTTTTCTTTACGCTCGCGCGGCGGTTCGGTACGAAAAAGGCTAGACGCGGCGCTTCTTGCGCGGACGGCAGCCATTGTGCGGGATCGGCGTCACGTCACGGATCGAGGTGATCGTGAACCCGCCTGCCTGCAATGCGCGCAGTGCCGACTCACGGCCGGAGCCGGGTCCGCAAACCTCGACCTCGAGCAGGCGCATGCCGTGCTCCTGGGCCTTCGTGCAGACGTCCTCGGCAGCCATCTGGGCAGCAAACGGGGTCGACTTGCGCGAACCCTTGAAGCCCTGCGAACCGGCCGAAGACCAGGCGATCGTGTTGCCCTGTGCGTCGGTGATGGTGATCATCGTGTTGTTGAAGGTCGAATTGACGTGGGCGACGCCCGACGAAATATTCTTGCGTTCGCGACGGCGAACGCGTGTGGCTTCCTTGGCCATGATAGTCCTTTCAGTTGATCTCTACACCGCCGTAATGCCAGCGGCTACACCAGCGATAATCGGGAGCGGGCCGTCGACAATCGGAAATCCGACTGCCCACCGCCCATTGCCGACTGCCGCCAAATTACTTCTTCTTGCCTGCAATCGCCTTTGCCGGACCCTTGCGGGTACGTGCATTGGTATGCGTACGCTGGCCGCGAACCGGCAGCGAGCGACGATGACGAAGGCCGCGATAGCAGCCAAGGTCCATCAGACGCTTGATGTTCATCGAGGTCTCGCGGCGCAGATCGCCCTCGACCTGATAGTCGCGGTCGATCGCTTCGCGGATCTGCAACACTTCGGCGTCGGTCAGCTGGTTGACGCGGCGGTCTGCCGGGATGCCGACCTTGTCGACGATC
Source organism: Hyphomicrobiales bacterium (assembly GCA_038259455.1). Taxonomy (GTDB): domain Bacteria; phylum Pseudomonadota; class Alphaproteobacteria; order Rhizobiales; family Rhizobiaceae; genus CAMYMG01. The sequence continues at coordinate 3,164 of JBBSOT010000239.1, read as the reverse complement.
TCCTGGGCAAAGCTCTTGCCGATGCCGTGAATGTACTGAAGCGCAATGACGACGCGCTTGTTGGTCGGAATGTTGACGCCTGCTATGCGGGCCATTTCAGTCTCCATGTTGGCCGGTCGAGCCGGCAGTTGTTATTGACCCGCGTCCGGTGGAGGCCGGCCCTTGCGGGTATTCCAATTCAATTAGGCCGCCCTGTCCTCAAGGACCCGGCAGCCTCAGCCTGATTTGGAGATGCGCCCCTATAGTCCAGCGCCGCATTTCCGTCAACTGTTTGCTTCGGCGTCCTTTGCCGCCTTTTCGATGACAGCCTCGATCTCCTTGGTCACCGCATCCATGCTGGCCATGCCGTCGACCGACTGCAGCAGCCGCTCTGCGTAATAGTAGCCGATCAGCGGTGCGGTCTTCTTGTAGTATTCACGCAGGCGCTCGTCGAAGACCTCGGCATTGTCGTCCTTGCGGACAGGCTCGCCGGCGGCCTTGGCTTCCTCGGCACGCTTCAGGATACGGCCGACCAGCGCCTTGTCATCGACAACCAGTTCGATCACCACGTCGAGATCCATGCCGCGCTCGGCCAGCATCGCGCTGACAGAGTCCGCCTGAACCAGCGTGCGCGGATAGCCGTCGAGGATGAAGCCCTTGGCGCAGTCGGCCTGGTCGATGCGCTCGGCAACGATGGCGTTGACGATGGCGTCGGAGACAAGCTCACCGGCGTCCATGACCGCCTTCGCCCGCTTGCCGACTTCCGTCCCGGCCTTGACCGCGGCACGCAGCATGTCTCCCGTGGAGAGCTGCGGTATGCCGTGTCTTTCTACCAGTCGCTGTGCTTGTGTGCCCTTGCCCGCCCCTGGCGGCCCAAGCAAAATCAATCTCATCGGCCCTTTTTCCCCCCGCGTAGCTTCGACTTCTTAATCAGACCCTCATACTGATGGGCAATCAGGTGACCCTGAACCTGCGCAACAGTATCGAGCGTAACACTGACCACAATCAGAAGCGAAGTGCCACCGAGGTAGAAAGGTACGCCAGTCGCCGAGATCAGGAACTCGGGCAGCAGGCAGACCAGCACCAGGTAGACGGCGCCGATGACGGTAATGCGGGTGAGCACATAGTCGATATATTCCGCGGTGCGCTCGCCTGGACGATAGCCCGGGATAAAGCCCGAATGCTTCTTCAACTGGTCAGCCGTGTCGGTCGGATTGAACACGATTGCCGTGTAGAAGAAGGCGAAGAAAGCGATCATCGCCGCATAGAGGAGCATGTAGAGCGGCTGGCCGTGGCCGAGCGATGCGAGCATGGCGTTGGCCCAACTCGGTAGCGTCGTCGTGGCGGTCGTCGAGAAGCCGGCAACGGTGGCCGGCAGCAGCAGCAGCGACGACGCGAAGATCGGCGGAATGACGCCGGCCGTGTTCAGCTTCAGCGGCAGATGCGACGTATCGCCCTGGAACATGCGGTTGCCGACCTGGCGCTTCGGGTACTGGATCAGCAGACGGCGCTGCGCCCGCTCGAAGAACACGATCAGCGCGATCACGACGACGGCCAGCACGATGATGGCCAGGATCAGCGCCGTCGACAGGGCGCCGGTGCGGCCCAGTTCCAGCGTGCCGGAAATGGCTTGCGGCAGGCCGGCGACGATGCCGGCAAAGATGATCAGCGAAATGCCGTTGCCGATGCCGCGGGCGGTGATCTGCTCGCCCAGCCACATCAGGAACATGGTGCCGCCAACCAGCGTGATGACAGCGGAGACGCGGAAGAAGACGCCCGGATCGTTGACGATGCCGTTGCCGCCCTCAAGACCGACCGAAATGCCGTAGGCCTGCACCAGCCCGAGAAGGACAGTGCCGTAGCGGGTGTACTGGTTGATGACCTTGCGGCCCTGCTCGCCTTCCTTCTTCAGCGCTTCGAGCGACGGGACAACCGACGTCATGAGCTGCATGATGATGGAAGCGGAAATGTAGGGCATGATGCCCAGCGCGAAGATCGCCATGCGCTCGACGGCGCCGCCGGCAAACATGTTGAACATGCCGAGCACGCCGCCCGACTGCTGCTGGAATGCCTGCGCGAATGCTTCGGGGTTGATGCCGGGCAGCGGAATATAGGTGCCCAGGCGATAGACAAGCAGCGCACCCAGTGTGAACCAGATACGCTTCTTCAGATCCTCCGCCTTGGCGAAAGCTGCGAAATTCAGATTGGATGCAAGTTGTTCAGCAGCCGATGCCATAAAAAATTCTCCGCTTCGTCACGCTGGAATGGCCCGGTGCGGGCGTCGCGTGTAGCCGAAGCCACGAGATAGGCTTCGGGCCACAAAGTTGCAAGCGGCGGCCAACCCGGCCGCCGCTTGAACGAAGCCCGTTATTCGGATGCTTCTGCCTTTGCAGGCAGCTTCACCGATCCCCCGGCCTTTTCAACCTTCTCGATTGCCGCCTTGGAGGCGCCGGCAATGTCGAATGTCACTTTCGTCTTCAGGTCGCCGTCGGCAAGCAGCCGAACGCCATCCTTGGCGCGGCGCACAACACCGGCCTTGATCAGCGCGTCGACGGTGACAGTCTCCTTGGCGTCAAGCTTCTTGGCGTCGATGGCGGTCTGAACACGGGCCAGCGACACGGTGTTGAAGCTCTTGGCGAAGATGTTGTTGAAGCCGCGCTTGGGCAGGCGCCGATAGATCGGCATCTGACCGCCCTCGAAGCCGTTTACGGCGACGCCCGAACGGGATTTCTGTCCCTTTACGCCGCGGCCACCGGTCTTGCCAGTACCCGAGCCGATGCCACGGCCAAGACGCTTCTTGGAATGCGTTGCGCCTTCATTGTCGCGCAGGTCGTTGAGTTTCATCATATTTCTCCCGCGTTCCGGCTCACGCCTCGTCCACGACGCGGACGAGGTGCTGCACGGCAGCGATCATGCCGCGAACCGAAGGTGTGTCCTCCAGGGTGCGGCGGCGGTGCATCTTGTTCAGACCCAGACCGACCAGCGTTGCGCGCTGTTCCTTGGGACGGCGAATCGGGCTTCCGATCTGCTCGACGGTCACGGTTTTGGTTGGTTTCTTTGCCATGGTTCTGATCCTCTGGCGTCGACTATTCGTCGGCCGCTACCGCGGTACCGCGGCGAGCCTGAAGGGTCGAGTACTTGATGCCACGCTGTGCCGCAACATCCTTCGGATGCATCTGGCTCTT
>JBBSOT010000238.1:0-7772 GCA_038259455.1 Hyphomicrobiales bacterium | reverse complement strand
GCAAGCACCGTGGTGGCAATCAGATAAGGATTGGCGTCGACGCCGGATGGCCGGTGCTCGATGCGGCGGTTCTTTGCGTCGCCGGCAGGGACCCGAAGTGCGACGGAGTGATTGTTGACACCCCAGGTCGGGGCGATAGGAGCGTAGGACTGCGAGACAAAGCGCCGCCAGGAATTGGCGTGCGGGGCAAAGACCAGCATGGATTCGGCCATCGTCGCAGACAGCCCGCCGAGCCCTCGCAGCAGCGGCAAAGACCAGTTCTCACCTTCCGACTCGGAGAACACGTTTTTCTGCGCACCATCGAGGAGCGAAACATGCAGATGCATGCCTGAGCCGGCATACTGCTCGATGGGCTTGGCCATGAAGCACGCGGTGACGCCGTGCCGGCGGGCCTGGGCGCGCACCAGGCGCTTCAAGAGGATCAGGTCGTCAGCAGCCTGCATGATATTCTTGCGATAGTTGAGCGTCAGTTCGTACTGGCCGGGTGCATATTCGGAGATCACTGTCTCTGCCGGTATGCCCTGCAGTCTAGCCGCGGCGTAGATGTCGGAAAACAAGGGCTGCATGCCATGCAGATGGTCGACCGAATAGACCTCGGTCTTGCCGCTGATGCGCCCGTCCAGAACAGCGCCCGCAGGCTTAACGTTGCCGTCGGCGTCACGATCGTTGGAAAGCAGGAAGAACTCCAGTTCGAAAGCACCGGCGGGGTGGAGGCCCCTCGCGGCGAATGCATCGACCTGTCGCGCCAAAGCATGGCGGGGGTCAGATGTCATAGGAGTGCCATCGAGCGTATACATCGACAAAAGTACCTGGCCACGCGCCGGTGAAGTGCCGTGCAGCGCCTTCAAGCATCCCGGAATCGGCCAGCCGCGCAGGTCGCCGTCGCCCGAGTCCCAGATCAGTCCGGTCTCGTGAACATCCTCGCCGGTGATGTCGAGTCCGAGCACCGAGATTGGCAAGTGGCGGCCACTTTCGTAGAGGCTGATCAGTTCGTGCCGACGAATGATCTTGCCGCGTCCTACCCCGTTGGAATCGGTCAGCACGATGTCGATCGCTTCGATATCGGGAAATGCCTCCAGGAATTCCTGCGCTTCCTGGACGGATGAACCTGATGGGGAACTCATGGATGTTACTCTGTTGGCCGCAAGGCTTGTCTCACGCAACGAGTTTTGCCGCAATATCGCCAAATGCCGAGACCAGCCGGTCGATCTGGCGCGCTCCGGTCGCTGGCGACACCAGCATCATGTTGTGGAAGGGCGCGATCAGCACGCCGCGGTTGACCAATGCGACGTGGACTGCCGCCTCAAGGGCGGGCGCATGGGCGGCATTTGCCTCACTGCCATTCTTCAGCGGTCCGGGCGCGCAGATGAACTCGACGCGCGCACCGACCCGCGCCACGTGCCATGGCAGGCCATGCTGTTCGACTGCCGCGGCAAGGCCCTTCTCAAGGCGCGCCGCCTGGTGCTCCATATGCGCGTAGTTTTCGGCGGTCATGACTTCTTCCAACGTGGCGCGCATCGCTGCGAACTGCAGCGGATTCGCCGACAAGGTGGTCCCCATGCCGGAAAAGCCGGGCTGCCTTGCAAGCTCATAGGCGGCGAAGCGCTGCGCCAACGCCTCGCTCATGCCCCAGACGCTGGCCGGAACGCCGCCAGCCACCGGCTTGCCAAGCACGAAGAGATCAGGCTCGAGATTGTGCACGCGCGTGTAGCCGCCAAGCCCGGTCGAAATCGTGTGTGTCTCGTCAATCAGCAACAATGTGCCGCTCTTTCGGGTCAGCGTGCGTAGAACTTCGTGGTATCCGGGTGCGGGCGGTACCATGCAGCAATTGGTAAGCACCGGCTCCGTGATGACGCAGGCGACATCGCGACTGGAAAGAGCTTGCTCCAGCGCGGGAAGATCGTTGAACTCAACGATCCTGGTGCCGTCGGTGAGGTCGCGGAACTCACCGGCAAGGCCTGGGCGGTTGATCGCCCTGCCGTCTTCCAGGGCAACCATCGTCTCGTCGACGGCGCCATGATAGCAGCCATTGAAAACGAGGATCTTCGGTCGTCCTGTGACAGCGCGGGCGACGCGCAGCGCAAAGCGATTGGCATCCGTCGCAGTGGTGGCGATCTGCCACTTTGGCAGCCCGAAGATTCGCGGGAGCAGCCGACCGACGGCCAATGCATCTTCGGTGGGCAGCATGTAGGTGAGGCCGCGCCCCGCTTGCCGCCTGATGGCGCGCGCAACCGGTGGCGGCGAATGACCGAACATCGAACCGGTATCGCCGAAGCAGAAATCGTCTAGGCGGTTGTCGTCGATGTCAGTGATCGAGGCGCCGCCCGCTTTTTCGACGAGGATCGGAAATGGGGTCGGCCAGTCTTTCATCCAGTGCATCGGCACGCCGCCCAGAAATCCGCCGATGCCACTAGCTGTGGCAGCGTGGGACTTCGGCCTGGCGCGGCGAAAAACGACAGACTCTGAAGTGTGGAGTTCGCCAATGCGCGCCAGGGCGATACCGCCCTCAGTGCTAGGCTTGCCGTGTTGCGGTGCCATGCTACCCCTCCACCCGAAACGGTTTCGGGACCTGTCTAACCCGTGATGTCGACAATGCCGCAATCGCCGGCAGCGCTGCCGAAGACGATGCGGCGTTCCTCGCGATCCCACATCATCGAGATAATAGCGCCTTTCCCCGGACGGCGCAGCAGGACTTCCTTCAGGTCGGCGAAGCGTACAGCCATGATCATGCCGTCGTCATAGCCGATGGCCGCGACATCCTGGCTTGGATGACAGGCAACAGACGTGACCATGACGTTGCCGCGCGTTCCAAGTTCCAGAGGCGCCTTGCCCATCGGGCCGTCCTTGCCCGAGAACGGCCAGACGATGGCGGCGGGGGCACCGGAACTGGCCAGCCATTTGCCCTTGGTGCTCCACGACAGGCTCTTCACCTTGGCCGGATAGCCGGTCATGCGCATGTGCTTGCCGTCAGCGAGCTTCCAGCCGTGCAGGGCATTTTCCTGCATTGTGGTGACAAGGAAGTTCCCATCGGGCGAGAAGGTGATGCCGGTATGCGCCCCAGCCCACTCCAGTTCAAGCGGCTTGCCCTCGGTCGCGGGAAAATGCAGCGTCGCGCCATTATAGCGGGCAACGCCAAAGCGCATGCCCTTAGGCGAAAAGGCCAGGCCCTCGACCGAGCGCGGATGCTGGAATTCCTTCGTCTTGCCGTCGGCGAAACGTACGAAGGCAGTCTTGCCGGTCGCATAGGCAATGGCTCCCTGCGGACCACTGGCCACGCTGGTGATCCATTTCCGGCCGGCTTGCGCGAGCACGTCACTGGTCTCGCCAGCGCTCGAACAGACGTTGCCGTCCTCGCCGCCGGTGATCAGACGGGACCGGTCCTGGCCAAGCGTTGCCGAGAGCAATCCGTCATGTGCCGACAGCCATTTATGGCCGTGGTCGAGCCGATGGATGGTGCCGTCGGCGAGTGCAAAATGCGGGACGTCTTGGAGGAACACGGCCGAGATGCAATGGCCGTCGAGGTCGAGAGGAGCAACGGTCGGCATGCTGCAGGATTACGCCTGACAGGCTTCGAAGCTGCGTTGCAGCCGCTCTGCGCTGAGTTCGCGGCCAATGAAGACCAACCGGCTTTCGTGCTTCTCACCATCCTTCCAGGGGCGCTGGTGGTCGCCCTCCATGATCATGTGCACGCCCTGGACGACATAGCGGTCCGGATCGTCCTTTATCGCTATGATGCCCTTCAAGCGAAGGATGTTGGGGCCTTCCATCTGCGTGATCTTTTCGATCCACGGGAAGAACTTCTTGGGGTCCATCTCCGCGCCCCGCAGCGATACTGACTTCACCGTGACATCGTGTATGGGCGCGGCTTCGCCATGGTGATGGTCGTGACCGCAATTTTCATCATGCACGTGATCATGTTCCCCATGCGCGTGCTCATGATCCCCATCCAGGAAATGCGGATCATTTTCAAGCGCGCGGCTCAGGTCGAAGGCGCCCCGATCGAGAACCTGATCCAAGCTCACGCCAGCGCGGGTTGTGCGGTGGATCCTGGCGGTTGGGTTTATTGCACGGATCGTCGCCTCGACCGCAGCCAGTTCGTCTGGCGTCACGAGATCTGTCTTGTTGAGCACAACCACGTCGGCAAAGGCTATCTGGTCCTCGGCCTCGCGCGAATCCTTCAGCCTGAGCGGCAGGTGTTTGGCGTCGACCAGCGCCACTACAGCGTCGAGCTTGGTCTTGGAACGAACGTCCTCATCCATGAAAAAAGTCTGCGCTACCGGCACAGGGTCGGCCAGCCCTGTTGTCTCGACAATGATCGCATCAAACCGGCCGGGCCGCTTCATCAGGCCCTCAACAACACGGATCAGGTCGCCGCGCACCGTGCAGCAGACGCAGCCATTGTTCATTTCGTAGATTTCCTCGTCCGATTCGACGATCAACTCATTATCGATGCCGATCTCGCCGAACTCATTGACGATCACGGCGTATCGCTTGCCATGATTTTCGGTGAGAATGCGGTTAAGCAAGGTTGTCTTGCCGGAACCGAGATATCCGGTGAGTACGGTTACGGGTATTTGGGTCAGGGATTCGGTCATCGGGAGCCTCTTTAGCAGAAGCCTCATATAGGGTGGCAGCGCCGGTTTTGCATTAGCCCACGCGAACCAAGTTCCCGATCAGGCGTGAACCGGTATGCGATGTCACAATGCACAAGGGGCGGACCGAAAAGGTTGCGGGTTTGGAAAAGGTAGACGTCCTCGTCATAGGCGCCGGAGCCGCCGGCATGATGTGCGCTAGCGAAGCGGCCAAGCGCGGACGTTCGGTGCTGGTCGTGGACCATTCCTCAGCGCCCGGCGAAAAAATCCGCATATCTGGCGGTGGCCGCTGCAACTTCACCAACATCCATAGCGGTCCGAAAAACTTCCTTTCGCAAAATCCGCATTTCTGCATATCGGCGCTGTCGCGCTATCGGCCGCAGGATTTCATTGCCCTGGTGGAAAGGCACGGCATCGCGTTCCACGAAAAGACGCTTGGGCAATTGTTCTGCGACGGATCTGCAACGCAGATCATCGCCTTGCTGCTAGGTGAGATGGCACACTACGGTGCGCAACTCCGGTTGAATGTCAGCGTCAAAAGCATCGAGAAAGCCGACGCCGGCTTTCTTGTCGCGTTGTCGGAAGGCGCGGTCGCCTGCTCCTCGCTCGTCGTTGCCTGTGGCGGCAAATCGATACCCAAGATGGGAGCCAGCGGCTTTGGCTACGACGTCGCCCGGCAATTCGGCCTGCGCATTGTCGAGACGCGTCCTGCGCTTGTGCCGCTAACGTTCGACCCGAACACGCTTGACCGGCTGCAGCCATTGTCCGGCATTGCCGTTGACGCCGTGGTCAGCTGCGGCAAGGCAGCGTTTGCTGAAGCGATGCTTTTCACCCATCGGGGTATCAGCGGACCTGCCATCTTGCAGATTTCGTCGTACTGGCGTGAAGGCGCTGATATCAAAATCTCCATGCTGCCCTCGATCGATGTGTTCGAATTGCTGCGCGCGGCCAAGTCCAGCAACGGTCGGCAGGCGCCGCAAACCGCTCTTGCCGAACACCTGCCCAAGAAGCTTGCCCAGGTTCTTGCGCAGCAATTTGACCTAGCCAGTAATCTGGCGGACATGCCCGACAAGAATTTGCGCAGGATTTCCGATGCCGTGAACGCCTGGCGGGTGAAGCCGGCAGGCTCGGAAGGCTATCGTACAGCGGAGGTGACTTTGGGTGGGGTCGACACACGCGATCTCGACTCAAGGACAATGCAGGCGAGGTCTGTTCCGGGCCTCTATTTTGTAGGCGAGGTTGTCGACGTGACCGGCTGGCTCGGCGGCTACAATTTCCAGTGGGCATGGGCCTCTGGCTGGTCGGCCGGACAGCATAGTTGAGTCATGGCCAAGCTTCACATCGCGCCGTTGTTACACCGAATACACCGGCTATTATTTGTCATCTAACTGTTATGTGCATCTGGCATTAGCCTTGGCTACGGCATTTCGGTTGCCGGCAAAGGGTTTTGACGACAGGCATTAAACGGCCATCGAAAGAGGCCTGTACCATGGTCGTCGGGCCCCTTTTGAATACGAAGCTGCCTACGGAGATGAGGGAATCTAATGGCCAAGACCAACAAGGGCGTGACCATGAGCCGGCTGCATTCGGCCGCACGCCTGTCGCGAACGGCGCTTGCAGCACGGCTTCTGGCGCACGGCTTCTATGCCGGCCAGGACCAGATCATGATCTCGTTGAACCAGGAAGACGGACAGACGCCAGGTCAGCTGGCATTGCGGTTGGGCGTTCGCCCGCCAACCATAACCAAGACGATCAACCGCTTGCAGGCGCAAGGTTTCCTTGCCAAGAAAGCCTCGGAAGAGGATGCGAGGCAAGCGCATATATTTCTGACCGAACACGGTCGAGAGACCATAAAGTCTATCGAGAAATCCTTGCGCAAGACCGAAAAGCAGGCACTGCGCGGACTCGACAAAAAGGAACAAAAGACACTTTCGAAACTGCTTGCCAAGATCGAAGCCAACCTTTCCGGAGCCGTTGTTGACGACGTGGATGAAGAGATTGAGACCGACGAATAGTCGCCCTTTTGAGAAATATCTCCTGATCGGGCTTGCGGTGGACTGCCGCATGGCTGAAAAGCGAAAGCTGACCAGCTGACCGGCCCAAGACTTTTGATCCCAAAAATCGCTTCATCTGAAACTGCTACCCCGGCAGCCGCCATTTTCTACATGTTCGGCGCTGGCCTGCTGTTCGCTTTTCTTGACGCCAGCGCCAAGTATCTGGTCTTGTCGGGGATGCAGGCACCCTTCGTCGCCTGGTCACGTTTCGCCGTCCACCTTGTCCTGGTCCTCGTGCTGTTTCGTAGCTGGAGCAATCCGGCGATGTTTCGCACCGTGAGCCTGCCTATGCAGATGCTGCGCGGCGCTTTTCTGTTTGGATCCACCCTTTTCAACTTCCTCGCGCTGAACACGCTGCAACTTGCGCAGACAACTTCAATCTTCTTTTTCGCGCCGATGGTGATTACAGCACTGGCTGGTCCGATGCTTGGGGAATGGGCCGGCTGGCGTCGCTGGGCGGCGGTAGCCGCCGGCTTTGTCGGCGTGCTTGTGATCACGAGGCCAGGCTATACCACCTTCGAAGTCGGCCATGTGTATGCGCTGTGCGCGACATTCAGCTATTGCGTCTATGTAATCATGACGCGACGCATGTCGTCGACGGAATCAGCCGAGAGCCTGATCTTCTATTCGGCACTGGCGCCAGTGGTCATGATGCTGCCGGTGCTTCCGTTCACAGCATCGCTGCCGCCTGATCCGCTTCACTGGGCCATCCTGCTGGCCCTCGGCCTATTCGGCGGCTTTGGCCACTGGTTCCTGATCAGTGCCTACAAGCAGGCGACCGCCACCGCGCTGGCGCCTTACCCTTATCTGCAAATGGTGTGGATGATCGGCTTCGGCTGGCTGATCTTCAACCAGTTTCCGGACGCCTGGACCCTCGGTGGCGCCTCAATAATCGTCGCCAGCGGCCTCTATATCGTCCATCGCGAACATCGCTTGAGGCTGCAACGTCGCACGGCGCCCAACGCCGAGGATGGCGAGCTGGCAAAAAAGCTTTGACCAGCGTGATTTCGATGGCATAAGCCCGCCTTTAAACTGTTTAAATTGCTTCGAACAGTAAATCGGCCGGGAGGTCATACTGGCACAGAAGATAAAGCTTTCGACGATTGCCGATGCACTCGGCGTATCG
>JBBSOT010000237.1:0-7785 GCA_038259455.1 Hyphomicrobiales bacterium | reverse complement strand
CCCGTTGCGATTGTATTTCAGGGTCAGGATGTCACTGAAACCGTCGCCGTCAAAGTCGGCGAATACCGGTATCATCATCGTGGGCTGACAATCGCTGGTCGCCGTCGGATACCCGTCTGTTGGGATATCGGCCTGTTCCAGAAGGTGGCCCTGATTGTCTGCATTCGGAGATTCGACCGGTATCAGACCGAAGCCGTAGGCAACCCCCCGGTCGGGAAACACCGAGAGATGGGGCTGGGATGCGACCGACAGCCGGCTGGTAATGAGTTCGGGCGAGCCATTGCGGTCGAGGTCAATCGCGGCAAAGTAGCTGGTGTACCATTCCTCGGGTGATGTTCCAGGCACCTCTGCGCGGTGGTTGAGTATCGGTGTGCCGGCGCTCAGCCCGGAATGTATGAAGCCACCATAGCCGTCGCCCCAGAATATTCGAGAATAATCACTGCCGAATACCGGCCGCCACTGACAGGGCGGCTCTGTGATCCTCGGCTCCGGATCCGGGCAAGGCGCGCCGTCGAGGTGTTTTTCCCAACGGGCGTGAAAGGCGTAGGCCACATCGGTCAGGCCGTCGCGGTTCAGGTCGGCGAAGCGGGCCTGTTCGGCGACAAAGAATTGCGGCGTCCAGTCGGGATTGATCTCGGGCGGAACTACGTCGACACCGGCGGCGGCCGGATCTTCCAGCGGGACGCGAAGGTCCTGCCAATTCCCGTTTTCGGGACCGCGCTCGAACCACGGCGCCGCGCCGGTCTTGCGCAACCATTGGGTCGTGACCCGTTCACCACAGCCGTTGTTTGCCGGATGCACACGCCGGATAAGGTCCTGGAAGCCATCGCCGTCTATGTCTGCGGCCACTGAATAGCGCAGGTCACATCGCAGAATATCAATGCTGTCGGTCGCAAAGGCGTCCTCGGCTGGCGTGTAGCGGTCGAACTGGACAGCCGCGTCGGCATCGGAGGTTTCGCTGAGCATATCCGAGAATCCGTCGTGATCTATATCCAAGATCATCCAGCCTTTGCCCGATGCCAGAAGCTCGCCGGTCAGGCGGCTGTCGACCAGCGCCTGCCAGGCGACCACGCCACGGGCCTCGGGGTCGGAACTGAGCGGCGCCAGGACGCGGCCCTTGCCGACAAAGACCGCGTGATCCGCCTCCCAATCACCACCGCGAGGCCGGTAGCTGAGCAACAGCAGGTCCGCGTGGCCGTCGCCGTTGATATTGAGCGGCATCGGGATGACCTGCGTAGATCCTGAATTGAAGCTGCCCCCCGGCTCCGCGATCGCAGATAGCCTTTCGGGCGCGCTCCAGTCACTTTCGGAAATGTTGCGATGGTAGGTCTCTATGCAGCGCAGCGTGTGACGCTTTCCGCTATCGTCGTCGATTTGCACGATTCGGCGAAGCAGGGTCTGAAGCGGCGCGTCTCCCAAAAGATTGCGCCCATCACTGGAGCCTTGGGGAAATTCAAATGGGTGGCCGTCACAATCGGTCCCGCCTTCGTCCTTGTATTCAAATGCATAGTGCGAATAGTCCGCACCGTTGCGCCCGAAGGTGCGGATCGCGCTTAGCCGCCGCCCACTGAAGGTCGGCACACCGGACGATATGTCGAGACGCGGGTCGGGACGATCAGCATACTCGAAATCTATTCGGCCCAGCGACACGCCCGTTGCGTCCTGCCAGTTGATTGTGGACAGCACGTGATTGCCGGACGTGGCGAACGGGTAGATGTCGTCCACCTTTTCGGGCATCGCCTCGATTTCGTAGCTGTAATCCATCCGGTTGCCGTAGGGATCCCGGACTTCGGAAAGATACCAGATCGAGGTGGGGCAGGGCCCGATCGGATCGGTGGTCCGCATCTCGTCGACCCTCGCAGTGCATTGAGCATTGTCTGGCCGACCTGGTTCACCCCTTACAGGCGCGCGCGAAAGGTATTTGGTTGCGTTCTCACCTGTCTCCTCGGTGCTGCCATATGTCCAGGTCCAGCCATTCCTTTCCCTTTTCCAGGTATTGCCATCGCGGTGGAGGCTTGATCCATCTTCGACCTCGGGTAAAAATGTCTGTTCGGATCCGGAAGCGATGACAAGGCCCGCGATCAGCCTCGTGCCGTCGAGCCGGTAGCTGTCGCCAGCGGTCTCGACAGGCACCCCGCCCGTGGCGGAGTGATGCGTGACCGCGCCCCCGGCTGAAAGCGCGTAGCCACTTCCCAAAACACCGTCGCCAGTCGTGTGAGACGCGAGAATGGAAATCTGAGGCTGAAATCCCCGCGGGCCGGGCGGCGGTTCAATGGTAACGGCATCGGTCCATGAACCGGTAGTCAGCCCTTTTTCAGGTGCAGCGATTGGGGATTGGTCTTGACCGGCCACAGGCCCGGCGCAAAGTAGCCATGCGATCGAGACTGCTATCGCCGTAGAACAGATATGCCGACGGATGGTCGACATGGGCGGCACATCACCGGTTATGGCCTTGAAAATACGACAGATGATAGTCTGGCCCGGTGGCTGATACGCTGAACAGGAGCGCAGGACTCCGTCACGTCGCGACTGCTCTGCGAAATTCGGCATCACACGGTCCTTTCTTGCGAAAAATCAATCTGATCCGTACGGGCGCTCCGGTAGAGGTGGTCAAGAACAACTGTAAAAGCAGGAGGAATGCTGATCGGCATCGGCACTTGCGATTCTCGTGCATCGACTCGAAACAACTGTGCTCTCGTAATCGCTATACGACATCAGACGTCTGTCTGAGATGCGGTGCCGAATCGTACCGAACGTGGTATGATTGCCATCTTCCGGGAGACCATTGTGATGGACATTGATTCCGCTTGGAGGGTGGTTGATCGCCTGTATGAGGCTGCGGCGACAGGGGCCGGTTGGGAATTTATTCTGAACGACATCGCCGACGTCGTGAACGCTGACAACGCATGGCTCGTCTTTGCTGCGCCCGCACTGGGGATGAACACGGTCGTGGCTCCCCGCTCGGACCCGGATATTATTTCCAGTTATCAGCAGCATTGGTGGAAGAAGGACGTGACGCTTGACGTGGCGCTCCGGACTCCGGTCGGGAAGATCACGAGCCTCAGGAACACCGGCCAAGTCCGGTTCGCGGCCTCGGAGTTTTACAACGATTTCTGGAGGAGATCAGGCCAGGCATCCGAGCGCCTCGCCGCGAATCTGATTGTCGAGCGGGGCGCGCTGGCGAGTTTCGGCTTGCAGCCTTCCCCACTGAACGACTGCATCGAATCCGACCTGGCGAAAGATTTTGCTCTCATCCTCCCGCACCTGGTGCGATCCGTTCAAATCCGCTGCGCTATTCGCAAGGTCGAGCTGGAACGTCAGCTTGCACGGTCCAAAACGTCGTCAGGCGCACTGTTGGTCGATGCCGAGGCGCGCGTCATCATAGCCGACAGCACGGCGCGCGAGATTATCGCAAGAAGCCGGGGGATTTGGATCGATCACGGCTGCATCGGCCTGAGCGCAGCGCCGGGGACCGCACGCCTGAGAGAACTGATCTCGCGTTGCCGCGACACAACTTCGGGCAAGGTCAGAGGTGGCCGGATACAACACGTCTGCAAGGAAGACGGCAGCCGGGTCCGGATCGAGGTCATTCCATGTCGCGACGGCGGCCTGAGCGTTGGACCGGAATATACAAAATATCCAACTCCGCTCGCGATGCTTCTGCTCGCCGATCCGGAACAATGGCATCGCAAATCGCGGGCGATCCTGCGGCGCGAGTTCGGTCTGACTCCGGCGGAAGCAACGATCGCGCTCGAGTTGATGCAGGGGGACACGCGCGCCTCTGTTGCTTCTCGCCTCGGGGTCTCGCTGTCGACGGTCCGCACGCACATGATGCACATCTTCGCAAAAGCCGGGGTTACGAGTCGCGCGGGCCTCATCCGACAGATGACGCAGGTCGGCGTCAAGGATGACTTGGCTGCGGTCTGGTCCGGTTCAGACGCAGGCGCCGAAGAGGGCTTTCGCCCTGCCAGTCAGAATGGTTGAAAGCGGTAATTGCGTCCGTATCTGCGAGCGCATCCGTGCTCCGGAAAGCGCCGCGTTCGTCGACGTGAGACCCAAGAACAGCGCCGCTGCAATAGAAACAGAGATCACCAGAGCGCAGGGACGCCCGATAAGAAGGAGTGCAAAACCCCGGTAGACCCACGTCCCCTAGGCTCAGGACCCATTAATCGGCTTGCTGACCCCATGGCTGCATGATTCAAAGCCCCATCGTTTTAGGGGACATCATGAGCAACCTTTACTGGCTGAGCGAGGCGCAAATGGAACGCCTTCGCCCGTATTTTCCGAAGAGCCGAGGCCGGTCTCGTGTGGATGATCGGCGCGTTCTGAGCGGGATTATCTTCATCAACCGCAATGGGTTACGGTGGTGCGATGCACCTGCCGAGTACGGTCCGCCAAAGACATTGTACAACCGATGGAAAAGGTGGAGCGATATGGGCGTTTTCGCTCGGATCATGGTGGGATTGGCCAGCGAAGCGCCCGACAACAAGACCATTTCCATCGACGCCACCTACCTCAAGGCGCACCGTACGGCTTCCAGCCTGCGGTTAAAAAAGGGGGGAGCAAGCGGCTGATCGGTCAAACCAAGGGCGGCATGAACACCAAGCTGCACGCGGTCACAGACACCAGCGGTCGCCCAATCCGCTTCTTTATCACTGCGGGACAAGTGAGCGACTATACTGGTGCCGCTGCCTTGATGAACAATTTGCCAAAGGCTGAGTGGCTCCTTGCCGACCGAGGATACGATGCCGATTGGTTTCGGGAAGTCCTTGTAGATAAGGGCATAACGCCCTGCATTCCGGGCCGCAAGTCGCGCAAGACGACCATCAAATACGACAAACGTCGCTACAAAAGACGAAACCGGATTGAGCGAATGTTCGGCAGGCTCAAAGACTGGCGTCGGGTCGCAACCCGATACGATAGATCACCCAACGTCTTCCTCTCCGCCATCGCTCTCGCCGCAACCGTCATCTTTTGGTTATGAGTCCTGAGCCTAGGCTCCTGCGTGATGGTGTCGACTTAAACGCTTCCGTCCTGACAATCCGGGACACCAAGTTCCACAAAAGCAGGCTGGTGCCCACCGGATTGCCGCTTGCGACGGTGCTGGCCAACCACCTGTCGCAGCCATCGGGACAGCGGTTTGCCCCGGATGGTGCCGCATACCTGCTGTCAAACAGGGACGGGACCCGGCTGGCAAGCAGCACCGTTCAGACTGCGTTCGATCGGCTACGCCGCGCCGCGGACGTACAAGGCAGCGCAGGAGGTCGATCGGCGCCACGCATGCATGACCTCCGGCACAGCTTCGCGGTTCACAGGCTGACCGCATGGTATCGGCAAGGGGCAGATGTGCAACGACTGCTGCCGCTGCTGTCCACCTATCTCGGGCATTCCGATCTGGAAGGCACAAAAATCTACCTGACGATGACCCCCGAGCTCTTGAACCAAGCGTCGATGCGATTTGCGCGTTTTGTCCATGGAGGTGAGGATGCTCGAGCATGAACTCCTTGGGCCCTGGCTTCGGCGCTTCCTGACCGAATACATCGTCACCGAGCGAAACCTCGCCCGAAACACCCAATCCAGCTATCGCGATACCTTCCGACTGCTCCTGCCATTTGCAAGCCGCAAGTTGCGGAAGCTCGTCGACCGATTGACGGTACGCGATCTGACGTCATCGCTGGTTCTGAAGTTCCTCATCCACGTCGAAGACGACCGCGGATGTTCCGTCCGGACCCGGAATCAACGGCTTGCCGGCATAAAGGCCTTTGCTCGCTTTGTCGGCAGCAGGGACCCGGCGCATGTCGAGTGGTGTGGGCATATCCGCGCCATCTCTTCGAAAAAGTCTATGCAGCCATCGGTTGGGTGGCTGACGCGGCCGGAAATGGAGGCGATGCTTGCGGTGCCGGACAAGAAGACGGAGCGGGGACGGCACGAGTACGCGCTCCTTCTCTTCCTTTACAACACCGGCGCGCGCGTGTCCGAGGCAACAGCGCTGAAGGTGCAGGATCTGTCGCTTGCCGCCCGGAGGGGCGGCCATGATCTTGCAACCCTTCATGGAAAGGGCGGCAAGATCCGCCAGTGCCCGTTATGGCCGGAAACCGAGCGGGCTCTTGCGCACGAAATCCGTGATCGCGAAATGGACGCTCCTGTTTTTGTCAGCAGGCTGGGGACGGGGTTTACGCGCTTCGGGGTCTATCGCCTGATCGAGCGCTGTGCTGCGCAAGTTCCAGCGCTCGCAGGCCGCACGATCACGCCGCACGTGATCCGACATACGACCGCCTGTCATCTGGTCCTTGCCGGGGTGGACATCAACACCATCCGCGCCTGGCTGGGACATGTGTCGATCAGCACGACCAACATTTATGCCGAGATCGACCTGACTCTGAAGGCCAACGCCGTGGCGCTCTGCGAAGTCGGCCAACAGAGGCCAGGGCGCTCGTGGAAGGAGGACAAAGACCTGATGGCGTTCCTGAAGTCCTTGTGAGTTGAAATCCCCGATGTGGGTCGCCACATCGGGGATGTTCCTACCATGATGCATATCCAGGCCACCTATATCGATACTTGAAATATCACTATTAACGGTTTAGATAGGCATTGCTCCATTCAGAGGGTACTTTATGATCACGGGCTCACAGTTGCGCGCCGCGCGTGCGCTGCTCGGTATCGACCAGAAAGCTCTGGCCGAACTGGCGGGCCTTTCCGTGCCGACAATCCAGCGCATGGAGGCAAGCACCGGCAACGTGCGCGGCGTGGTGGACAGCCTGACCAAGGTCATTGCGGCACTTGAGCTTGCCGGTTTGGAACTCATTGGCGAAGGCTCTGTCAGCACGACTGGCGGTCGTGGGGTGCGCCTTAAGGTACCCCCACCCAGACATTGAACCCTCAACCCGCGACGGCGACCGCCGACAAGAAGCCGACGATCCCGCCGCAACCCTCAAAGGTGCGGCCGAAGATGAAAGATCAGATCACCAGACAGAGTGCGGCACCCAGCTTTGCCGAACTCTTCACTCCGAAACTCGTCACGGTCCTGCGTGAGGGCTATGGACTGCCCCAGTTGCGTGCGGACGCCATCGCAGGGCTGACGGTTGCCATCGTCGCTCTGCCGCTCTCGATGGCGATCGCCATCGCCTCGGGGGCGACCCCGGCACAGGGGCTCTACACGGCGATCGTCGGCGGCTTTATAGTCTCGCTTCTAGGCGGCTCGCGGTTCCAGATCGGTGGCCCGGCCGGTGCCTTCATCGTCCTTGTGGCCAGCACCGTCACGCTGCACGGAATGCACGGGCTGATCCTCGCAACCTTCCTGTCGGGCTTGATGCTGACCGCTGTCGGGTTCCTGCGGCTTGGCACCTTCATCAAGTTCATTCCCTTCCCTGTGACGGTCGGCTTTACCGCCGGGATCGCGGTGATCATCTTCGCCAGCCAGATCAAGGAACTCTTCGGCCTGACGCTGGATCATGAGCCCGGTGAACTCCTCGAAAAGCTGCCCGTGCTCTGGGCAGCTCGGGACAGTATCACGCCCGCAGCCGTTCTCCTCTCCGTCGCAACGGTCGGCGTCATCCTCAGCCTGCGCCGATGGCGGCCCCATTGGCCGGGCATGCTGATCGCGGTTGCGGTCACGGCGGCGGTTGTCGCGCTTTTGGGGCTGCCGGTGCAGACCATCGGCACCAAGTTCGGTGGAATTCCGTCGTCGCTTCCCGCCCCGACGTTCCCAGAGCTGTCGATGGAGAAGATCATGGCGGTTCTGCCGGCGGCGATCTCCTTCACCCTGCTCGGCGCCATCGAGTCGCT
>JBBSOT010000236.1:0-7826 GCA_038259455.1 Hyphomicrobiales bacterium | reverse complement strand
CGGGCATGCTTGACCCGCGCCTGCCGCGCAACTTCAGCCGCCTTGGTCGGGCCATTGGCCGCAAGCACCTTCAGGCACATCAGCGCGTCCTGCCGATAGGCCGTCACCAGGCTGACGCGCGTCGCACCGCCAAGGTTGGGGTCGCCGACACGCCGGGTGAATTCACGCAGCAGACGTTCCTTGCGCGGTTTCGATTGGCGCGGCCTGTAGGGTGCCGGATCGCAATGGATTTCGACGAAGCCGTCTGCCATGCGCACCGTGATCAGGCCAAGCCCGAGGCGTCGGCAGAGCGCCTTGTTGCCGGCAAGCGACGCCATGAACGGTCTTCCCTCGCCGCGCGGAACCGCCACATAAACCGCATCGCTCAGGCTCTGCCGCTGCACGGCCTGATGGAAGAGCGACAGCGAGAACTTGGTCTTCAGCTCGACGATGACCGGCTCGTCGTCGCCGCGCACAGCAACGATATCGGCCGCCCCGATCTCGCTCTTGACCACATAGCCCTGCGCTTCCAGCATCGACTTGACGGGCGGATAGAGGTCGGTCTCGCGCAACGGAGCGGGCGGCATTGCGGCTGCCTAGCCTCCGACCGCTCTCAGCAGCGCGCGCGAGATGATGTGACGCTGGATTTCGCTGGTGCCTTCCCAGATGCGTTCGACGCGCGCGTCGCGCCAGATGCGCTCCAGCGGCAACTCGTCCATCAATCCCATGCCGCCATGGATCTGGATCGCCTCGTCGGCGACGAAGGCGAGCATTTCGGTGGCCTTCAGCTTGGCCATCGCCATGTCCTGGTCGGTGACGGTGCCGGCATCGTATTTCCAGCCCGCTTCGAGGATCATCAGTTCGGCGGCCTTAAGCTCGACCGCCATGTCGGCGAGCTTGAACGAAACGCCCTGGAACTTGCCGATGCTCTGGCCGAACTGCTCGCGTTGTGCAGCATAGTCGATGGCGTGGCCGAGTGCCCGTTCGGCCCGGCCGAGGCAGGTCGCTCCGACCTGCAGCCTGGTCGCCCCGAGCCAGCTGTTGGCGACGTCGAAACCCTTGTGCACCTCGCCCAGGACTTGCGCTGCCGGCAGCCTGCAATCGTCGAATTCGAGGATCGAATTGGTATAGCCGCGGTGCGATACGTTCTTGTAGCCGTCGCGCACATTGAAGCCCTTGGTGCCCTTGTCGACGAAGAAGGCGGTGATCTTCTTGCGCTTGCCGCGCGGTGTATCCTCCTCGCCTGATGCCATGAAGACGATCGCGAAATCGGCAATGTCGGCGTGGCTGATGAAGTGCTTGGTGCCGTTCAGCACCCAGTCATCGCCATCCTGTACCGCAGTCGCTTTCATGCCGCGCAGATCCGATCCGGCGCCGGGCTCGGTCATCGC
Source organism: Hyphomicrobiales bacterium (assembly GCA_038259455.1). Taxonomy (GTDB): domain Bacteria; phylum Pseudomonadota; class Alphaproteobacteria; order Rhizobiales; family Rhizobiaceae; genus CAMYMG01. Next base: position 6,456 of record JBBSOT010000236.1, on the reverse strand, counting down.
CAGGCAATCTGACTTTTCGCCGCTGATGCAGGGGAAGAGATACTTGTCGCGCTGCTCCTCTGTGCCGGCGCACAGTATGTTCGACGGGCGCGCCACGCAGGTCCAGTGCAGCGCGTAATTGGCGCGGCCAAGTTCCTTCTCATAAAGCAGCCATGTCACCGTATCGAGGCCGGCGCCGCCGAACTCGGCCGGAATGTTGGCGGCGTAGAGCCCGGCCTCGATAGCCTTGGCCTTGAGGTCGGCGATGAGTTCGGGGCGCAGGACGCCAGTCCGCTCGACCTCCGCCTCATGCGGGTAAAGCTCGTTCTCGACAAACGCCCTTGTCGTCTCGACGATAAGCCGCTGTTCTTCGGTCAGGCCGAAATCCATGGCTCAGCCCCTCTTTTTCTTGGTCGCCTTGGCCTTCTTGACCGGCTTTTCCGCCTTGGCCTTCACCGCTGCCTTTGAGGCTTTCGGCTTCTTTGAAGCGAGCTTGGCGAGGCGCTTGGTGTAGTCGTTATGCAGCGTGCCAGCACCCCAGCCCTTGCCCTTGTTCTGCTTCGACAGTGCATCCATGATGGCGACCAGATTGTCGTCGCGGATGCGCTCGAGCTGGCGGATCGACAGGCCGTGCGCCTGGTCGTCTGATTGCTCTGCGATCTTGTCGACCAGTTCGTCGGTCAGGTCCGGCACGTCCATCAGCTTGGTCCACGGCCACTTCAGGCACGGACCGAACTGCGCCATGAAGTGGCGCATGCCGGCCTCGCCGCCCGCCACGCGATAGACCTGGAACATGCCCATCTGCGCCCAGCGGATTCCGAACGAGTAGCGCATGATGTCGTCGAGCTCCTCGACGGTCACGATGTCGTCCTTGATCAGCCACAGCGCCTCGCGCCAGGCCGCTTCGAGCAGCCGGTCGCCGACGAAAGCCTCGATCTCCTTGCGGATGACCACCGGCTTCATGCCGATCGACTCGTAGATTTCCTTGGCGACCTCGATTGCCTCCGGAAACGTTTCCTTGCCGCCAACGATCTCGACCAACGGCAGCAGATAAACCGGATTGTACGGATGCCCGACGACCAGGCGTTCAGGATGGCGCTTCATCGCCACCTGCATGTCGGATGGGAGGATGCCGCTCGTCGAAGAACCGACAATGGCATTGGCCGGGGCGTGCGCGTCGATCTCGGCCAGCACCTTGTGCTTGAGGTCGAGACGCTCGGGCACGCTTTCCTGGACGAAGTCGGCGTCCTTTACGGCCTCGGCGATGGTTTTTGCGTAGGTCAGCTTTCCCTCTTTCGGCAGGCCACCCGGCAGCATTTGCTTGTAGGCGCGGCGCGCCCCTTTCATCACCTCGGCGACCTTGCGGTCGGCGTCCGGGTCTGGATCGTAGATGGCTACGTCGATGCCGTTGAGCAGCAGCCTGGCTACCCAGCCGGCGCCGATGACGCCGCCGCCAATGGCGGCCGCTTTTTCAATAGTGTTCATAGCGATGCTCTTTGTCTGGCTGTTTCTGGGTCTGTCAGGGGCACGCGCACGCCAGCGCGAATGACCGCCGGGTCGTATGCCTTGCGCGCGAATACGTCGAGAACGAAAGGGCGGAAGGTTTCGACCGGCAAGGTTTCGTAGTCGGGATCGAAGCTCGACTGGTCCCAGCGCTCGCAGAACTGGTCACAATCATCGAAATAGGGATGGCCTGCGAAGCGATCGCGCGCATGCGGATTGCCGCCAGTGTGATGCGCGTAATAGAGCCGCTGGAAATCGCCGTGCTTTTCGACAACCCATGTGCACTGCTCGCGCACGAAGGGCCTCAGGATCGCTGCGGCGTATTCGTCGTGATTGTAAGGCGCGTAGATGTCGCCAATGTCGTGCAGCAAGGCGCAGGCGATCCAGTCGGCATCCGCCCCGTCGCGCCAGGCGCGTGTTGCCGCCTGCAGCGAGTGGCCGAGCCGCGTGATCTTGTAGCCGGAAAGCCCCTCATCGAGTTGCACAAGTGCATCGAGCAGCCGATCGGCTGTCTTGGCCGCATAGTCTATCTCATGTTGCGTGAGAAAGGCGTAATCCTCGCGGTCGCCATCCTTCATCGCGGTGAATTTCACGGTTTCCATGTCGACGGCCTCCAGCGGTTCGGGCTCAGATCGGCGCCCGCTTCGTCAGGTTGAGTTTCTTGCGCACTTCCTCGGGGCCAAGGACCCGCGCGCCTAGATTTTCGACGATGTTTACCGCCCGTTCAACCAGCTGTGCATTGGTTGCCAGCACGCCCTTCTCGAGCCAGAGATTGTCTTCCAGACCGACACGGCAATTGCCGCCGGCCAGAACGGAAGCCGCCACATAGGCCATCTGGTTGCGGCCGATCGAGAACGCCGACCAATTCCAGGTCGATGGCACGTTGTTGACCATGGCCATGAACGTGTTGAGGTCGTCCGGCGCGCCCCACGGCACGCCCATGCAGAGCTGCACCAGCGCGTCCGGCGTCAGCACGCCTTCCTCGACCAACTGCTTGGCAAACCACAGATGCCCCGTGTCAAAGGCTTCGATCTCGGGCTTCACGCCCATCGCCGTCATCATGCCTCCCATGGCACGCAGCATCCCCGGCGTGTTGGTCATCACATAGTCGGCCTCGTTGAAGTTCATTGTGCCGCAGTCGAGCGTGCATATCTCGGGCAAGCACTGACGCACATGCTCGACGCGTTCCGAAGCGCCTGCCATATCGGTGCCTTGCTCCTTGAGCGGCAAAGGTTTTTCGACATCGCCAAACACCATGTCGCCGCCCATGCCAGCGGTCAGGTTGAGCACGACATCGACATCTGCTTGGCGAATGCGTTCCGTCACCTCGCGGTAAAGGGCTACATCGCGGCGCGGCTTGCCGGTTTCGGGATCACGCACATGACAATGAACGACGGCCGCACCGGCCTTGGCCGCATCGATCGCCGAATCGGCGATTTGCTTTGGCGAGCGAGGAACATGCGGGCTGCGGTCCTGGGTTCCGCCCGAACCAGTCACGGCACAGGTGATGAAGACCTCACGATTCATGGTCAGCGGCATTGTTTACTCCCTTGTCTTCCGGCACCCCGAACCATAACTGCTCGCGTCGAGCTAAAGGCGCAAAAAGCCAGCAGGGCAGGCAACGATGGATAATTGACGGCAGCATCCTCCTCCTTGCGTCCTGACGCTTCACACTTTACGAATTCTATTTGATGAAAAGCGAAGCCTCCTCAATCTTCCTCGCCGACCAAACGGCGCTCGACGTGACGCTGCTGGTCTTTTCCGGCGCGTCCATCATGTGCGTGGCCTCCGCGGTCGATCCGTTGCGCGCCGCGAACCGCATCGCCGGCGCCGCCATGTTCGACTGGAAACTGGTCTCGGCAGACGGCCGACCTGCAATCACCACATCGGGCTTGCCGATTGCCGTTTCGGGCCGCTTCGACGCAACAAGAAAGACGGACGTATTGATTGCCATCGGTGGCTTCGGCACGCGCTATGAAACGGCGGCATCGCTCGTTACGGGCTTTCGCCGTGCTGCCCGAGGGACACGCGCCGTCGGCGGCATCGAGGCCGGAAGCTGGCTTTTGGCACGCGCCGGCTTGCTCGAGGGTCGCGCTGCGACGACCCACTGGGAGGATCTCGAGGACTTCGCAGCCGCCTTTCCGGGCGCAGACATTCGACCGGACCGCTATGTCATCGATGGACCGGTTTTTACCGCTGGGGGTGCCTCGCCGACTTTTGACCTGATGCTGCATCTTGTCCGCGCACGCTTGGGCATGGCCGTTGCCCTCGATGTCGCCAGCGTCTTCATCTACGATCAGGCGCGCGCCGCCACCGACGCGCAACCGCTCGTGTCGCTGGGACGTCTTGACGGGTATGACCCGCGACTGGCCGGCGCCATTCGCATGATGGAGGGGCATGTCGATCGTCCGCTGACCATTGCCGCCATTGCGCGGCGCACTGGTGTTACGGCGCGAACATTGGAAAAGATATTCTCCCGTGCCATCGGAGAGACGCCGGGCGCCTATTATCTGCGACTGCGGCTTAACGTGGCGCGCCGGCTCGTGCTCGATACTGCCGAGCCAATGGTCGACATCGCGGCTCGCACCGGCTTTTCGTCAGGATCTGCATTTTCGAGAGCATTCTCTGCCGCATTCGGGCAGCCGCCTGCACAGATGCGTCGCGGCTAGGGTTCTGACCGTGAAGCGCTCTCACTATGCGCGCTTGCGCTCGGGCTCTTGTTCGAGAAGCGAACGCAGCGCTGCCGCGAGCCTGCTTTCAAGGCGGCGTGCGACGACACCGTCCCATTCGGCATTCTCCGACTCCAGATCGCCCTTCGGCAGCGGCATCTCCATCAGCCGGTCGACGATCGACGCTGATTCATTCAGCCGCTCGAGCAAAGCCGAGATCTGGCTGTCGAGGTGGCCGGCTGATTTGTCATCGGGGCGATTTGCTTCCATGCACCGGACAATAGCGTCGGTTCATGACACGACGAAGGCAGATACATGTCGGCAGAGGGGTATTCTGGGAACTTTCATGCCTTCTTGATTAACGCCCCCCGGTAACGATCGCCCCGACTGGTCCCTTTTCAGACGTAGCGGTTCACGATGTTCTCAAGCAATTCCTGCTGACCGGAGCGCGGCTGCGGATCGATGCCGTTCTTGACGACACGATCGGCGACCTCTTCGAGCGTCCGTTTGCCAGCCAGCATCGCCTTGCCTTCGGCGGACTTCCAGCCTGCATAGCGCTCTTCGAGCGGACCGATCAGCGCCTTGTCCTCGATCATCTTGGCCGCCGCTTTCAGGCCCCGCGCACAGCAATCCATCGCACCGATATGTGCGATCAGCAGATCCTGTGGGTCGAGCGATTGCCGGCGCAACTTGGCATCGAAATTGGTGCCACCGGTCTTGAAGCCACCTGCCTGCAAAACCTGGTAATAGGCCAGCGCCATTTCCGGCACGTTGTTGGGGAACTGGTCGGTGTCCCAGCCGGACTGGTAGTCGTTGCGGTTCATGTCGATCGACCCGAAGATGCCGAGCGACGCGGCCAGTGCAAGCTCATGCTCGAATGTGTGGCCGGCAAGGATCGCGTGGCCTTGCTCGATATTGACCTTGACCTCGTTCTCCAGGCCGAAGCGCTTGAGGAAGCCGTAGACGGTGGCAACATCGTAATCGTACTGGTGCTTGGTCGGCTCCTGCGGTTTCGGCTCGATCAGGATCGTGCCCTTGAAGCCAATCTTGTGTTTGTAGTCGACGACCATCTGCAGGAAGCGGCCGGCCTGCTCCGACTCGCGCTTCAAATCGGTGTTGAGCAGTGTCTCGTAGCCCTCGCGACCGCCCCAAAGCACGTAGTTCTCGCCCTTCAGCCGCTTCGTGACATCCATGCAGCTCTTCACCGTCGCCGCGGCATAGGCAAAGACATCCGGGTCGGGATTGGTCGCCGCCCCCGACATGAATCGGCGATGCGAGAACAGATTGGCGGTGCCCCAAAGCAGCTTGACGCCGGTATTCTTCATCTTGCCGGCAAAGTAGTCGGCAATCTCGTCAAGCCGCGCTGCACTCTCGGCGAAAGTATCGCCCTCTGGGCGCACATCGGCGTCATGGAAACAGTAATAGGGGACGCCGAGCAGCGAAAACATTTCGAATGCCACGTCGGCCTTCAGCTTCGCCAGTTCCATCGTATCGCCAAACCAGGGCCGCTCGAATGTCTGACCGCCGAAAGGGTCGCCACCAGGCCATGCAAAGCTGTGCCAGTAGGCGACCGCAAAGCGCATGTGGTCTTCGAGCCGCTTGCCGCCTACTTTCTCGTCGGCGTTATAGAAGCGGTAGGCCAGCGGATTGGTGCTGTCTGGCCCCTCATATTTGACTGGCTTGATGTCGCCGAAAAAACCGGTGCTCATCACATGACTCCTTTGATAGCTGGATAGAGAGAGCGGTAGCGCTGATAGGCGTCCGCATAGGCTGCCGACAGCGAAGCGTCGGGGTCGATTGTTTCAACGGTTTTCGGCGGCGTGCACACGGCAAACGGATCTGCCCCACTGGCCGCAATCATGCCGAGCCGCGCAGCGCCAAAGGCCGCACCGAAATCCCCGTCAGCCGGGATGTCTACTGGCAAATCCAATGCCGTGGCCAGCGCGCGCAGCCAGTAGCGCGAGCGCGAGCCACCGCCGATGGCCGTCACACGGTCGAGCGCCGTTCCGGCAGCGCGCAGCGCCTCGAGATTGTCGCGGAAGGCGAAGACGACGCCCTCAAGCACGGCTTGCGTCAGCGCGCTTCGCCCTGCCTCGTGACCGATGCCGGAAAATGCACCGCGTATCGCAGCATCGTTATGCGGCGTGCGCTCCCCCGAGAGATAGGGCAGGAAGGTAACGCCGGTCGGTGCTTTCAGCGTATCGCCCAGTTCGTCGGTCAACGCGCCGGCGTCCTTGCCGGTGATGCCCGACAACCAGTTCAGGGAATCGGTCGCCGACAGGATGACGCCCATCTGGTGCCAGGT
>JBBSOT010000235.1:0-7864 GCA_038259455.1 Hyphomicrobiales bacterium | reverse complement strand
TGTTGCACCCCGCAACTTGCTGGCCAGCGGCACGGAGCAGATGGTGAAGGCACTCTACTGGGTTGCGACCGGTGCACTGGCTGGCTTGGTCGTCAGCTCGTACTTTGGCAGTCAATTTGCAATCGCCGGTGCTGTCATGGGCACGGGAATGGCGATCGCCATCATAACTGAATACCGATAGAGCCCTCAGGGCAAAGCGGCGAACGCCTCGCCAAAGCCGGTCAGGTCAACCGGAATGCCGATGCCTTCTTCCGGCGTGGCGAAAACGATGAAGGTTGCTTCCTTGCCGGTTTTCAATGTGTCGAGCAACTGCTGCTCAAGGATTACCTCGGCATAGCATCCGTCGGCGAAGCACTGCTTGAAATAGGCGCGGCCATTGTCCTTCTTGTCGATATAAAGCCCAAGCCCGGTCGGCAGCAGCACGCCGAGCGGTGCCAGGACGCGCATGATCTCTGCCTTGCGGTCAGCCGTCCTCAGGATCACGACCGACAGCCCAAGGTCGGCGCGGTCCTCGGCGACGACATTCTGCATCATGATGCACTGTTCGGAGGTGGCGCCTGCCGGCGTATCGCAGATAATCGACCAGGAACCATGCGTCGAACGCACCGAGCCGTTCTGCTGCGCATGGACAGGAGCGACGAAGCCGGCAATGGCGGCAAGAGCGGCGACTGTTGCGAAGGTCTTGGAAAGCCCGGATATCATGACAGCTCCGTTGCGAATCACGGCAATCAGTGCCGGGACGGGCGCGACTATAGGCCAACGTCGGCTTCTAACCATAACACCGGCGCAGTTTGTGCGTTCTTCATGTCGATTTTGCCCGAATTGCGACAATTTGCGATAGATTTTTGATTGTTCGGGACATTTCATTGCGGGATTGCCGGTCAAAACGGCGCGAAGCAGAGGCTTGCCGCCAGCGGTCGCGCAAAAATGCCGCATCGTTTCGACTGCTCCTTTCTTGCGGTCGTAAAGAGAGTATGGTTTGAACCACCAAGATACGCTCGGGATTCCCGGGACAGTCCGGCTCGACGTTTTTGCCCGGGCTGTACGGCAGCAGGAGATAAACAGGTCTATGAGAAGACTTCTTGCAAAGGCAGGCGCGCTCGGCACGGTTTTTGCGCCCATGGTTCTTTCACCGATTGCGGCGCAAGCAGCGCAGCCGGTTGATTGGCAGATGCGTTTCCAGCCTGCGGCCACCGACATCATGGAGCAGATCACCTGGTTTGAGGAGTACACGCTCTGGTTCATCGTGCCGATCACGCTTCTGGTTCTGGCGCTTCTGGCGTGGTGTATCTTCAAATATCGCGCCAGTGTTAACCCGACGCCGTCCAGGACCAGTCACAATACGCTGATCGAAGTGATCTGGACGGTTGGCCCGGTCGTCATCCTTCTGTTCATCGCCGTCCCGTCTTTCCAGCTCCTCACCGCGCAATACACACCGCCGGAAGAAGCCAAGATCACCATCAAGGCGACCGGAAACCAGTGGAACTGGGATTACGAATATCAGGTCGAGGATCCGCTCTCCTTCAATGCCGCGATGCTGCCGGACGCTGATCGTGCTGCTGCGGGCAAGGAAGATCGCGCTGCATACCCGCGTCTTCTGGCCGTCGACAACGAGGTGGTGGTTCCGGTCAACACCATGGTTCGCGTTCTGGTCACGGCCGCCGACGTCCTGCATGCATTCGCCATGCCGGCCTTTGGCATCAAGACGGACGCGGTGCCCGGTCGCATCAACGAGGTTTGGTTCAACGCGACCAAGGAAGGCCTTTACTACGGCCAGTGCTCCGAACTCTGCGGCAAGGATCATGCTTTCATGCCCATCGCAATCCGCGTCGTGAACGACGCGCAGTACACCGCCTGGCTGGCCGCAGCCAGGACCGACCTCGTCGGCGCCAACAGGGCGCTGATGGCGGCCGTTGAAGGCGACGCGTCCGTCGCCGTCGCAGGAAACTGAGTGCGAAGCGTACAGGATCAGGGAACGTAAAATGGCAGGCGCGACAACTCACGACGATCACGACCACAAGCCCTATCAGGGCTGGGTCCGCTGGGTCTATTCCACCAACCACAAGGACATCGGCACACTCTATCTGATCTTCGCCATCATCGCGGGCATCATCGGTGGCGCCCTGTCGGTTGTGATGCGCATGGAGCTTCAGGAGCCTGGCATCCAGATCTTCACCGGCCTTGCCTCGATGGTCTACGGACTGAACGGCGATGCCGCCATCGACGGCGGCAAGTCGATGTACAACGCCTTCACCACTGCCCACGCGCTGATCATGATCTTCTTCATGGTCATGCCGGCCTTGATCGGCGGCTTTGCCAACTGGATGGTGCCGATCATGATCGGCGCGCCGGACATGGCGTTCCCGCGCATGAACAACATCTCGTTCTGGCTGCTCCCGCCGGCCTTCCTGCTGCTCATCATTTCGGCCTTTGTGCCTAGCGCGCCAGGCGCTTACGGTGTCGGAGGCGGCTGGACGCTCTATCCGCCATTATCGACGTCCGGACAGCCGGGGCCGGCCATGGATCTGGCCATCCTGTCAATCCACATTGCCGGTGCCTCGTCGATCCTTGGCGCCATCAACTTCATCACCACGATCTTCAACATGCGTGCTCCCGGCATGACGCTGCACAAGATGCCGCTGTTTGCCTGGTCGGTGCTCATCACGGCCTTCCTGCTGCTCCTGTCGCTGCCGGTTCTGGCAGGCGGCATCACCATGCTGCTCACGGACCGCAACTTCGGCACGACCTTCTTTGCGCCTGACGGTGGCGGCGATCCGATCCTGTTCCAGCATCTGTTCTGGTTCTTCGGTCATCCCGAGGTCTACATCCTGATCCTGCCGGGCTTCGGCATCATCAGCCACATTGTCTCGACCTTCTCGCGCAAGCCGGTGTTCGGTTATCTCGGCATGGCCTATGCGATGGTTGCCATTGGCGCCGTCGGCTTCATCGTCTGGGCGCACCACATGTACACGACCGGCCTGTCGCTCGACACGCAGCGTTACTTCGTGTTTGCCACCATGGTGATCGCGGTGCCTACCGGCGTGAAGATCTTCTCGTGGATCGCCACCATGTGGGGCGGCTCGATTTCGATGCGTACGCCGATGCTGTGGGCCATCGGCTTCATCTTCCTGTTCACCGTCGGTGGCGTGACCGGCGTGCAGCTGGCCAATGCCGGTCTCGACCGGTCCATGCACGATACCTACTACGTGGTTGCGCATTTCCACTACGTGCTGTCGCTCGGTGCCGTCTTCGCAATCTTCGCCGGCTGGTATTACTGGTTCCCGAAGATGACCGGCTACATGTATTCGCCGTTCATCGCGCGCAGCCATTTCTGGGTCACCTTCATCGGCGTCAACCTGGTGTTCTTCCCGCAGCACTTCCTCGGTCTTGCCGGGATGCCGCGCCGCTACATCGACTACCCCGATGCGTTCGCCGGCTGGAACGCCGTCTCGTCATATGGCTCATACCTGTCGGCCTTCGGCGTGGTCATCTTCCTGTATGGCGTGTTTGACGCATTCCAGAAAAAGCGGATCGCCGGCAACAACCCCTGGGGAGAGGGCGCCACGACGCTCGAATGGCAGCTTTCTTCGCCGCCGCCGTTCCACCAGTGGGAACAGCTGCCGAAGATCAAGTAGGCTTGAAAACACGAAGCTGCCGGCAAGCCGGCAGTTTCGCCTTGAAGGAAAGATCGGACTGCCCGACCATGGCCCTTGTGGAAAAATCCGCTTTTGACGATGTCGGCATGCACATGTCGGAAGCGACGGCTGGCGATTATCTCGAGCTTCTGAAGCCTCGGGTCATGTCGCTCGTCGTGTTCACGGCATTCGTCGGCATGGTTGCCGCGCCGGCCACGCTCAACCCGATCCTGGTCATCATCGGCATCACGGCGATCGCCATTGGCGCGGGCGCCTCCGGTGCCCTCAACATGTGGTACGACGCCGATGTCGACGCAATGATGTCGCGTACGAGCAAGCGGCCGATCCCGTCCGGCCGCATCCAGCCGGCGGAAGCGCTCTCCTTCGGCCTGATTCTGTCGGTGCTCTCAGTGATGACCCTCGGCGTCCTTTTGAACTGGCTCGCCGCCTCGCTGCTCGCCTTCACCATCTTCTTCTACGCGGTCATCTATTCGATGTGGCTGAAGCGCTCGACGCCGCAGAACATCGTCATTGGCGGCGCCGCTGGCGCCATCCCGCCGGTGATCGGCTGGGCTGCGGTCACCGGCAGCGTCAGCGTCGAGAGCATCCTCCTGTTCCTGATCATCTTCCTCTGGACGCCGCCGCATTTCTGGGCGCTTGCGCTCTTCAAGTCGGCCGAATACGGCCGCGCCGGAATCCCCATGATGCCCAACGTCGCCGGCTCGCCGTCGACCCGCCGCCAGATGCTGTTCTACGCGGTGCTGACCGCTGCCAGCGGCGTTGCACCCTGGCTTCTTGGCTACTCTTCTGCCGTCTATGGCCTGGTTGCGGCCGCACTCGGCCTCGGATTCGTCTATTATTCCTGGAAGGTCCTCAGGATGGACGACCGTGATGAGGTCATGAAGCCGGCCAAGGCGCTGTTCGGCTATTCGCTGCTTTACCTGTTCGGGATCTTCGCTGCATATCTGGCCGACGCCGTCGTGCAGCGCGCCTTTGCCATGAGTGGAGCATTGCTCTGATGGAAGACGATTTCGTCACGCTGACCGCCAGCCAGAAGCGCGCGCGCCGCAGCCGTTCCGTGGCCATTGGCCTGGCGCTGTTTGCCATGGTGGTCATCTTCTACGTGGCAACGATCGCCAAGTTCGGCCCGGCCATACTAGACCGGGCGATGTGAGCCGCCGATGCCTGTTGAAAAGCCAGTCGAGGACGCGAAAAAGGCCCATGCCAACCGCATGGTTGCGGCCGTCTGCATCGCGTTTTTCGGTGGCATGATCGGCATGGCCTATGCGGCCGTGCCGCTCTACGCCATGTTCTGCCAGGTTACCGGCTATGGCGGCACGACAAAGCGCGCAACCGAGCAATATGCCGACCGTATTCTCGACCGCAAGATTACGGTGCGCTTCGACGCCAACGTGTCGAGCGGCCTGCCATGGACCTTCAAGCCCGTGGCGCGCGAGATCAGCATGAAGATCGGCGAGACGGCGCAGGCGCACTACACCGCCTCCAACCCGTTCAGCACAACGAATTCGGGCCGTGCCACCTACAATGTCACGCCGGCATTCGCCGGTTCCTATTTCAACAAGGTCGAGTGCTTCTGCTTCACCGACACCACGCTGAAGCCGGGCGAGACGCTCGACATGCCGGTCGTCTTCTATGTCGACCCTGACATCGTCGATGCGCCGGAGCTCAAGGACATCACGACGATCACGCTTTCATACACCTTCTTCCCGATCGATACGCCCAGTCCCGTGGCTGCGGCGAAAGGTGCAGAAGGCACTCCACCACTTACCAATGCCGAAGAAAATCTCGGGGGCTGACATGGCAGACGGACACGCAAAACCGGACCACGACTATCACATCATCGATCCAAGCCCGTGGCCCTTCATTGGCTCCGTCGGGGCTTTCGTCATATGCATCGGCGGTGTTGCCTGGATGCAGGATCTCAAGGGCAACGAGTTTCCGCTCCTGGGCGTCAATCTGGCGTCGCCATGGCTGTTCTTCATCGGCTTGGCCATCATTCTTTACACCATGTTCGCCTGGTGGTCGGACACGATCAAGGAAAGCCGCGAGGGCTTCCACACGCCCGTGGTGTCGCTGCACCTGCGCTATGGCATGATCCTGTTCATCGCCTCCGAGGTGATGTTCTTCGTCGCGTGGTTCTGGGCTTTCTTTGACGCCAGCCTGTTCCCCGGCGAGACCCAGCAATTTGCGCGAGACGCGTTCACGGGTGGCGTCTGGCCCCCCAAGGGAATCGAGGTTCTCGATCCCTTCCACCTGCCGCTCTACAACACCATCATCCTGCTTTTGTCGGGCACCACCGTTACCTGGGCGCACCATGCGCTGCTGCATGGGGACCGCAAGGGCCTTGTCAACGGGCTTGTCGTGACCGTGGGCCTTGGCGCCCTGTTCTCGATGGTTCAGGCCTATGAGTACATACACGCGCCATTCGCCTTCCAGGATTCCATCTACGGCGCCACCTTCTTCATGGCCACCGGATTTCATGGCTTCCATGTCCTTGTTGGCACCATCTTTCTGCTGGTCTGCCTGATCCGGGCGATGAAGGGCGATTTCACGCCCAAGCAGCATTTCGGCTTCGAGGCGGCTGCCTGGTATTGGCATTTCGTCGACGTGGTCTGGCTGTTCCTGTTCGCCAGCATCTATGTCTGGGCTTCGATCGGCGCACCGCTGGCTGAGGGCCACTAAGGAAACCATTTCGGTTCATGAAGGGCGGCTGCGGCAACGCGGCCGCCTTTTGCGTTCCACGGCCGTGCAGCTTGGGACTGCCCTGCTCTTGCTGCGGCAACCCGTAACGTCGACCCGGCGGGCCTGATCGTGTAAGAGGAACCAACCAACGGCCTCGACCGTCGCCCAGCTTGTTTTTCGCATTTGACAGGACTGATGGCCCGCTCGCGGCGACAAGCATCTGTGGACGTATCTTGGACAGCCTACGCCAGCAGCGCCCCGAAAGGGTTAGAGCGATGAACGACAACTCGGGCTATGCGCCAGTCGAGCCCATCATGGCCGGCATCAAGGGATGCTGTCCGCGCTGCGGCAAGGGGCACCTGTTCAAGGGCTTTCTGACCGTGGCGCCCGAATGCGAAGTCTGCGGGCTTGATTATTCCTTCGCCGATCCGGCCGACGGGCCGGCCATCTTCGTCATGCTCATTGTCGGCTTTATCATCGTCGGCATGGCGCTTTGGCTCGAGGTCACGACGAACCCGCCGCTTTGGGTGCATTTCGCGATCTGGCTGCCCGCCATCCTCGTTCTTTGCCTGCCTCCCCTCAGGATCATCAAGGGCGTCCTCATAACCTTGCAATACGCCAACAAGGCCGAGGAAGGCCGGCTGGACAGGTGAACCACATGGCAGTCAATGCCGGTCCGTCGCGGCGCCCGTTTCCCTGGCTCGCCTTGCTGCTCTGTGTGCCGGCAATCCTTGTCCTGCTGGCGCTCGGCACATGGCAGGTCCAGCGGCTGCATTGGAAAGAAGCGCTCATCGCGACGATTTCCGAGCGCACCCATGCGGCGCCGCTGCCGCTTGCCGATATCGAGGCGCGGTTCGCGTCGGGAGTCGGTGTCGACTACTGGCCGGTCATGGCGCAGGGCGAGTTCCTGCATGAAGGCGAGCGGCATTTCCTCGCCACGCATGCCGGGCAATCAGGCTTCTATATCTATACGCCGTTTCGCCTTGCCGATGGCCGCATCGTCTTCGTCAACCGTGGTTTTGCGCCCTACGACCTTAAGGAAGCGAGCAAGAGGTCCGCTGGGCAGGTCGCCGGACCGGTATCGATTTCTGGCTTGGCGCGCGATCCGCTTGCCGAAAAACCGTCTTGGGTGGTTCCAGACAATGATCCAGACGCCAATGTCTTTTACTGGAAGGACATCAAGGCGATGGCCGCCACGGCCGGCTTGCCGGAAAGCGCGGACGTGCTGCCCTTCTTCATGGAGGCCGGCGACGCGCCAAATCCCGGCGGCTGGCCGGTCGGCGGCGTCACCATCGTCGAACTTCCCAACAGCCACCTGCAGTACGCTTTCACCTGGTATGGTCTTGCCGCCGCCTTGCTTGGCGTCATGATTTTTGGATGGTTCAAGCGCAGCCGCTGAGCGGCCGCGTGTTGGAAATCGCAAGACAAGGCGATTCTCGCCGGCCACTTTATCCACGCTTCGCTGCCCAACCCTATAATTGTCGCATCGCCCTCGCGGGAAACCTGGTCCGGACCGGGGATCAGGG
>JBBSOT010000234.1:0-7880 GCA_038259455.1 Hyphomicrobiales bacterium | reverse complement strand
CGGAGATTGGGCGTTCCATTGCCACATGGCGCACCACACGATGAACGCAATGGGCCACGGCGTGCCAAACCCCACCGGCGTCGATCAGGACGATATCGAAGCCAAGGTAAAGGCGATGCTGCCGGGGTACATGAAGATGGGCCGAAACTGCATGGCTGAGCACCAGGAGCACACCGATGGTGGCCATACCGGCCCGCCCAACACCATGGCGATGATGGTCGGCAACGGCCAGTTCGGCAATATCGAGATGGGCGGCATGTTCACTACCGTTAAGGTGCGGGATGACCTCGCGCGCGGTGATTACCGCGATCCGGGATTCTACCGGTTTCCAAAGGGGACCGTCGCACGCCGGGTCAGCACCGACCCGGATTTCGGCGTCCCGGTGCGCCGCGGCGCCTGACGCTTCACAGCGCAGCGCCGTCCATGGTCCAGATTGGCAACGCAGGAGACAGGCAATGCAGGAACAAAGCGACAAGATGAAAATGGGCTATGGCCGGTTCGCCGCGATGATCGTGACATCCACGGTCGTCATGTTCGGGCTGATGTACCTCAATACCTATGCGCTCGACCACGTCTTCTACAGCCAGACCCGCACCTGGATGGCGGTCTATATGGGCGCGGTGATGGCGGTTATCATGCTGGGCTTCATGTGGTCGATGTATGCGAGCAAGCGCACCAATCTTCTCATTATCGCCGGCAGCGTGATCGTGTTTGCGGGCGCGCTCTGGCTGGTGCGCAGCCAGGAAACGGTCGATGACGTTTCCTGGATGAAGGCGATGATACCGCATCATTCGATTGCGATCATGACCAGCGAGCGCGCCCACATAAAGGACCCAGAGGTCCGCAAGCTCGCCGATGGCATCATCAACGCGCAGGTCCGCGAAATTGCCGAGATGAAGCGCATGATCGCCAGACTGGAAGCAACGCCGATTCCGAAGGGAGCAGCCGACCTTCCCGCCAACCAGGAAATTTCACAATGATGCGGGCAGCTGTTTGGCCAGGCTGGCTTTTGCTGGGCACCACGCCATCAATGGCCTAGCCGGTCGATCCTCATGCCGCTCACGCCATTACCGAAGCGGCAGCCCAACCGGCGATGGATCATAGCATGATGGACCATGGCGGCATGAATATGGCGCCAACCCCCAAAGCGATGGTCCGCACGAATATCGGTCCAGCAGAATTCGCGCTCAAGGCCTTCTCCGTCGCCCTTGAGGTCATAAACCGCAAGCTCGCAATCGCCCGCCTGGCACCCGATCTTGGTATCCATCCGGCGACGGTCATCTGTTCGGCAAGGGTCTGACCTGAGAGGTTGGCGACGGTGCAAGCACTGTGGTTTGCGCCGTGGCTAGAGGCGTGGCTATGGGTCGGATTACGGTATTTTCGGGTGTTGAGCGTCGCCGGCGATGGGGTGACGACGAGAAGCTGGCGATGGTCGAGGCGTCGTTGGTGCCGGGCGGATCGGTGGCGAGGATCGCACGAGAGCGGGATGTGGCGCCGTCGCTGATCTACAAATGGCGCAGGCGGCTCTGCGGCGCGGCTGGCGTGGGGCCTCGGGGCTTTGCCGCTGTGATGATCAGCCCGGGGGCGCCGGCCATGTCCGATGCCGATACGCCGGTAATGGTGATCGAGATCGGCGGTGCGACCATGCGGGTGGCGAACAACACATCGCCGGCGTTGCTGGTTACGGCGTTGCGGGCGCTGTCGCGATGATCCCGGTTCCTGGCGGCGCGAGGGTGTGGATCGCTACCGGGCGAACCGACATGCGCAAGGGCATGGGGTCGCTGGCCTTGCAGGTTCAGCATGGTTTTGGGCGTGATCCCCATGCCGGCGACCTGTACATTTTCCGGGGCCGCAAGGGGGATCTGTTGAAGATCCTCTGGCATGACGGGATCGGCATGTCGCTTTATGCCAAGCGTCTGGAGCGCGGCCGTTTTATCTGGCCATCGGCGGTCGACGGGGTAATCGCGATCTCGGCGGCGCAGCTTGGCTACATGCTCGAGGCCATCGACTGGCGTAATCCTCAGCACACGACCAGGCCGCAACTGGCGGGATAAAAGACGTACTTTCAGACGGTTCCGGCGCATAAAGACCTCGACAAAATGGCGGTTTTCCGGTCTAAACTGAACCTCGATGGACGCGCTTTTCGAGACTTTTCCGGACGACGTCGAGGCGCTCAAGGCAGCGCTTTTTACCGCGCGCCTGAACGCTCGCAACGCGCTCGCCGCCCAGCTTCATGCCGAGGCGATCGCCGCAATCGCCCTGGCCGATGTCGCCCAGGGCCGCGCGCTTATCGAAGAGCTAAAATTGCAGATTGCCAAGGCGCGCGCCGACAAGTGGGGCCAGTCGTCCGAACGTGGCAGCCGTCTCCTCGACCAACTCGAGATGCAGCTCGAAGATCTCGTTACCGCCGCCACCGAAGACGAAATCGCCGCCGAGATGGTCGTGGCCAAGGCGCAGGCCAGTGGCGTCGCCGTCACAGCCTTCACCCGCCGCAAGCCCGTCCGCGGCCCCTTGCCAGAGCATCTGCCGCGTCACCGTATTGTCGTGCCCGCACCACAGGACTGCCCTTGCTGCAGCGGCGCTCAGCTCAAGAAGATCGGCGAGACCCAGACCGACAGTCTCGAAGTTGTGCCAAGGCAATGGATCGTGCTGGAGACCGTCCGCGAGAAGTTTGTCTGCGGTGATTGCGGGACCATCTCCCAGCCTCCGGCGCCCTTCCATCCGATCTCGCGCGGACGCGCCGGCCCCAACCTGCTGGCCATGATCCTGTTCAACAAGTTTGGCCTGCATCAGCCGCTCAACCGCCAGAGCGAGACCTATGCCGCCGAAGGCGTCAGCCTCAGCGTCTCGACGCTTGCCGATTACGTCGGTCACTGCACCATCTTGCTGCAGCGCATCATCGACCTGATCGAAGTGCACGTCCTGTCGGGGCAGCGCATCCATCACGATGACACCACCGTGCCGGTAATGGCCGCCGGCAAGACCATTACCGGCAGGGTCTGGACTTCGGTGCGCGATGACCGCCCGTTCGGCGGCAGCGATCCGCCTGCCGCCATGTTCTATTACGCACGCGATCGCTCCGGGGTGCATCCCGCAAAGCAGCTTGCTGGCTATACGGGCGTTCTGCAGGCCGACGCCTACCCGGGTTACGATGCGCTCTACAAAGCCAACCGTGAACCCGGCCCCATCGCCGAGGCCGCATGCTGGGCCCATGCGCGAAGACCGTTCTACAAGGATGCCCAGACCGGCAAGTCACCGATCGCCATCACGGCGGTGGCGAAGATGGACGCGATCTTTGCCGCCGAGCGTGAGATCAACGGCCACAGCGCCGCCGAGCGCCTCGCGTACCGGGCCGTCCATGCAGCGCCGCTGGTCGCGGAGCTCGAAACCTGGCTGCGCGCCACCTATGACAAGCTGTCACGCAAGAGCGATCTCGCCAAGGCCATCAATTACATGCTTTGCCGCTGGGACAGCTTTACCCGCTTCCTCCACGATGGCCGGATCTGCATGACCAACAATGCCGCCGAGCGAATGCTGCGGACCGTGGCAATCGGAAGACGCAACTGGACGTTCGCAGGCTCCGACCGCGGCGGTCAGCGCGCCGCCGCCATGTATACCCTCATCCAGACCTGTCGCCTCAACAACGTCGATCCCCACGCCTGGCTCGCCGACGTCATCGCCAGAATGCCGGATCATCCACAGACCCGCATCGAAGAACTGCTCCCCTGGAACTGGATACCAACAGGCCAAACAATCAAGATCAAGCAAGCCGCCTGAGCCTCGCGCGCGCGAAATAAATTTACGCCCAATGGTCGTCGCCGAATGGATACCGATCTTGAGTACCAGAAGTCGGTTAAGACCGCGCTGCTCGAACGCACTGTTCTCAACGATGGGTCGTCAAAGGATCGGATCGTGTCCAAGATCCGAATGATTAGCAATCGCAGCGACAAGCCTATCGATAAGGTGATCGAAGAAAAGGCTGTATTGGCGAAGATGCCCGATGGTTGGAAAATTATGCGTCTCGAATGGAGTTCCGCACAGTAGAGGGCCCTAGTCGCATCAAAGTCCTCGCTTGAGGACCACACCCCAAAATATGTCGGCGCGGTTCAGAGAATTCACTTTCTCCGCAATTTAGAAATGTCACCCTTCGAGTTATGTTGATGCTTGGCGCAGCGGGCAGCTCGGCTTCGCTCAGCCTCAGGCGAGCCTTCAGCTTCGAATTACCCGACTGACGCCCGTCGATTTTCGCTGGGGTCTCGGACTCTGGAAAGAGGTGCGTGGCCTGCGATCGGCGGGAAGGGGCACCATTGTTCCGCTGGCGGTGATGCGGCGCCGCCGCCTGCATCTGTCTTGCCAGCGCCAGCGCCGCGTCCAGATGCTTGTTGTCCACTACGGCGTGTTGGTTGACCTGCCGCATCTTGTCGAAAACGCTGTAGGGCAGGATCTGCCTCTCATGCTGGATCTCGACCTTGCCGTCAGGATATTCGCAGACCGTGACCCGTTGGCGCGCCAGCGCTCTTGTCAGATCGCAGGGCTCCAGGATGAACATTGCCTTGTTGTAGTGAAGCGTCAGCGCCGATGTGACCGTGCGGTGCTCCCGCCACACCATGATCGCGGTCAGGTCGTCATGCGGCGCCAAAGGCCGGTGCAGATCGCGACTGTCGAAGGCAGGCCGCGCGAAGCGCTGGTTAGGCTTCTCGACATAGCCCGGCAGGAACGCATTGGCGGTCTCGATCGATGATATGCCGGCAAGCCGCATGGCTTTCACCAGGCGGTCCTGCAACGTGCCGTTGGCACGCTCGACCCGTCCCTTGGCTTGCGGGGAATGTGCACAAATAATCTCGATGGTGAGGGCTTCGAGCGCGCGGCCGAACTAGGTCATGCCGTCGCCGGCGGCGGCGCTGGCATTGGGGTTGCGGAAAACACTGTGCTTGTCGGAATAGAAGGCTACCGGCTTGCCATGACGCTCGATGTACTCACGGGTCACTTCCATGTAGCCAAAGGTGTTCTCGGTCTCGACCATCTTCAAATGCAGCAACTCGCTCGTCGCATCGTCGATGAAAACCAGCAGGCTGCATTGTGGCCCGCGCGCCTCGAACCACCAGTGCTTCGATCCGTCGATCTGGACCAACTCGCCGCGACAGTCGCGGCGGTAGCGCGGCTGATAGTGGCTGGGCCGCCTGGCCTCGCGATCCTTCCATAGGCCCGCCTTGATCATCAGGAGGCGGAGCGTCTCACAAGCCAGGTGGATGTCGTGGCGCTCGGCGAGATACTCGCGGGCCAGCGTCGGGCCGAGATCGCTGTAGTGCTCGCGGACAACGGCAATCACCCGTTCGCGGAAAGCATCGCTGTAACGCCGGTTACTTGGCTTGCCGCGCTTGCTCGACACAAGGCCGGCAGCACCATTGGCGTGTAATCGGCCCAGCAGTCGGAATATCTGTCGTCGGCCCAGCTTGAGAAGCGTCGCTGCATCCTCGATCCGCAACTCTCCGCGTTCGACCCGCATGAGCGTATCGTACCGGTTCAACTCACCATGGCTCATGGCAACCACCGTCATCAGCGCAACTCCTGACCTCAGGAGTCGCATGCCACCGACGATCTGCCGTCACCGCAAGGGTGACATCTCTAGCTAGCGCAGGAGTGACACCTCTAAACGGTCCCTACACGACAAAAGTTTGATAATGCAACTTATGTTGAATAGTATCAGTAGCCTAGCCCCGTAGATACCACCCAAAACTCACGGAAGACTATACCAGGTCGAGCGTCCGCCGCCATGACGGACAAGCATGCCCTTCACCACCAAACCACTGAAAACTGTCTTCAGCGTATTGGGACTGCCCCCGTGTTCGCGCACCATATCCCGTGTCGCCACACGGCCATGCTCCTTGGCGTAGTCCAGGATGTGCACCGCAAGCGTGGGAAGCTTTGCCAGAGCGTTTTTCTCGCGCTCGACCTTCACCGCCAGGTGCCGCTTCTGCGTCTGGAGGGCGCGCATGAAAAACAGCAGCCATGGCTGCCAGTCGGGCGCTTCGCTCTTAATGGTCGTCTGCGTTTGGCGGAGACCAAGATAATAGCTTTCCTTGTTGCGCTCGATGACGCTTTCGAGCGAGCTGTAGGGCACATAGGCGTAGCCGGCCTGCAGCAATAGCAGGGTCGTCAGGACACGGCTCAAGCGACCGTTGCCATCCTGAAACGGGTGTATTTCCAGAAAGGTGACAACGAAAAGCGCTATAATGATCAATGGATGCAGTCGCCCGAGATCGCGTTCCTGTGTGAACCAGGCGACTAGTTCTGCCATTCGGCGCGGCGTATCGAATGGTGAAGCCGTTTCGAATACGACGCCGATCATCCTGCCGGATGAGTCAAAGGCGCCAACGTCGTTTCGCACCTTTTTGTATTCGCCGCGGTGCCGCTCATCCTTGTTGCTGTGGCGCAGCAGATCGCGGTGCAACTGACGGATGTGGTTTTCGTTGATGGGGATGTCTTCCCAGGCATGAAACACCGTTTCCATGACGTCGGCATAGCCAGCGACTTCCTGCTCGTCGCGGCTGTCGAGCGATTTGATCTCCAGCCTGGCGAGCAGTTGCTCGACCTCGCGGTCGCTGAGCTTGCTACCCTCTATCCGTGTCGATGATCCGATGCTTTCAATCGTTGCCACGCGCCGCAGGGCGTTCAAACGCTCTGGTGCGAGGGTGCCCAGCAAGCGCCAGGCGCCCTTGAACTCATCGAGTTCCGAGAGTAACGCTAGCAATTCCGGCGTGATCTCGATGGTGTCTGCGTTGAGCATACCGGATTTCATACCGGATCAGACCGGAATGTCCACCCGAATAGAGACCGGATTAGACCGGATATTAAACTTCGTGAGCTTGTAGGGCTTGCTGTCGGCGACGCCTGCGCTTGATCGCAACGCGTGTCGTCGGGCATGTTGATGTAATGATACCGCCGATCACCAACGCGCTGATAGCGGATGCTATTCAAACTGCGAGCATGGTGAGCGCTGGACAAGCCTACTGGCTGCAAGGCCGGGTGAGCGCGCTGGAAATCGATGCGGACATGGCATTGATATCTGCCGAGGTCAGCGGCGGCGCAGCCAGGCCCTATGAAGTGACCATTTTATTTCCCGATAACGCTGGGGGTGCTGTCGAGGCCCTTATCGACTGCTCCTGCCCTGTCGGATTCGACTGCAAGCATGGGGCGGCCGTCTTGTTTGCGGCACAAGCTCAACAGTCCACTGCGCACGGCGCGTCACCGCACCTTGCGCGCCTTGCGCCGCAAGTGTCTGCCCGCCCGGTGCCACTACCACAGCCCCTGATCCAATGGCTCGCAGAGGCGCAAAGCGAAGTCCAGGCTGCAAAGCGCAGTGTTTTCGATCTGGTCTATGTCTTTGCGCCGCGCGCGCTGCATGATGGAAAGAGCAAGAAGGGCAAAGCTCTCCCTGCAGCTGGCGAACCATTGGCGCAGCGTCTGGTGGTGATTGTCTGGCTGTGGGGGCAGGACGCTGACGGCCAGTTTGGTCGCAGCCAGCCAAAATGGTTCCAGCCCAGTTCCTATGCGCTACGTGACGGAGGTCTCTCGCTTGGACCGGTGGACCAATGGCTGGTCCGCCGCATGAGCAACTATGGCGGCGATCTCGACAACCACGGCACACCAAAAGGTGCGGCCGGTGGCGACTGGATCGAGAAGGTCATCGCCACTGGCCGGGCGCGCTGGCGCAAGGCCGACGGGCCGGTGCTGCACTGGGGCGATGATCAACCAGCCCACTGGCGTTGGGTGACACTCGCCGGCGGAGAACAGCGGCTTGCGCTTGATGGCCTTGCCCAAGGCCAGATCCTGCTCGCCACAGCGCCGCCGATCATCGTCGATGAAGAGACCGGTTTGAT
>JBBSOT010000233.1:0-7901 GCA_038259455.1 Hyphomicrobiales bacterium | reverse complement strand
CTGTTCGCCATTTAAAGCGGTACGTGAGTTGGGTTCAGAACGTCGTGAGACAGTTCGGTCCCTATCTGCCGTGGGTGTAGGAATATTGAAAGGATCTGTCCCTAGTACGAGAGGACCGGGATGGACGGATCTCTGGTGGACCTGTTGTGGCGCCAGCCGCATAGCAGGGTAGCTATATCCGGACGGGATAACCGCTGAATGCATCTAAGCGGGAAACCCACCTTAAAACGAGTATTCCCTGAGAGCCGTGGAAGACGACCACGTTGATAGGCCGGGTATGGAAGTGCGGCAACGCATGAAGTTTACCGGTACTAATAGCTCGATTGGCTTGATCGTTCTCATTACTTGTGTCCATCACCAATGGTGATGGCCGATGGCCCGCACGGGCCATGTGCCAAGGCACGAAATCCAGCTTCTTGAACAATGTGCGTTTTGCCGACCTGGTGGTTATGGCGGAGCGGCTGCACCCGATCCCATTCCGAACTCGGCCGTGAAACGCTCCAGCGCTGAGGGTACTTCGTCTTAAGACGCGGGAGAGTAAGTCGCTGCCAGGTCTGCCAAGCGCACATTGTCTATCTTCTCTGTTCGATCTGCCGCCTTTCTTGGGCCAGTAGCTTTAAAGTTGACGCGGGGTGGAGCAGCCCGGTAGCTCGTCAGGCTCATAACCTGAAGGTCGTTGGTTCAAATCCAACCCCCGCAACCAAGATCAGCCCGCCAGGCTTCCAGTCTGGCGGGTTTTTTTGTGGTTTCGTCGTCGCACGGCATATGGCCAGCCGCTGCGGGCGCGTCGCCGGGATCTTGGCACGTTGCCAGGCGGACGGCCGCTTCGATGCGGTGGCTGGGTCTTTGACGAGTTGCGCTGGCTGAACCGCCAGCAACCGGATAAGGAGTGCTCCCTCTCTCTGCGCAGAAGCCCTAACCGAAGACCCCGATCATAAGGACGCCGTTCAATGACCTCCACGATTTTTTCCGGCACAATACCTGCGCTGATGACCCCCTGCACAGCTGATCGCAAGCCCGATTTCGTGGCGCTGGTCCGCAAGGCCCAACAGCTGGTCGCAGCCGGCATGTCAGCGGTGGTCTACTGCGGGTCGATGGGCGATTGGCCGCTTCTGACCGACGAACAGCGCATGGAAGGCGTGGAGCGCCTGATCGAGGCCGGCATCCCGGTGATCGTCGGGACCGGCGCCCAGAATTCCGGGCGCGCCGTCGCCTTGGCCGCCCACGCAAAGCAGGCGGGAGCCCAGGGGCTGATGATCATCCCGCGCGTGCTGTCGCGCGGCAACTCGCCGGCGGCGCAGCATGCGCATTTCGCCGCGATCCTCGAAGCGGCCGTCGACCTGCCTTCGGTCATCTACAACAGCCCCTACTACGGCTTCGAAACGCGCGCCGATCTCTTCTTCAAGCTGCGCGAGGCCTATCCCCATCTGATCGGCTTCAAGGAGTTCGGCGGCGCCGAGGCGCTTACCTATGCTGCCGAGACCATCTGCGGCCGATCGCCCGACATCACGCTGATGGTCGGCGTCGACACCCAGGTGGTGCACGGCTTTGTCAATTGCGGGGCGCGCGGAGCGATCACCGGCATCGGCAACGTGCTGCCCAGGGAGGTGCTGCACTTGGTTTCGCTCTGCGAACAGGCGGCAGCGGGAAGCGTCGACGCGCGTCGCAAGGCCGTCGAACTCGACACGGCGCTGGCGATGCTGTCGCGCTTCGACGAGGGCGCGGACCTGGTTCTCTACTTCAAATATCTCATGACGCTGCAGGGCGATCCCGAATACGGCCTGCATTTCAACGCGACGGACGCACTGGACGCCAGTCAGAGCACCTTTGCCCGCACCCAGCTCGATCTGTTCAAGACGTGGTATGCCGACTGGTCGGCGAGGGCGTGAAGGCTGCCCAGCCGCGCGTGATCGCCGTGCCTATTGCCGGAGCCGCGCGGCCGACGCGGTGGATGGCGTCCTGCCCTGCGAGCCCCCGGATCCCGCCAGCTGCGCCGGTTCGACAATGCCGGGCTCCTGGGGGAGTGTAGCATGCGACGATCGGTGCCGCCGATGATCAGCTGACCTGGCAATCAAGGCTTGACCTGCAAAGGGCGCTCGGGGTGTAGTTGCGTTCTGGGAGGTTGAAGTCAGTTGGGGCGATTTGATGGGCCACAGGTGCGTCGACGTTTCACTCCATCCGAAACGCAAAGGACAAGGCGATGCACGAAGGGCCGGGAATAGTCGCAGAGGTAGCGACGGTGAAGACCTTGCATGCGGACTTGCCGGTGAATTCCACCGTTCATCTGTGGCTCAAGGCGATGACGCCCGAGCATCCCGGCGTGATGGCATTCGCCAATGCGCGCGGAACATTCGGCGACGTCAATGTGCGCAACGCCGAGGAGTATGAGTTCCGGATTTTCCAGGTCTATGGTGGCGGCAAGATCGAGCTGAGTTACGATACGACCCGGACGTCGGTGTCGGTGGCTTACTGGTTCACGCAGGCTGAGGTGCTGGATACGGGCATTACGGTTCTGCACACCAATCCAGGCAACGCGGCGCCCAACATTCCCGACAGCTATCATTTTCGCCCGCCGTTTGGCTGGATGAACGATCCGAACGGATTCGGGCGGTATGGTGGTCGCCCCCATCTGTTTTACCAGCACTACTCGCACGGGCTGACCTGGAACACGATGCACTGGGGGCATGCGGTTTCGTCGGACTATCTGCGCTGGCGGCATCTGCCGATTTTCCTGTTTCCTTCCGAAGAGCTGACGGCGCGGCCCGACAAGCGTGGCGGTGCGTTTTCAGGATCGGCAATTCCCCTGGTCGAGGGGCCGGGCATTCGTGTCTTCTTCACCGAACAGGTGCTCGACCGGATCCCGGAACAGCAGATCCAGCTGACGGCGACGTCGCATGATCTGATCATGGCTGGCCAGGCGGAGGTGATCCTGCCCTACCGCCCGGTCGATCAGAGCCTGACGCCGGATTTCCGCGATCCCTATGTATTCAGGGGGCCAGATGGCTTGTGGAAGATGCTGCTCGGCAGCCAGAGCGATGCTGGCGGTGTCATACTGCTTTACGAGACGCAGGATCCGACGGCCGCCTCGGGCTGGATTTTCGTCTCCAAGCTTCTCGTGGAAACCCGCCACAAGACGACCGCCATCGAGTGTCCGTGCCTGCTGCCCGTCGACGGTCCAGCTGCCGCGCCAGAGACCAACTGGGTGCTGGTGTTCGGCCTGATGAATGGTGAGGACCAGGCCACGGGCCGCAAGAACCTGACGATGGCCACGGTTGGCAAGTTTGACGGCAAGGCGTTTGTCGGCGCCTTCGAGCAGGAACTCGATTTCGGTACCGATAATTACGCCTTTCAGGCCTTTGTCGATGGCAATACGATTGTCGGAATGGGCTGGCTGGCAAACTGGGTCGACACCGGCCCGGCGATCGATTTTCCAACGGCAATGACCCTGCCGCGCGCCATGCACCTGATCGACGGTGCGCTGCACACGCCACCGATCAGCGCCGCCGAAAGCCTGCGCAGTCATATCCTGGATCGAACGCGGCTTGCCGGAGGCGAGGCGGTCACGCTGGTCAATGGCGCGGTCGAGATACTATTCGAGATGGCCGAGCCGGGTGCGCATTTCACGCTGCAGCTCAACCATCCCGAGGTCGACCTACATGTGGTTGTCGATGATGACGGCCTTGCCATCCGATACAAGGAAGAGGGGCAGCAAACGAGCCCGAACTATCTGGCAAGGGGCGCACGTCCGAGGCGGCTCAGGATTTTTCTCGACTACGGATCGATCGAGGTGTTTGCCGATCACGGACGATGGGCGGGAACAAAACGGATCAAGGGCTTCGAGCCGGTGCAGTCCGTTTGGCTGCAGGCCGCGCCGGGCGCCGTCCAGCATGCCGTCGTCTGGGCGCTCAAACCCTGAGGTCTCGCGCCTGCTGCAAAGTCTCCTGACTGGGGTCGTTCAAGACCGACCAGTGCACGAGGCCCTCCAGGACGCCGGCAGCGTGCGTTTGCGTGGCGTTGAAGACGTTGGGACTGTCGTGGCCCAGGGTCAGCAGTTCGGGCAGGGCATTGCCGACCACGATGCCGCGGACGCCGGGCAGATCGAACATCGAACGGTCGTTTCCGGTATCGCCGGCGACGAGGGTCTGGTCGAGGCCGATACCGAGATCGTTGCACAGCCAGGTCAGCGCCTGGCCCTTGTCAGCATGAAGCGGCAGGATGTCGAGGTCTCGCTTGCTTGAATAGATCATGGTGAAGGCAAGGCCGGCCTGACGCAGCCTGCCTTCGATGTCGGCCAGCGTGTCCTGGCTGGCGTCATGCAGATACCAGCTCGACTTGAACGCGTGCTGGTAGATCTCCGGTTGTCTGGCGGTGCCGGCGTGGCGTTCCAGGATGGCCTCGACAGTGTCGAGCGACCAGCCTTCGGACAGTCGGGCATGAAACCGGTCAACACTCCTATTGCCCTGGGTATCGACCAGCATGGTGCCGACGCCTCCGATCACATAATCGGGGCTCGGCAGGTCAATCTTGGCGGCAAACTCCAGAATGTCGTCGGCAAGGCGGCCGCTGTTGTACACGAGCAGCGGCCGGCTTTCTCGCTTCAGCGATTGCCATGCGATGCGGAAGCGATGTGTGGCGGATTCATCGCCGGCCAGAGTGCCGTCAATGTCGCTGGACAGGAGTGCGACGGGCTTCAATCGCCGTCGTTCCAAGGTTCGGCCCAGTCGTAATCGTCAACGGCCTTGAGCGCGCGTCGCCCCTCGACCAGACTGACGAGTTGCTGCGCTATGCCGGTCCAGGTGTAGAGGCTGCGTGCCTTGTGCGCGCCCATGCGGCCGAGGCGGCCATAGAGCCGCTTGTGGTTCATCGGCTTGGTTATGGTGATGCCAAGGTCCTCCTTGTCGAAGGGGTCGGCGAACAGAGCGTGTCGACCATAGCTGATGCCACGGTAGAGGCCGCCATGGATTGTCACCACTGTCGGTGTGCCGCAGGCCATTGCCTCGATGGCCGTCATGCCAAACGGCTCATAGCGGCTGCACAGGACGAATATGTCTGCGGCGCGGTATGTGTCCGCCAGATCGTCATCGGCGACAAAGCCGGAAAAGACGATGCGGTCCTCGAGTCCCAGCTTCTTGGCCTGCGCCTTCAACTGGTCAAGCATCTTGCTTTCGTGCTCGTCCATGTTCTCGCCGCCGACGGCGAACCGCAGAACCGCATCCGGTATCCGGGGCGCAACGACCGAAAAAGCATCGATGAGCAGATCATAGCCCTTGTTGGTGGCAAGCCGGCCCAGCGCAAGAATGGTCCGTCCTTCGAATCCAAGGCGCTTGCGCGCCATGGTCCGCGTTGAATCGCTGACCGGGAAGAAGCGGTTATCGTCGTAGCCGGGCGGAATCATGTGCACGCGGTTGGCATCGACATTGTAGTCTTCCATCAGCATATCGAGCTGCGGTGAGGTTGTGGCGATGACCATGGCGCAATTGCGATAGATGATCGTCTCGTGCTTGATCCGTTCGGCGAAATTGAACTCCTCGTCGAAGGAATCGGCCTTGTCGGGATAGTCGGTTTTCATCTGGCGCTCTTTCCACATGCCGAGCGAATGCGGCGTATGGATATGCGGCACGTCGAGCGCTTCGGACAGGCGTTGGCCAGCCACGCCACCGTCCCAATAGTGGCTGTTGATGAATTCGTACTTCAGATCCTGGTCGCGGATCAGCCGAAGGGCATTCTCGCCCCACTCAAGCAGGTTGCGATAGAGATATTCCTTGGGAATGAAATCCGGCCCGCCACACGGAACGCGCAGAACGCGAACGCCGTCTGCGACTTCATCCATCGCGGGCTGATCCTCGAAGCGCCGTGTCCAGATGTCGACGCTGTATCCGAGCTGGGCAAGTTTCTTTGCTAGTTCCAGGACGTAAACGACCTGTCCGCCCGTGTCCGCCGCGCCGAGCGGCGGGTTGGCTGCGACATAGCCATGGGTCGATACAAGAGCGACACGGGGATTCGATTCCTCCGGCTTTTGGTCCGGCATAAGGCAATGTTTCCTTTTGATTGTGTCGGCGCGACGAACAGATGCGTCTGCGTTGCCAACTGTAACGGCGTGCTCCGCCGGAGCAAGCATCAATGCTGCTCAGGGTCTGCCTGCACCCTGCACAGCACGGTCGACGATGTAAACGGCATCCTGACCCGGGAAGCACCGGTCATATTACACCAAGCTAAACGATCGACGCGCCGATCTGTTCCCCGATCGCGCATAGGGCCCGGAAACTATCCGCAACGCATCTTTCTGACCATATCTCCCTCTTGTTGTTATATATGATTGGCTATAGCGATTGGCTGGGTGCGTCACACCTTGCGCTGCAGGGGGGCCGACATTGGAGGAACGGGATCATGTTCACAGGCTTGCTCGAACGAAAGCTGGCGGCTGTGCTGTCGGGCATTGCCGTGATGTTTGTTTCCGGCACGATCAGTGCAGCTGCGGAGGACAGGCTGACCGTCTTTGCGGCGGCAAGCCTGAAGACCGCACTCGATGCGGTCAATGAAGCCTGCACGGCAGATATCGGAGAGCCTGCCACGATTTCCTATGCAGGAAGTGCGGCGCTGGCCAAACAGATCGAGGCAGGCGCGCCGGCCGACATCTTCATCTCGGCCGATCTGGACTGGATGAATTATCTGTCCGAAAAGAAGCTGATCAAGCCGGAAACCGAGAAGAAGCTGCTCGGCAATCGCATCGTGCTGGTCGCACCGTCGGACTCCGGCGCCGAGACGACGATCGCCCAGAACTTCGATCTTGCCGGCCTGCTCGGTGACGGCAGGCTCGCCGTGGGCGACGTTCAGGCCGTGCCGGCCGGAAAATATGCCAAGGCCGCCTTGGAATCGCTTGGCGTCTGGGTCTCCGTCGAGGACAAGCTCGCACCGGCCGAGAACGTGAGGGCGGCGCTCAAGCTCGTTGCCACCGGCGAGGCGCCGCTCGGCATCGTGTATCAGACGGATGCTGCCGCCGAACCAGGTGTGCGGATTGTCGGTGTGTTCCCCGAGAATTCGCATCCGCCGATCATCTACCCGGTCGCAGAACTTGCCGGATCCGGCAATGACGGTGCCGGGCAATTCCTTGGATGCCTGCAGTCGGCAAAAGCCAAGCCACTGTTCGAGGCGCAGGGTTTTACGGTTCTCGCCCCTGTCATGTCCAACTGACGCAGCGTTGCTGAAGATGGACTGGTTGCTTGACCTGACGCCCGACGAATGGACCGCGGTCTGGCTGTCGGTGAAGGTGGCGAGCTGGGCGATGCTTGCCAGCCTGCCCCTGGGCCTGTGCGTCGGACTGTTGCTGGCGCGCGGAAAGTTCTGGGGCAAGTCGTTGCTCAACGGCATCGTGCACCTGCCGCTTGTGATGCCGCCGGTGGTCACCGGCTACCTGCTGCTGCTGGGTTTCGGCCGGCGCGGGCCGATCGGCGCGTTCCTGGCCGAGCATCTGGGGATCGTCTTCTCTTTCCGCTGGACGGGCGCTGCCCTTGCCTGCGCGGTGATGGGCTTCCCGCTGATGGTGCGTGCCATCCGCCTGTCGATCGAGGCCGTAGACCGTCGCCTCGAGGCGGCTGCGGGCACGCTCGGCGCCAACGCGCCCTGGGTCTTTATCACCATAACGCTGCCGCTGATCCTGCCCGGCATCATCGCCGGCATGATCCTGTCCTTCGCCAAGGCCATGGGCGAGTTCGGCGCGACGATAACTTTCGTCTCCAATATTCCTGGAGAAACACAGACCTTGCCATCGGCGATCTACACGCTCACCCAGATGCCCGGCGGAGACGCCGGCGCGCTGCGCCTGACGCTGATATCGATCGCCATTTCCATGTGCGCGCTGATGGCTTCCGAAGTGCTTGCCAGGCGGGCCGCTGACAGGACCG
>JBBSOT010000232.1:0-7919 GCA_038259455.1 Hyphomicrobiales bacterium | reverse complement strand
CGATGGCGAATGCGATGCCGCAGGCGCTGGGCGCCCAGGCTGCTTTTCCGGGCCGGCAGGTGATCGCGTTGTCCGGTGACGGTGGCTTCACCATGCTGATGGGCGATCTGCTTTCGCTCAAGCAACTGGGCCTACCGGTCAAGGTTGTGGTCTTTAACAATGGCGCACTCGGCTTCATCGAACTCGAGCAGAAATCCTCGGGTTTCCTCCCCTTCGCTACAGACTTCGACAACCCGAACTTCGCGGCGCTGGCGCAAGCCGTCGGCGTCAAGGGCGTGCGAATAGAGGATCCGGCCGGACTTGAGGCGGGCATCGCCGAGGCGCTGGCCCATGACGGGCCTGTAGTGATTGACGCGATCGTCGAAAGGATGGAACTCGCCATTCCTCCGAAGATCACGGTCGGTATGGCCGGAGGCTTCACCCTCTACATGCTCAAGGCTGTCTTGAACGGCCGCGCCGACGAGGTGGTCGGCCTCGCGGAGGTCAACCTGCTGAGGTGACCGGCCGCGTCCAATCGATCAACCGGCAACCAGGAGACCCGAGATGAAATGGCACACCATGACCAGCGCGGAACTGGGCAGTATTGAGCGGGCGACGCCGGTGTTCCTTTCTATAGCCGCGGTCGAACAACATGGGCCTCACCTTCCCCTGGCTACCGACGCGATGATCGGCGGGGCACTTCTTGATGAACTCGATCGCCGGATAGGCGCCGATGTCCTGATCCTGCCTCAGCTCAGCGTCGGATGTTCGGCGCACCATCTTGACTATGCCGGGACCCTCAGCGTGCGTCATGCTACTCTGCAGGCCTGTGTGACCGATATAGCCGGGTCCGTGCTCAATCACGGTTTTCGAAATATCGTCCTCTTCAACAGCCATGCCGGCAATCAGGCACTCGGCGGAGTGCTCGTCGAGGAACTGGGCGCGGCGCATCCCGGTAGCCGGATCGTTTTGGCGAGTTGGTGGAAACTGGTCGCGCCAGAGCTTCGTTTGCTCCTTGCTGATGACACCGACAGGGACTCTCATGCAGGAGACCTGGAGACCTCGCTCATGCTGCATCTGTTTCCCGAGACGGTGCAAGCCATACCGGCGCAGGAAGAAGGTGGCCAGGTGATGTTTTCCTGGGCCGCGGGCGACCTGCTGACGGCGGAGCGGGCAACGCTATATGCATCGATGCGCGACAGGACCGGCGGTAGCGGCGTCGATGGCGACCCGGCACTTGCGTCCGTCGAGCGGGGCGCAGCGATCGCCTCCCTCGTTGTCGACGCTCTCGCAGAACTAGCCCTTAGCCTGAGGCGAGCCGGCTAGATCCGGCCAAACCGAATTTCATTCCCTGATTCCGACATGCGGCTGCAGCACCGCGCGATGCAATGCGATCGCCCGCCTGCAGGCAATGAAAATGGCCTGGCGCCCCCTGCGCATAAGCCGAGGGCACCAGGCTGAAATCACGCAATCGAGGCGAGCTGGTTGTATTACCCGCCAGTCGAAAACTGCCGGCGGGAGGAATGCCGCATGGACGCAAGCAAGAGAACGAGCGATGCGGCGAGCAGCACCAGATCCTTGAGCAGGAACTGTCCGACAGGAGCGGAGATCGCCGGGAAGCCGCCCGCTGTCGGCTCGGCGACGCCGGGTGTGCTGAGGAGAAAAGAAAGGGTAATGACGTATGTCACACATGACATCGCTGCGCCGATCGCCGAGGCAAATGGACTGAACGCGCCGACCATCAACGCCCCGGCAGTGGAAAGTTCCAGAACGCCGATGACGTAGCTGGCGCCCTGCACGCCCAGGAAGGCGTTCAGCCAACTCAGGATCGGGCTATGCTGGATAAACGGTGCGATGCCGTTTGCCTCGTAACCCGTGAACTTCATGCCGCCAAACCACAGGAAGACGACGACGAGTGCCCAGCGCAACAGCGCCAGCGACTGGTAGGATCCAAAAGATCGCTCGGCGACGAGCAGGTTTTGGAACTTGTGTGTTTCATAGGCCGTCGGGCTGAAGCTTGCCGAATCGACTGTTCCGGCGATGCCGCCGCTCCGCACTTGGCCCCTCTCTCTGATCCATTCATCTGCAGGCATTTCGATGCTCCAGTTCAGGTTGTGGAGGCGCGGTTTGCGCCTCCATGGTTGGGGTTTGGCGGTTCAATCACGTGCCATTGCGGACGCGATGATCGCATCGGCGACGGCCTCCGGATGGCTCAACATCACGACGTGGCTGGCCGGAACCCTGACGACGTCGGCATGGGCCGCGCTGGCCATCTGTTCCTGCAACGCAGGCGGAATCATACGATCATCCTCAGTGATTACCGTGCGGGCCGGCTTGTCATGCCATGCTGCGTGCGTCACCGTGGCGTCTACGCAGCTGGCGTTCCACGGACCCTGCGTGATCGCTACCAGTTCGGCCTCCGCCGCCGGGAGGTCCTGGGCGAAATTCTTGCGCACCCCTTCCTCCGACAGTGTCAGATAGCCGCCCTCGTCCTTGCGCAGAAACGGCGCGTAGGGGGCGGGCGGCAGATCGGCAGTCATGCTGGTGATCGACTGACCGGAGTCCGGTGCAAAGGCCGCCACGTAGACGAGCGATTTGACCTTGGGGTCGTTACCGGCCTCAGTGATCACAACGCCTGCCCAGCTGTGACCGACCAGGACGACTGGCCCGTCGATCTGGTCGATGGCCCGGCGTGTCGCGTCGACGTCAGCCTCAAGCGAGGAAAGCGGGTTCTGGACCGCGACCACGCCAAGTCCCTTCTTGCGCAGAAGCGGGATCACTTTCGACCAGCTCGACCCGTCGGCGAACGCGCCGTGGACGAGGACGACGGTAGGCTCGGGGGTCTGCGCCGATGCGATGGATGTGGCGGAGATCAGCGTGGCAAGCGCGAGACCTGCGATGAACGTGTTCATTTCGAGTTCCTTTCGTGTGTATGCCCACGGCCCCACTGGCCGCGGCCGTTAGCGTTAGGGCAAGGTGTCGTCGGAGCGATTTACGTGCCCGCGGTTGGCGCCGACGTCGCCTGTCTGCGGGTAGTCCGTGGAAGTGCTCAGTTCGCGCCAGCGGAGGACCTCGTCCAGCCTTGCGCGATCCGCCGCCTCAAGGGCTTCCGAGGCGCTTCGGCCCAAGGGCAGGCGGAACGGCGGCACGTCCATTGCGGCGACCTGGAGGATGACCCGCGCGGCCCGCAGCGGGTCGCCGGGCTGGTGCCCGTCGAAGGCTCGTTGCATCCGGGCCGCCGCACCCACGACTGCGTCGTATTCCGGGCGGCCCTCTTCAATTGTGGTCGAGGCGCCGGCAAAGTTTGTCCGGAAGCCACCGGGTTCTATCACCGTGACCTTGACGCCGATTAGCGCCATCTCGGCCGCAAGAACTTCGGAAAATCCCTCGACGCCCCATTTCGCGGCCGAGTAGGGCGCGCGGCCAGGCGCGCCGATGCGACCACCTACCGACGAAAACTGGATGATGTGGCCGCTGCGCTGTGACCGCATGACCGGGATCGCGGCTTTGCACAGAATGATCGTGCCGAAGAGGTTCGTTTCGATCTGCCGGCGGAACTCATCGAGTGATGTGTCCTCGACCGAATTGACGTTGCCATAACCGGCATTGTTCACAAGGACATCGAGCCCACCAAAGCTGTCAAGGGCGGCGGTTACCGCGGCCTGCGCGGCGTTCGGATCTGTGACGTCCAGTGCGGCGACACGAACGGCGTCACCGTAACGCGCCGGAAAATCCGCCAGCAGTTCGGGATCCCGCGCCGTCGCGACCAGCGCGTGACCTGCGGCCAGTACGGCCTCGGACAGAGCGCGCCCAATGCCGCTGGAGCATCCAGTGATGAGCCATCTTTTCGGCATGTCCGATGTCCCTTCCGATGTTGCTAGGGTGCGAGCCGGGTGAAGACGTAGTCGTGATCGCGCACATTGGGCTCGTGGCAGGCGAAGCAGGTCTGGTGCTGCGCCCTGTCGACGGGCTTTCCATCGACGAATCGCCCGAAGCCCCAGCCGCCGGAGTCGGGGTAGCGCCGCGCATCCTTGACCATTACCTGCACGGTGGTCGCCGGTCCGGGAACGGTGGCCGGAGCGAACTCGGGCGACGGGACGCGTTTCCAGGCGAGCTTCACAAGGATAGTTCCGTCCGGGAAGGGGAGCGTTCCAGCGCGATACGCCTCGACGGCTACGGCGTTGCCAACAACAGCGCGCAGCTCGTCGAGCGGCTCGGCCTCCTCAGCGGGCGCGATCAGCTCCCACCTGCGGTAGTCTTCGGGGAGCTTGACGCCGTAGATCGGCGAGGCGAGATCATCCTCGTCTGCGGCCGCGATGGCGAGGGCGAGGCCGAGCAGGGACGACGTGGCAACCGCCGCGAGGAGCACACGAGGATACAGTTTCACGGGTCCGTTCCCGTCTAAAGCTTGTCGGCGTCGAGCACAGCCTGGGCGAAGGCCGCGGGGGCCTCCTGCGGCAGGTTGTGTCCGATCCCACCCGTGATCGTGCGGTGCTCGTACTTTCCCGAGAATAATTTGGCGTAGGCATTCGGCTCGGGATGCGGAGCGCCATTGGCGTCACCTTCGAGCGTGATTGTCGGCGTCGCGATGAGAGGACGGTCTGCGAGCCGCGCTTCCAGCGCGTCGAATTTCGGATCCCCTTCCGCCAGCCCTAGCCGCCAGCGGTAGTTGTGGATCAC
Organism: Hyphomicrobiales bacterium; assembly: GCA_038259455.1. Classification (GTDB taxonomy): domain Bacteria; phylum Pseudomonadota; class Alphaproteobacteria; order Rhizobiales; family Rhizobiaceae; genus CAMYMG01. The sequence goes on along the minus strand of JBBSOT010000232.1, from coordinate 3,260 downwards.
GATGTCCACGTGGTCGGGATTATCAAAGGCAGCCGCGCTGCGCGTGAAGGTGGCATCGTCGAACGTCCAGCGCGGCGAGGCAAGTTGCCAGATCAGCCGTGCAAAGTCCCTGGTGTTCGCGGCATATCCGACCCGACCGCGCTCGGTGGCGAAGTAGAACTGATACCACCACTCGTGTTCGGCAGCGGGAGAAAGCGGCATCGTACCTGAAGCCTGACTTCCAATCAGGTAGCCGCTCACCGAAACCAATGCCCGAACCCTGTCCGGCCAGAGCGCTGCCACGATATCGGCGGTTCGCGCGCCCCAATCGAACCCGCCAAGCAGGGCTTGCGAAATCCCCAGGGCGTCCATCAACGAGACCACATCCTGCGCCATCGCAGAGGGCTGGCCGTTGCGCAGCGCCGTTTTTGACAGGAACTGCGTGGTCCCGTAACCGCGTAAGTATGGTATGAACACGCGATAACCTTCGTGCGCCAGCAGTGGCGCGACCTCGCCGTAGCTGTGGATGTCGTATGGCCAGCCATGCAGCAGGATCACAGGCGTGCCGTCGGTCGGACCTTGTTCGGCATATCCCACGTCGAGGTCGCCAGCCTCGATCTGCTTCAGGTTGGGGAAGGTACGGCCACCGGCGATATGCGTGGCTCGCGAAGCGTCGTCTGCGATTGCAGGGCCGGTTCGGCCGAGAAAGGTCGATGCAGCCATCAGAGTGGCGGCGCCGATGAACCGGCGCCGCGGATGGTCGATCGTTTCATGTGCTGATGGGTTTTCCATGAGAGCATCACCTTCTGCTTGCGCGCGTCGCCCGGCACTCCGGATGATCCGCACGCGGTTGCATTGAACGTCACGACTGAGGCCCGGCAGATGCAGGGAAGCAGGCGCTGTCAGCTATGGGTACCGCGGGGGTCTCGGCTATGCGCGTTATCGAACGCTAGCCTGCGTGAGCCGTTGCGAGGCGGCGTTCGGGCGTGGGGCACAGGCGAGCCGTTGGCCACCGAATGCGGTCCAGGCAAATGAATTTGAGGGACGCCGGCGTGTGCCGATTGGCGACGTCGCCAGGCGCATGAGGCCCACGAGGGTCGGGCCACCACGGGCAAGCTTCTGCTTGTGCCGTGACCTGCCCGAAGACAGCCGCCCGGATCAGTCCTGGCGGCGCCGATCAGTCAGGTCGAGCCGCCGCGTGATCCCGATCGCCTCCAGGAAGACCTCGTCGTGGCTGACCACCAGAAGGGCCCCGTCGTAGGCTTTCAGCGCCGATTCGACTGCGGCGATCGAGTCGAGGTCGAGATGGTTGGTCGGCTCGTCCAGGATCAGCAATTGGGGCGGGGTCGTGCCTCCAAGAATGCAGGCGAGGCCGGCGCGCAGCAACTGGCCACCGCTCAGGGTCGACACCATCTGCAGCGCGCCGTCGCCGCGGAATAGAAACCGGGCCAGGGTGGCGCGGCCGGCATTGTCGGTAGCGTCAGGGTTCAGCCGCCTGAAGTTGTCGAGTACCGAGGCATCGGACCGGAGAACACCGGCCTGCTGATCCAGCATTGCGGCGGGCACCAGCACCCGCACGGTTCCCGAAGCCGGCCGCAGGCCGCCGGCAACCAGGTTCAACAGCGTGCTCTTGCCGGATCCGTTGGGACCGGCAATTGCCACGCGCTCCGGCCCGACCATCGTGAAGGACAGACGGTGGATTATCGCCTCGCCGGGTGAGTAGCCAGCGGTGACGTCATCGAGCTGCAGGACCCGACGGTCGGTGGCGAGCCCCGTTGCCGGCAGCGGAAAAGACGGGGCTTGCACGATCTCGATTCGCTCGCGCGCGGCGGCAAGCGCGACGCCGGCTTCTTCCCGTCTGGCATCGACCAGCCGCCGGGTCGATCCACGCGTTGCCTCGGCGTTCTGCTTCCTGCGGCCTGACGCGATCTTCGGCATGTCGCCTTTCGCGCCCTTTCGCGCGCCAACGGCGGCGCGGCGATCGCTGCGTTCCGCTGCGAGCCGTGCCTGCTTGCTGGCCTCGTCCATCGCTTTTTCCGCGTGTGCGGCGTCGTGCTCGGCAGCAGCGAGTTCCACCTCCTTGCGGTCGCGATAGGCGCTCCATCCTCCTCCGAAACGGGTGGCGCCAAGGGTGGTCAACTCGACGATGGCGTCGACTTTCTCAAGCAGTTCGCGGTCATGGCTGACGATGATCGCGCCCGCACGCCAATTCGAGATCAGCGCGATGACCGCAGCGCGGCCTTGACGATCGAGGTTGTTCGTCGGCTCGTCGAGGATCAGGAAATCGGGCGCTTTGAATATGGCCGCGGCTAGGCTGGCCCGGGTTCGCTGCCCGCCCGAAAGCTGGGCGAGGGGCGTTGTCGGCAAGGCATCGTCCAGGCCGACACGTCCAAGTGCAGCGGCAATCCGTTCCTCCAGGGTCCAGTCGGCGGACGACAATTCTTCGACCGAGGCTTCACCCAATTCGGCCCGGTGCAGAAGGTTCAGGGCGTCGCGCGCGCCAAACAGATCCGCGACGGTCTCGTCGTGTGCGACAACGGCCATCTGCCGCATCACGCCCACAGTTCCCTCCACGGTGACACTGCCAGCAGCGGGTACGGCTTCACCTGTTATCAGCCTCAGGAGCGTGGATTTTCCCAAGCCGTTGCGTCCGACGAGGCCGACGCGCTCGCGGTTGAAGGCGAGGTTGAGACCGGAAAAGAGCGTACGGTTTGTAGGAGTCGCCAAAGCGAGCCCGGACAAGGTGATGGATGACATGATCTTCTTTCGATGAAGCGGGCGCGCACTTTGGCGTTCAGATTGTGACAGACCCGCCAGGCTCGGAAACGCCTCCGGTCAGATGCCAAAGCATCTGCAGATCCCTTGAATCGGCGGAATCTGCCCGTTGGCCGGAGTCACTGTAGAGTGGCCCCAGCAGCGTTGCGGCCTCCGTCTTCCGCCCCAACTCCAGCCAGTGTCGCGACAGGTCAAGGGCCAGCCGCAATTCCCAGGCCTTCGAGGCTTGTTGCTGCGCGCACTCGAGACCGTCACGATAGGTCGCTTCGGCGGCAACGCCCTGAGGGTCAAGTTTGCGCAGGATGTGTCCCTTTATGCGCAGGAGTTCGGGAAGGGCGAAACCATCGCCGTCGCTTTCGCATCGTTCGATCGTGCGTTGCACGCTCTCCAGCGCCGCGCTGTCGCTGCCGATAAGGAGCAATCCCTCAACCAGCGAGATCTCGAGCGAGGTCGTCAGCAACTCGTAGCGGGCGGCGTGCAGCTCGGCGAGGCTCTCCTCGATCTGG
>JBBSOT010000231.1:0-7952 GCA_038259455.1 Hyphomicrobiales bacterium | reverse complement strand
ATCTGCATCGCTTTGGCCTGCTTGGTATCATCCTGAACCAAAAACTGGACCAGCACATTGGTGTCGAGCCTGGTCCTTCGCTCCGCCGTTTGGGACTTCACTTGCCCACCGCACCCTTGGCGATTGCCTGGCCGATATCTTCAATGTAACCGCCGGACGTAATTTCCCCAAAAGCGCCGTTTGAAAATTCCCCAAAACGCGAGCGGGGCTGGCGCTTCCCGGATCTTCCATATCCGGGAATTGGCGACGCCGCGGGATGCTGGCCTGATGCCCGAAATGAAGGAACGGGGGCGAAGACGTGCAGCAGGGACTGATGGAGATGTCATGACCACGATTTGAAGAAGCAGGTGCTGAGCCTCACGGCGATTGCGCGGAAGGTCGGATGCGACTGCAAGACCGTACGCAACTATTCCGAGCTCGGCCTGTAGGGGCCAGTGTATGGCCCGCGCCAGCCGCACGACCGGTTGCTCGAACCTTACAAGGCCTATCTGCCCGAGCGTGTCCTGACCTTTCCCGAACTCAACATGCCGGGCTGCTGCGGGAGATGGGGCGCTCATACCTGCGAAGCACTCCGCCGAGCACGCTGCGCGCTTTGGAGCGGGATCTGGCCTATGTAACGGATTGGGAGATGGCGACTCTTCGCAAGCCGCGCGCCTGGCCCGATGGCGAGAAGGTCGCCCTGCAGGACGACGGTCATATGGCGCGGTCTCTCTCGTCTCGCTGACCTTTTCAAAGACGCTCGCATCGCGGAAAGACCTTCACCAGCGACCTGTGGGTAACTGCAAGGCCAGCAATCTTAGCTAGGCCGCAGATCTTTCCGAAAAAGCCGAACCACATCAATGACGACGAATATGTTCAATGTCAGACAGTATGTGGGATTCACGCTGCGATTCGTCGCTCCCAGCCGTTTTCAGTCTCAACACCAAAGCAGATCGGGCTGTGTTACGATTTGCGACGGCGTCTCTCAAGAAAAATAACGTTATTTTTTCAGAGAGTTAAGCGGAAAACTTACCGTACAACTTTAACTTACCGCCACGGCTTTTGAACCTGCCGCGCTAAAAAACTGTTGTCTGGAGATAAGTTGCGTGTCATGAGTTCTGTAGTCGCAGTAACGCGCAAATTGCGCGAGTTGGCGACGAAACAACACAGGCCCACCAAGAGGCCGTGAGGGCAGCATGACTCTGAAGGCAGACAACACACATTCGAGCTCAATCGCGGCGTCCATCGCCTCGAACGCCTCCCGGCTATCAGACGCATTGAACAGCCATATGCGCAACAGCTTTCAGCCGGACAGCCGCAAGACATTGCGCAAGTTTCATCCCTCCGAAGTCTCGGAACTGACCGGCATCAGCATGTCCAACCTGCGCACCCGCCATCAGGAGGGAGATTTCCCCGATGTCGAGACAGATTCCCGCGGGCGGCGGCTTTATTCTGCTGAAGAGATCGACCAGATCCGCCATGTGATGGCCCGCACGGGCCGCAATGGCGAGGCCTATCTTCCCGGCCGTCGCGAAAATGACAGTCTTCAGGTCATTTCCATCGTGAATTTTAAAGGCGGCTCCAGCAAGACTACCTCTGCCATCCACCTCGCCCAACGCTATGCTCTGCGCGGCTACCGGGTTCTTGCGGTCGACATGGACCCGCAGGCCAGCCTGACCACGATGTTCGGCTACCGGCCCGAAATCGAATTCGCAGAGAGCGGCACCATTTACGACGCCCTGAAATACGAAGACCCCGTGCCGCTCAGCCAAGTCGTGCGCAAGACGTATTTCCACAACCTCGATCTGGCCCCTGCCGGCCTCTTGCTGTCCGAATACGAGACCGAAACGGCCTATGCCCTGCAACACAAGGTAGACCCGCCTTTCACCCAGCGGCTCGCCATTGCCTTGGACGAGATCGAGGAGAATTACGATCTCGTCATCATCGACTGCCCGCCGCAGCTGGGTTTTACGACCATGACGTCGCTTCTGGCCTCTACGGGGCTGCTAATCACGGTTGTGCCAAGTATGCTCGACGTGGCATCGATGGCTCAATTCCTTGAAATGGCTGGGGAAACTGTTCGGTCATTGGAAGAGGCCACGGGCCCAATTGACTGGAATTTCCTGAAATTCTTGATTGCGCGTTATGAGCCCACGGATGTTCCGCAATCTCAGATGGCCGGATTTCTACGCTCCATCCTGCTTGATCAAGTGCTGACCACTCCGATGCTGAAATCGACCGCGATCTCGGACGCTGGCATGACGCAGCAGACAATTTACGAGCTGGAACCGTCTCAGGTCGTCAAGAAAACCCTCGACCGTATCCTCGAAAGCGTGAACGGCTTGGCGGACGAGTTTGAAAAGACGATCCAGGAAGCCTGGGGAAGGAACCCTGACTGATGGCCCGCAGAAACCTCTTTCAGCCCCCTGCCCCGCCCGCGCCAAAGGCCACTGAACCGGACGGCATGCCGCAGAAATCGCGATTTCCGGACACCGGCGCGATGAGCGGCGTGAAATCCACGCTCAAGGATGTCTCCAGCAACGCGGTCCGCGAAATCTCGCCTTCCGTGATCGAGGAAGACGGCCCGAAGGACCGGCTGTCTTTTACCGATGCTGATGTCGCGCAACTGGCCGATAGCATAAAGCAGCACGGCCAGCAGGTGCCGATCATGGTGCGTCCCATTGCAGACAAGCCTGGGCACTACAAGATCATTTACGGGCGCCGCCGTCTGCGCGCCCTTCAGACGCTTGGGCTGCCGGCAAAGGCGCTGGTCCGCTCTCTGACCGATCAGGAAGCCATTCTTGCGCAAGGCCAGGAAAATTCACAAAGGCTCGACCCCAGCTTTGTCGAAAAGGCCCTGTTCGCGGCCAATCTGGTTGACAGCGGCTATGAACAGGCAGTGATCCTTGACGCGCTTGCCATCGACAAGCCGATGCTGTCCCGCATGACCAAGGTCGCAAGAGCCATCCCCGAAACGGTGATCCAGCTGATCGGATCGGCCCATGGCATCGGGCGCAGACGCTGGGAAGACCTCGCCGACAGCGTGCGTGGCAATGATCTGGACCTGTCCAGCATCATCGCGTCCGTTGATCTGGACAAAGCAAAGACATCGGACGACCGTTTTGCGCGGATCAGTGATGCCATCCTGCGCGCGCTCAAGACCAGGACAGCCGACACAGCGGCCCCCTCCCCTGCCCTCTCAGTCACGCTGGACGACGGAACAACGCTGGCCGAGGTCAAGGAGACAAGCCGTGCTCTGACGCTCAAGCTGTCCAAGTTGGACACGCCCGGTTTTACACAGTGGATGCGTGACAACGCTGAAGCTGAACTAACACGCCTATACGAAGCGTGGCGGTCAGACTCTCCATCGCGCTGACCCAATAACGAGCAGACAACCCTTAGAACAGGAGCACGACAAGCAGCCCAAAAAGAAAGAGCCTCCCAAGGTCACCCCCGGAAAGCCCAATCTGTTCTTTGCACCCTCAGATCTACCAGCTTCTCCGCCGCAGTCAACAACAACCGATTCGGTTGAATGGTATTTTGTGGCCTTTTCTCTGAAATTCAGCGAAACCGGGATCTTTCTCGACCGGTTGCCGTGAAAAAAGCATGGCATTCAATCAAGCAACCGCACCCCGTGGGGTGCGGACAGGTGGCACATTGTCCGCGGACAATTCAGTGCCCGAACGGCATATAGTCATCGACACGATCCGCAACGCGGCCCCACGTCTTGGACTGACCGCATCGGTCATCGCGACACTTGACGCAATGCTGTCCTGCCTGCCGCCCAAACGCACGCATCACACTGTCTTTGCCTCCAACGCCACCCTCACCTTTCGTCGCAACGGCATGTCCGACCGCTCCATCAGACGGCACGCTGCCATTCTTCAGGACCTCGGACTGCTGGCCAGACGAGACAGCCCGAATGGCAAACGCTTTACCCGGCACAACACCGCCGAAGGTAAGGCTCTCAGATTTGGATTTGACCTCTCCCCCCTGTTCGACCGACTACAAGAGATCGCGTCCATTGCCGCGGAGGTCCTTCGCGAGAAGGAGCAAATCAAATATCTGCGGGCAAAGATACGCACAGCGATAAACGAAATGCTGAAGGAAGACTCCGAAAGCCCGGACGTGTTTGCAACGCATCAAGCCTTACGTCGCAAGCTGAGCCTCGCGGACTGCCAGACCCTGCTGGCCAGACTGACCCCTTTCCCCATCGCAGCCGAGGGTGCCGATGACAATGACACCTGTGAAGCTGAAAAAACGTCCGCCAACGACGGCCAAAATGTCCGCCACCATCATAGGTCAAATAAAGAATATACTGATAAGACTGAACTGATCCACGAAAAGGACGCCGAGGTATCACAGCCTGAGTATTCTCTTTCTATCACCGAATTGCTCTCGACGTGTACAGAAGCCGCCCAATATGCATTGAGAAAAATCGAGACGGCCAACGATGTCATTGCCCATGCTCGAATGCTTGCTCCAATGATCGGCATCAACAGCCAGACCTATGAAGCAGCGCAAGACCGGCTCGGGCCGATGGGCACAGCAACCACCATCTGGGCCTTGATGCAGTTCCATAGCAGGATCAAGCAAGTCGGCGCCTATTTTAGAGCTATTACAACTGGCGCCAAAAGTACCAATTTCGATCCGGCGCGCCTGGTCCGAGGCCTGACACGCTCTCAGACAGCAGGCTGTTGAAGCGCAAATTGTCCGCGGACAATTTTGCTGTTGTCCTGCCTCGACAAAGGCGCTGCAACGCCGGACTTGGGCGGGGACAAAGCACAGAACTTCAGCGTAACTGAAAGGGGTCTAGTTTCTGCAAAAATTGAACGACCGTGTTGCCTCACAAGAAATGCACGCCTGAGCGTCGAAGCCGACCTTGGTCCAGAGCAATTCACATAAACTATGGCACCACATCGCGCCCAAAAACGAAACGAGGGGCAGGAGGGTCTGAACCGTTACGGCACGATCAGGACCTATCTTAGACCCTTCAGCGCGCCTTGCAGATGAAGAACGCATTAACCTTTGGCCATAGGTTTTCCATACGGGATACATACGCTTTCCAACCCCGTGTTCTGGCAGTTAACGGTCTGACTAATTGACATATTTTAAAAGGATTGCACGTCGTCACGTGAACCTGCGCATCCAGAGCAAAAAAACCACGCTGTAGTACGTCGAAATCGTGCCTTGCATGATCTACAGCGAAAATCTGGTTCCCGCTGGGATGCGAAACAGTGAAGGGCTCAAGGGAAAACAGGTTCTGGTTCAAACGCACTACGCAGGACTGGGGCAGGGAAGGCTAATCCTCAGTGGGGATCTTGGGTAAACCAATAAGGGCCATCAGAACAGTTTTTTGCAATTTTAAGTTTCGCAGTTAAACGACTGTTTGGTGGCGATGAGAAGAGAGGCCGCATCATGGGTCGTTCGTCGCCTAATATCAGATTCCATTGATCACAACTGCGCATTGGCATATATTGCCAGTAAAGGAGATCTGCACATGGTGACACGCAACGTTGTCCTGACCGAAACCCAAGACCATTTGATTCAAGCACTGGTGGCATCCGGGCGCTACCAGAACGTGAGTGAAGCGATGCGCGCTGGCCTGAGGCTGCTTGAGCAGGAAGAGGCTCAGCTTGCCGGGATCAGGAAGGGTCTTCTTGAAGGTATGGCGCAGGCCAAGGCGGGTGATCTTGCGGAGGGCAGTGGCAAAGATGCGATCCATCGGGCTTTCGCGGCTGCGCGCGCGCGTTCATGAGCCGATCCTTCCGGCTGACGCGTCTTGCGGAAACCAGCCTCACCGAGATCGCCAGATGGACGATCGAGAATTTTGGGCTGCGCCAAGCAGAGCTCTACGAGGCGGAATTGCTCAACCGCTGTGAAAGTATTTTGAATGGCCAGTCCTATAGCCGGAGTTGCGCAGTCATCGTGAATCAGGCCGATGACTTGCGGTTCATTAGAGCAGGAGAGCACTTTCTGGTTTTTTTGGACAAGCCCGACGAGGTCGTCATTGTCGATATATTGCACTCTCGCAGTGATCTACCTCATCATGTGGCGGCGCTGATAGCGTTGAAGAACGACGGCATCTGATCCGCGTCACAACCCCGCAGCCTTGGTGAGGTTCACGCGAAACCTGTCCCTGCGGCGCTGGTATCGGCGGGTCATCTCGGCGCTGGCATGGCCGAGCTGCTTCTGGACGTAGCGCTCGTCGACCTCGGCGCTGGAGGCGAGGCCTGCGCGCAGGGAGTGGCCGGAGAATAGCGCGAGGCGGTCCTTCTCGGGCAGGTCGGAGCGGATGCTCGCGGCGAGGACGCACTGCTTGATCAGCCGCGCGACATGCTTGTCGTTGAGCCGGGCATCGAGCGCGCGTTTGCCGTCACGCGAGGTGCGCACGAAGACCGGACCGAAATCGATCCGGGCGAAGTGCAGCCATTGCTCCAGCGCGTGGACCGGGCAGGTCTGATCCGAAGATCCGCGGCCGATCTCGACTTCGCGCCAGCCGGTCTTGGCATCGAGCGTCAGAAGGGCGCCGTCCTTCAGGATCTCGATCCAGCCGCCGGACTCCGGCGTGTCGTCCTTGTGGACATCGAGGCTCACGATCTCTGACCGGCGCAGCCCCCCGGCATAGCCTAGCAGCAGGATCGCCCGATCGCGCAGCCCGCGCAGATCGAAGGGCAGGGTGCCCACCATGGCCACGATGTCGTCGCGCAGGATTGCTTCCTTCTGCACCGGCGGGCGGGCATGGCGGCGCCGGATCCCGGCCAGCACGGTGGAAATGTGACGGTCCTTGCGATCGAGGCTGAACCCGCGCTGTGCATAGTTCCAGCCAAGACCGGAGAGGCGTCGCTCGATCGTCGAGACCAGCAGGGCAGGGCCCTTGCCCGCGGGAGCTGCGAGGTCCGCGAGGTAGAGGCCGATCATCTCCGGCGTCGGGGGCAGGGGCTCGGCGCCCCGTATCCGGCACCATCGGGTGAAATGCGCCCAGTCCCGCGCATAGGCCTTGAGCGTGTTGTCAGAGGCAGCACTGCGGGCATAATCGCGCGCGGTCTCGACAAGACGGTCGAGCGCGCCCGACCCGGCGACGTGGGAGGGCAGGGTGATGGGCTCGCTCTTTGCCTGTTCTCTGTCGTCAGGCGCGCCTTCGTCAGAGGCGCCGGGAGGCGCTGCGCTGAATCTGGGGGTGTTTGGGGGCATACCTTTCAGGGGTCTCCCAAGGTAAAATCGGGTGTCGTTCTTGTTCTATTGCCGGACTCTAACTTCCTGATATCACCGTCGTCACGTTCTTGTTTCATTTCTGGACTATGCGTTTTTTATTGGAGTGTCGTCCTGGCGGCGGGCGAGATGTGTCAGATGACGGTCGCGAGCTGAATATCCCGACGCGAGCAAATCAGGCCGCTTTCGTCCCGTGGGACCAAGTCCGCAGATCGAGCAAGAGCTCAGTTCAGCCTCGATCACTGACGGACCAATTCAGACGAACCCCCCATGAAATTAAGACCATATTGCGTCGATTCTGACCATATCCCAAATTGTCCGATAATGCAAACTTATTGGACGTGGTTGGGCCCGACAGATTGCGGCGGTTAAGGGTCTACCTGCTGGCGATAAGCGCCGCTTTGGGTCACATCTGTGCGCACAAAAGCCCCTTTGCTTGTCGGCGGCTACATTCATCGCGTCATGAAGCGATTATAAGAATGGTGGTCGTTGAACTTCGAGGTCAGGATATCGGCCAGCGGCTTTGTCAGGTTGTTTAGGCGTGCCGCGAGGCAAGGTGCTGCAAAGCGATCTACTTGCATACCACCAGCATAGTCGTTCCGCAGGCTGAACGCATCAGCCCTGGCGTGGCGGTATGATGTTGCGGAAAGGCGATAGCGCTTTGGGCGGAAGATGGTGGCGGTTTGGTCATGGACGGACAGAAATCGCTGCGCATGGCGCGGTGATTTGAAGCGGCCTACGATTTTTTCTCGTCGTCTCGT
>JBBSOT010000230.1:0-7954 GCA_038259455.1 Hyphomicrobiales bacterium | reverse complement strand
CGCATGACCGTTTCAAGCTGGACGCGTCCCCGGGACCGCTGGCGCCCCTCGACACCTTCAAAGCCAGTCTCGATCGCCGCGTCGCGCAAACTGGTCCCGGCAAGATTGTCGTGGCCATCGCCAATCTGGGTTATGACTGGCGGAGCGGCTATGGCGCTGAAGTCCATAGCTTCGCGGACGTCATGCTACGTGCACGACAGGCAGACGCAAATATAACGACCGAACCTCGGTCACTGAACCCGATGTTCAGCTACACGGACATCGACGAAGAGCCGCGCGAAGTCTGGTATCTCGACGCTATCACGGCATTTAACCAACTGAAGAAGCTGAACCTGCCGAAGCTCAAGGGCATTGCACTGTGGCGGTTGGGCGCAGAGGATCCTGCCATCTGGCCCCTGTTTGCCGACCCTGCACACCCCAGCATGGCAACCCTTGGTGACATCGATCCGGGCTACGCTATTGACTATCACGGCGAGGGTGAGGTGCTGCGCGTCGTAGCAAACGGGCAGATGGGCGAGCGCAAGCTGGAATACGATAGTGCGAGCGGGCTGATCACTAGGCAAGTCATCTCATCCTACCCGATCAATTATCAGATCGCCCGCTGGGGTGGAGCAGACCCTCACAAGATTGTCCTGACCTTCGATGACGGCCCTGATCCCGAGACCACCCCGCGGATTCTCGACTTGCTGAAGGAGTACGACGTTCCGGCGGTGTTCTTTGTCCTGGGCACGCAGGCCTTGCGTTATCCCGAACTGGTCCGGCGGATCGTTGATGAGGGGCACGAGATCGGCAATCACACATTCTCGCACGCCAACCTGACGCGCGTCAGCGACATGCAGCTGCATATGGAGCTCAATTCGACCCAGCGCATCATCGAGAGCACGACTGGCCGCGCCACGCTGCTGTTCAGGCCACCCTACGCCGAGGACGTCGAGCCCGACACCGCTGACGAATTGCGTACCGTGTTCGAGGCCAGCGAAGCGGGCTATTTCGCCATGGGCAATCGGATTGACGCAAAAGATTGGTGGCTGGCAAGGAGCGACCGCATAGTCGATCGGGTGCTTGACGGTGCACGTTCTGGAGAGGGCAACGTCGTCTTGCTACACGACAGCGGCGGCAACCGAGACGCGACTGTGGCTGCGCTGCCGCGCATCATCAGGACGCTGCGTGCCGAAGGCTTCGATTTCTCCAGTGCCTCGCGACTGATCGGGCGCAACAGGGACGATCTGATGCCCAAGCTCGACGCCGTGGCACAGTCCTACATGGCGGCCGATGCTTTCGGTTTCGCGCTTGTGCGCCACGGTGAAAATCTCATCTATCTTCTGTTCGGTCTGGCGATTGCGCTCACTTTGGCGCGCACTGGGCTGATTGTCCTGTTGGCTTTACGCCGGCCAAGGGGCCGCCTTCCTGCATGTTCGGATATCAGCGTAAGCGTCATCGTGCCCGCCTATAACGAAGTCAAGGTGGTGTGCCAGACGGTTCGGTCGTTGCTGGCCAGCGACCATGCCAATCTCGAAATTCTAGTCGTTGACGACGGCTCTGCAGACGGCACTTACGAGATCGTTTGCAGCAAGTTCGGTGCCGACCCCCGCGTGACAAGTATGCGCAAGGAAAATGGCGGCAAGTCCAGCGCCCTCAATCTCGGCATATCGAGTGCTCGCGGAGAGGTGATCGTGGTTATCGATGCCGATACGATTTTCAGGGCCGACACCATATCCAGGCTAGTTGCACACTTCTCGGATCCACGCGTCGGAGCCGTCGCCGGGAACGCCAAGGTAGGCAACCGCATCAACCTAGTCACCAGATGGCAGGCGCTGGAGTACATCGTCGCACAAAATCTCGACCGCCGCGCCTTCGAGCGGCTGAACTGCATTACGGTGGTTCCAGGAGCCGTCGGTGCCTGGCGGCGTGATCTGGTCGAAAGGCTTGGCGGCTTCCATTCCGACACTTTGGCGGAAGACGCCGATCTGACAATCCGGGTCATCCGCGCCGGCTATCTCGTGACCTATGAAGACCGAGCAATCGCGCTGACCGAAGCCCCGGCTACCGTGGCGTCTTTTGTCAAGCAACGGTTCCGCTGGACCTATGGCATGATGCAGGTGGCGCTAAAGCATTTCGATGCATTGTCGAGGTCGAGGATAAATGCCGTAGGCTGGGTGGCGTTGCCCAACATATTGATATTTCAGATCTTGCTGCCCTGCATCGCACCCATTGCGGACCTGTTCTTCATCGGCGCGCCATCAGGCAAAATCTTCGACATGATCGTCTATCCGGATCTGGAATCCGGCTCTGGCCTGACCAGAATTTTCGTCTTCTATGCGCTGTTTTTCACAGTCGATTTGGCTGTCGCTCTGTTTGCGTTCATTCGGGAACGCGATGAAGAGTGGTGGATGCTGATCCTGCTGGTTCCGCAACGCTTTTTCCATCGGCAGCTCCTTTATTACGTGGTGCTGCGGGCGATAATTGTGGCGATCCGGGGTCGCGCTGTTGCCTGGTACAAGGTTCAGCGCATGGCGACTGTGAGGTTCGCTCAGGAGCCTGTCCTGGAAGCCGCTGTATCCGGTGAGAGATCCGAAACCTGATGAAACAGCGCGTGTTTACGTAAAGCTTGTTCCGGGTTTCATCTAAGCGGTCTCTTGTCCGTGCTTGTGGCCTCCGCCATTAATCGGCGTCGGGCATCCTGATGGTCCACGACTCCACTTCCGGAATTGCCCAAAGGGCTTTCCCGCAAACCTAGAAACGGTGTGACACTCATAAAAATGCGACTTGGAGAATGACCTCTTGATCCGTCAACGGCGTAGCAATCGTGTGTATCGGACTTGTGGTCAACTCGCATGTCGGCGAGTCTCGCATAGGGTCAATGGATCTTGTTGGACGGGAGAAAGCCGAGACGTCCCTATCGGACCGTTTTGGCCTCGGGATCGGCCGCTGCCAGATCAGGCAGGATTGGCATTGCCCGGATCTGCTGCTGGTAGGGGAGGTTCAGGCTTGGCAGGGACTGCGTCTCATAGCTCCCCCTGACGACAGTAAGGAAGCCGAATGCGCAGATTGCGATCGCCAGAATTGCGAGCAATCGGAACCAGAGCCACCGTCGGCCTGTGTCGTCGTAAAATATTGGCGCGACATGAGAGCCGGTGCCGTTTCTGTCTTCGGTTCGAGCCACGTTTACGCAATACTTCTCAAGGCGATTTCTCGACCTGAAGCAAGCCCCAATTAGCACTAACGAATTGTTAACGGTTGGTCCGCAGCGTGACAAGCTACTGAAAAATAAGACGAAACTTAAGGTTAAGATTGGCGCCTAGCGGCCTGATCCCTACAGGGTCAAGAGCGCACCCGCCATGGCGAGATAGGACAACGCTAACAGCACGGTGGCAAGACGCCGTCCCGACCCTGCAACACTCCTTTTGCTGACGGTAGCACCGGTCCGCTCCTGCGCCTGCGCAAAAAAGGACACGCCAAATGCGGCGGCCCCAGAAAGAGCACCTAACAGAAAGAGGGTTGAAGTCAGCGACATCTCAGAGGAAATCATTTTCGGCAACATGGATAGAGTAGACAAAGCGCAATGAATGACAACTACTGCCGCAAATGGCAGCAACCCTTAGTCAACCTAGCGTTAGGCCACATGACGTTTTTAGCATTGAGGTCTGGACGCGTCCTCCCTCAAGGCCGGCTCCTGTCATCATCCAACCATGCTCGGGTGTTTGCCGCAAGGGATGTTGTGTTCGAGTCGCATAAAATCGGTGGACGTTCAAAGCCGGCCAGAGAATTTTCAATATGTAGTCGTGAGCGTCGCTTGGGAGCGAGGCCATGAAGCGGCTACGACAAGCCAACGCTGCACCTCGAGTTTGGCGCCAACACCGGTGATGGCTGCTTTCAGGAGGCGGCAAGGTCGATCCTTATGGCCGATATGAAGGCGCAAAGCTGAATGACCAGTTCTGGGCCGACAACGGTCCGACTGCTTCTGAACTCGGAGAGTGAATAGCGAACCTTTAGGTCGGCGTCATTCAACTGCACCCGAATTGTTCCCCGAGACACATCAGACGCGACATCCGACTGAAGTGCCCTTAATCCTTCTGGGCGAAGACCTCCTGCATCCTGAGCACAGTCAATGGTCGAAATCACAACGCTAAGCGAACTCACCATCGATGGCAAGCTGTCGCTTGGGCCGAACGCCTCGAGCAAGGATCTCTTCGCGTTCTACGGCGACGAGCTCCGCCAATGGTTCCATGGTGTACGCGCATCTCACGATGCGATCATGGTGGGCGCCGGCACAGTCCGTACCGACGATCCCGAATTGACCGTCCGATATACAACGGGCCCCAATCCGCTGCGTATCGTGCCGTCGTCGCTTGGCATTCTGCCGCTCGATTCAAAGCTCCTCAATGACGGCCTGCCAACCATAATTGCCGTCTCGGAGGCGGCGGCAGAGCGGGATGTCGAACGGCTCGCCGACAAACCGGGCGTCGAAATCCTGCGCTGCGGCAACGGTCGGGTCGATGTTAAGCTGCTCATGAAACTTCTTGGCGAGCGCGGCGTTTGTAGTTTGATCGTCGAGGGAGGTAGCCGCTTGGTGTACAGTCGTCATGAAGCCGCGCTGGTCAACCGCATCATCATCAAGCACATACCGGTCATCGCAGGGTCGGTGCAGTCGCCAGCCTATCTGGAGCAGGGCGAGGGCGCTGGTGCGCTTGACCTGTCGCGCTGGAAGCTCGCCGACTGCTTGGTCAAGAGCGGTGTTACGATCACCATCTATGAGCCTGCGCAGCCTGTTTCATGACCGGACGCGAAGCCCTCATTGAGCTCGGAGCCGATCTTGCGCGCAGGGCTGGCGCCAATCCTCCGGCAGTTTATGACATCCGCATCGATCACGAGGCGCTTGGCGCATCGGACAATCCGGCATTGCTCGTCTATGTCAGGCATCAGGCGCTGCTCAGAAGCTATCAGGGCCGCTATATCCTGTTGCCTCCGAAAGCGCATGCCGGATCGATCCTTGACCGTCTCAAAGGCCATTACGATCCGCGCGCCATGATGGAACTCGACAGACTGCGCGCTGATCTCGAGGACGAACTGATCACCCCTTTGGTTGAGGAGGCACGCAGCGCTGGGGCTGCCAAAAGCTGTGCGGACTACATTGCCTGCCTTGTTCCCTCTCTTGCAGCCGCCCCGCCGAACGAGTTCGTCACCTATGTCGAAACGACGCCTGAGCGCGAGCATCACTACCGCAACTTCCTCGTCCAGTCCTCGGTCGATCTGCTCGCAGAAGCATCGGCCTCAGCGCTTGGCGTGATCGGCGAATTTGGCGAGCCGCAATCGGCACTGTTCCGGATTCTGATCGACGAGTTCGGTTACGGAACGCATGCCAAGAAGCACAGCGTTCTGTACCGATCCACCCTCGGGGGCTTCGGTCTCGACCAGGAATACAACGCCTATTGGCCGCTCTTCGACACGCCGACACTCGAACTGCACAACGTCATTCATTTCATGTTCCAGAGCCCTCGCAACCTGTTTCTGCAGATTGGCTTCCTGCTCTACGCCGAGGCCGCCTACCAGCGCTCGACAAGTGACCATTTCCGCTACCTCAAGCGTTATCATCCGGGCGTCGACGCACATTACTTTGGCGAGCACGCGCATATCGACATCCACCACGCGACGATGATCGCCAAGGAGGTAGCAGCTCCGCTGGTCGCCAAGTTCGGCGAAGAGGTTGGCAGTGAAATCGTCACCGGTGCCGAACTGACGCGACTGGCTTTCGAGCGCGCCGGCAACCATATGCTGGCCGTCAGCCGGGCCTTTGAGGCAGCCTCGCAAAGCGGCCAGGCAGACTTTGGCATGCAAGGCGCCCACGCTATGCCCGGACGGTGCAGGGTTCCCGGTACTGTAGTCTCGGGCGGCCTCCCGTTGCAGATTGGCGGCATCGGCTGCCTCACCGACGCTGCCGTGTTCGCCACCTTTCCCGAAGCGTGCGTTGCCAGGGAAATCCGCGCCAATGGCTGAGGCGAAGAGCTGGATCGGCGACGATCTGCCCCCGATCATACGTAACGGCGTGGAATATTTCCTTCTTTCGCATCGCGGCGAGCTTTACCTCGTTCCCAATGTCTGCCCGCATCGGGGCGGACCGTTGAAGTTTGGCTATGTTGACGGAAAGAACCGTATCGTCTGCCCGATGCACCACAATGCCTATCCGATAGAGAAACTGATCGCCCGCGACACGACGCTGCGACTGTCGGCGCAGCCGGCATGAGCACGCTTGCCCGCATCATCGCCGAAGACGGCGAAGTGAAGGTCGCCAACCTCGTGACGCTGTCGCGTGGCGTGCTTATTCTGCCGATTCTTCTGCTGCTTGCCGGCGGCTATCAGGGTGCAGCACTCATCCTCTACCTGATCGCGTCGGCGACCGATGGCGCCGACGGAAGACTGGCGCGCGCCAGCGGTCGCGCCTCGCCCTTCGGAGCGCAGCTCGACGCCATCGTCGACAATCTGTTTTCGCTGGCGATCCTTTTCTTCCTCATGCTGGCCTTTCCGGGGCTGGCCACGCACCATCCGCTGGCGCTGGAAATCCTCTTCGGCGGTCCGCTCCTTTATCTCGCGGTCTCCTGGCTGCTGACCGGAAGGCTGCTCATGTTTCATTTCTGGTCAGCCAAGGCCGGGGCGGCACTGCTGTTTGCGCTTTGGCCGATGCTCTATTTGACCGGCTGGGAATGGCTGCTGCCGCTCGCCGCTCTGGTGGTCGGGCTCAGCCGCCTCGAGCAGGTTTTCTTCATACTGGCTGGCGGACGGGACGAAGACGCGCCGCACATGTTTACAGGCTTAGCCCGATGATGGACCGAGACTTAGCGTCAGGCACTGAACTGGACGAGGCGGAGTTTGCGCCCGTCGAGCACGATGCGCCGCCACCGCTGCGCCCGCAACCATTGCGCTGGGGTGCGCCGTCGGCGCGGCAGCGTGGCGCCATCATAACCGGGCCGGATACGCATCGCAACGCGATCGGCATCCACGCCGGCGCCTTTGCGCCTTACCGCGCTCTGGCCAATGCCAGCGGCGCGCTCGACCCCGAGCACCGACCCGACCTGACCGATACTGAGCCGACCGAAAACATTGGCCCGTTTCAGCAATGGAGCGACCCGGCCAGAATCGTCACGCTCGATCCATGGGGCCACCGCGTCGCCAGTGATTTCGCCAGAGAGATTGCCGCCGGTGTGGCGATCAAGCCATCGATCGCGGTGGCAAGCGGTCGCCTCAACATGGCCGAGATTGCGCAGGCGCGCGCCGCCGGGCGGCTCACAGCGGATGGCGAAATCCTCGACCGCGAAGGTGGGCTCAGTGTCACCAAGATCGCCATCGAGCCGGTCTGGTACCTGCCCGGCCTGGCCCGCCGGCTCGGCCTTGACGAGATGGTAATGCGCGAGGCGCTGGTCTCCTGCAGCGGTGGCATGTATCCGGAACTCGTCGAGCGCCCGGACCTGAAAGTCTTTCTGCCGTCAATGGGCGGCGTCAGTGTCTATCTGATCGGCGATCCGAAAAGGCTTGGCAATCAGACGACGAAGATTGCCTGTCGTATCCATGACGAGTGCAACGGCTCGGACGTTTTCGGCTCGGATTTGTGCACATGCCGCTCCTATCTCGCCTATGGCGTTGAGGATTGCGTGCGCACTGCGCAGGAAGGCGGGATCGGCATCATCGTCTACAACCGCAATGAGGGCCGGGCGCTGGGCGAGGTGGTGAAATACCTCGTCTACAATGCCCGTCCGCGCGCCGCCAAAGGCGACACGGAAGACCAGTATTTCGCGCGCACGGAGGCAGTCGCTGGCGTGCAGGATCTGCGCCAGCAGCGGCTGACGGTCGATGTGTTGCACTGGCTGGGCGTCACCAGCGTCGACCGCTGGCTGTCGATGAGCAACATGAAACGCGACGCCCTCACGCAAGCCGGCATCGAGGTCGTCCGCCAGATCGAACT
>JBBSOT010000229.1:0-7982 GCA_038259455.1 Hyphomicrobiales bacterium | reverse complement strand
TCGGGTACAAGACAAGCACCGGTCGCCTCGACACCAGCGATCTTATCCCGCTGGCGCGCAGTTTCGACACGATCGGTCCTTTGGCGCGAACCGTTGAAGACTGCGTATTGCTCGACATGGTAATGCGAGGAGCGGTAGCGACGGCTGTGCGCCGCAGCCCTCTCTCGTCCCTGACCCTGATCGTACCGCGCAATGTAGTACTGGACGATGCCGACGATGCCGTGGTCGACAATTTCGAGCGATCCATAGAAGCGCTGTCCAAAGCCGGTGTTGCGGTTCGCCGCGAACGCATCGAGACGCTTGACGAAATCCTCGAAATGAACGCCAAATACGGCACTCTTACTGCCGCCGAGGCCTACAACCAGTACAGCAACATCATCGACAGCGACAAGGTTTCGGCTGTCGATCGTCGCGTTGTGAAGCGGATCGTAGACGGTAAGCGAATGTCGGCCAATGACCTATTGTCCATTCAGCGCGGACGCCAGAAACTGATGGAAAAAATCGGAGCCCAGCTTGGCTCCGCGCTTCTGGTCATGCCGACCACCCCCATAACGGCGCCCGAAGTCGCGCCACTGGAAGCCAGCGACGAGACGTTCCACGCCACCAACGTGAAGACGCTGCGCAATACAATGATCGGCAACATCCTCGACCATTGTGGCGTGGCGATGCCAAACGGCCGCGATGCCGGCAACATGCCGACGAGCATATTGATTTCCGCTGGCCACGGCGAGGACGAACGCCTCCTCGGTCACTCTCTTGAAATCGAAACCGTCGTTCGCGATGCGTGCGGCTGGCAATAGGAGGAACAATTGGCCGCCAAACCGAGATCCGAGAAGTTTGAACGCGGGCTGAAAACGCGTCGCGCCGTGCTCGGTGCCGAATATGTCGATCGCTCGCTGGAACAGGCCGATGAATTCAACTGGTCGATGCAGCAACTGACCACCGAATGGTGCTGGGATGAGATCTGGAACCGCCCAGGTCTGGATAGGCGCTCGCGCTCGATCCTCAATCTCGGCATGATCGCAGCTCTGAACCGCCCACATGAGTTCAAGCTGCATGTGCACGGCGCCATCAACAACGGGCTAACGAAGGACGAACTCAAGGAAGTCTTCCTGCAGGTAGGGGTCTATTGCGGCGTACCGGCCGCGCTCGACTGCTTCCGCATTGCAAAGGAAGTGTTCAAGGAAATGGAGATTGACTGACGCCTGCGCAAAATCCGCCACGGTGCCGGTCGCCTTCATCGGGCTCGGCATGATGGGCCTGCCAATGGCGTCGCGACTGGTCGGTGCGGGTTTCGACGTGCGTGGCAGCGATCTCTCGGAGCAGGCGCGTTCTGCCTTCGCTGCAAACGGTGGCACGGCAGTCGCCGACGCGCGCGCAGCGGCCGATGGTGTATCGATCGTCATCACCATGCTGCCCGACGACCGCGTGGTTCGAGAAGCGCTGCTGGGGCCGACCGGGGCAGTGGCGGCCTTGTCTGCGGGCGCACTTAACATAGACATGAGTTCGTCAGCGCCGGTGGCGACCCAGCAACTCGCCGCAGATCTGGCGCTAAGGGGCATTTCGCTGATCGACGCGCCTGTGTCAGGTGGAGTCAGGCGCGCGCTGGATGGCTCTCTTGCCATCATGGCGGGCGGCGACTCACGCGCCATCAAGCGCGCTCGACCGCTTTTCGAGGCGATGGGGAAGTCGATCTTCTCGACAGGACCGGTCGGTTCGGGTCACGCCGTGAAGGCGCTCAATAATTATGTGTCTGCGGCGGGTCTTGCAGCTGCTTGTGAAGCTTCGATAATCGCCGAGAAATTTGGCATCGATCCGAACATTCTGGTCGACGTGCTTAACGTCTCGACCGGGCGCAACAACTCGACCGAAGTGAAGATGAAGCCGTTCATCCTGTCGGGAAGTTTCGCCTCGGCATTTTCGATGCAGCTGATGGCCAAGGACCTGCGTACTGCAGCGGACCTCGCCGGCCATCTCGGAATGAACGCCGATGGCGCGCGCAATGCAGCCGAACTTTGGACCCGGGCCTCCAAGACACTCGGCAAGGGCGCCGACCACACCGAGATCTATCGTTACCTGGCCGCCAGCGGCGGCCCCGCGCAGGAGGATAACCAATGACACGGATCATAAACGCCGCGGCTGCCCAGATGGGCCCAATAGCGAAGTCGGAGACCCGCAAGGATACAGTAGGGCGTCTCGTCGCCATGATGCGCGATGCGAAAGCGCGCAATGCCGACCTTGTGGTTTTTACTGAGATGGCGCTGACGACTTTTTTCCCGCGCTGGATGATCGAGGACGAGGACGAACTCGACAGCTACTACGAGAAGCAGATGCCGGGACGAGACACCCAGCCCCTTTTTGATGAGGCGAAGAAGCTCGGGATCGGGTTCTATCTCGGCTATGCGGAACTGGTCATGGAGGACAACCGCAAGCGGCGCTTCAACACATCCATTCTCGTCGATCGATCCGGCAGTATCGTGGGAAAATACCGCAAGGTGCACCTTCCCGGCCATGCCGAGCCGCAGCCCGATCGGGCCCACCAACATCTGGAGAAGCGCTACTTCGAGCCGGGCAACTACGGCTTCAAGGTGTGGAAGGCTTTCGGCGGCGTCATGGGCATGTGTATATGCAACGACAGACGCTGGCCCGAAACATATCGGGTGATGGGGCTGCAGGGCGTTGAGATGGTGATGCTCGGCTACAACACTCCCTATGACCACACCGGGCACAAAGACATCGACAGCCTCACGCAGTTCCACAACCACTTGTCGATGCAGGCCGGGGCCTATCAGAATTCGACCTGGGTGATAGGCACTGCGAAGTGCGGCGTCGAGGAGGGCTCCAACATGGTCGGCCAGAGCGTCATTATAGCGCCGTCTGGCGAGATCGTGGCGCAGGCGGTTTCGCTGGAAGACGAGGTCATCACCGCGCGCTGTGACCTGGACCTGGGTACCCGCTACCGCGAAACCATCTTCAACTTCGGCAAGCATCGTGAGCCCGACGCATACCGGCTCATCGTGGAAACAAAGGGCGTGATTCCACTGCCCGATTGATGAATCGGCTGACAACGCGGCTCCAGCCGGGCAAAATGATTGCAATCAAGGGAGAGTGAACAATGTCTACAGTCATCAAGGGCGGAACGATCGTTGCCGCCGACCGGACTTACAAGGCGGACATCCTGATCGAAGGCGAGACCATCGCCGCGATCGGCCCCGATCTGAAGGGCGACACCGTTGTGGACGCCGATGGCGCTTACATCATGCCTGGTGGCATCGATCCGCACACGCACCTCGAAATGCCGTTCATGGGCACCACGGCCGCTGAGACCTGGGAAAGCGGCACGTTCGCGGCCATCTCTGGCGGCACGACGCTCGTCGTTGACTTTGTCATTCCGGGACCGGACGGCATGCTGGCCGCGCTCGATGATTGGGAGAACAAGGCCGAGCGTCAGGCTTCCTCCGACTACTCCCTGCACATGTGTGTCAATGGTTGGTCGGAGAAGCACTTCGACGAGATGCCGAAGGTGATCGATCGCGGCGTCAACACGTTCAAGCATTTCATGGCCTACAAGGGCGCTTTGATGGTGAATGACGACGAGATGTTCGCCTCCTTCCAGCGCTGCGCAGCACTCGGCGCCTTGCCGCTAGTACATGCCGAGAATGGCGACATCATCGCCGCGCTGCAGGAAAAGTACATGAATTCCGGCATTTCGGGACCGGAGGCACATGCCTATTCGCGGCCGCCGGAAGTCGAGGGCGAGGCGACGAACCGCGCCATCATGATCGCCGATGCTGCAGGCGTGCCCGTCTACATTGTGCACACATCGAGCGAGCAGGCGCATGAAGCTATCAGGCGCGCGCGTCAGAAGGGGATGCGTGTCTTCGGCGAACCGCTGATCCAGCACCTTACGCTCGATGAGAGCGAGTACCAGAACAAGGACTGGGACTACGCCGCAAGGCGCGTGATGAGCCCGCCGTTCCGAGACAAGAAGCATCAGGATTCGCTTTGGGCGGGTCTGTCTTCGGGCTCGCTTCAGGTGGTCGCAACCGATCACTGCGCCTTCACCACTGAACAGAAGCGGACGGGCATCGGCAACTTCACAAAGATCCCGAATGGGACTGGCGGACTTGAGGACCGGCTCGCCGTTCTTTGGACGAGGGGCGTCGAGACCGGTCGCATTACCCCCAACGAGTTCGTAGCGGTGACCTCAACCAATATTGCCCAGATCCTCAACATCTATCCGCAGAAGGGTGCCATCCTGCCGGGATCGGACGCTGACCTCGTTGTCTGGGATCCGAAACTATCCAAGACGATTTCGGCGGCCAATCAGAAGTCGATTATCGACTACAACGTGTTCGAGGGAATCAAGGTCAACGGGCAGGCGCGTTACACGCTGTCGCGCGGCGAGGTCGTGTGGTCCTACGGCCAGAACTCCCAGCCCAAGCCCGGTCGTGGAAAGCTCGTCAAGCGCAAGCCGTTTCCAGCCGTGAACAAGGCCCTGTCAGCCTGGAAGGAACTTACTGCGCCACGTGCAGTCACTCGGTCGGCCGAGCATATGCCAATCGGCGTGTAACCCGCCTGCGCCCGCAGTTTTCCCGTTTGGGCCCGGCGCCAATCGTCGGGCTCTTTTTTCTGCGGTTGTCATGTCATCTGGAGAAGGTCGCTGCTAGATAAGGCGGCCGATCTCGTTGCGGTCGGCAATCGACCAGAGGCGCGGCATGAGGTCGTCGATGCCGGCCTCGTCGAGACCTTTTCCGTAGGCTGCAAGCCTTCGCGCCTTGGCGTCTATTTCTGGCCTTGAAAGCGTGTTGCCGGGGTCGCCCTTCGGTTCGTCAATGCGGCCCTCGAGCGTCTTCCCGGACGTAGTGGCCACCGACACCTTGCCGATCCAACGGTTGGGGTAGGCGGCATCGACTTCCGAATCGAGTTTCATCTCTACGCGGTTGAGGAAGGATGTTGCGGTCTGGTCGCCAAGATATGCGTCGAATTCGGCCATGCCGGCGCGCCGATGCGTGGCAATGAGACCGAGCGTAGCTGGCATCGAGAATTTCGCCTGATGCACGGTAACCGGATCAATCACCGGTCCGAGGACGTCGATCGCACCCTGATGGACATGGGCGATGATGCTGGCGATATTCTCCCCAGCCAGTTCATTGGCTTGCAGCACCTGCAGCAGCGCATCGGCAGCCGGATGCGTGTGGCGGCATGATGCGTGATATTTGAATGAGGTCTCAAGCACTGCCCAGCGTTCGCCAAGCCGGTCAGTCAGCTTAGCCGGATCGGCGTCATTGGACATGCCGGCAGCCATGCCCTGTCGACCTTCAAGTATCTGCCTCGCACCGGTAAACCCGCTTTTGGCGAGAAACGCCGCGGTGAGTCCATCGGACGCAGCCTTGGCGGTATGCAACTGCTTCGAATCGGCTGCATCGCGCAAAAACTCCCAAAGTCCCGCTGCCTGCGTTCCGGCGGACCCGATGGCATGAAGCATTTGGGCTGGGTCAAGTCCGGTTAATCTGCCAACGGCTACAGCCGAGGCGACCGTCCCGGCCGTGCCCGTCGTGTGAAAGACCCGGTAATGCGATCTGCCGAGAAACTCGCCGACGCGAATGCCGACCTCGTAGCCGGCGACCGACGCAGCGATAAAATCACGCCCAGAGGCACCGATGTGCTGGGCGGTGGCGAGTGCGGCGGGGAATACCACCGCAGCCGGGTGAAACACCGAGCCGTTGTGAACGTCGTCCTGCTCTGAAATATGTGATGCCGCCGCATTGACCAAGGCGGCGAATAGCGGCGACGTCATAGTCTGCGTGGTCAGAATTTCGGACCGGCCGTCCGTCGGTCCCATGGTCGCGGCGAAGGCTTCAAGTGCCGAAACGGCGCGTTGGCCGCGCCCGGAGAGCGCTGAGCCGGCCCAGTCGACGAAGAAGTCTGTCGTCCGGTCGATGACATTTTTGGGGATGTCTTCGTAGCGCAGCGACGATGCGAAAGATGCTAGAGCCGCGCTTTCGGTGCCCTTGGCCTTCGCCATGGCGGGATTTTTCTCGGCTGCAACGGACATGTTTTTCCTCAGAACGAACGCGGCAGGTCGAGTATGTGCTCGGCCACATAGGACAGGATTAAATTGGTCGAAATCGGAGCCACCTGGTAGAGCCGTGTCTCGCGGAACTTCCGCTCGACATCATATTCGGCGGCAAAGCCGAAACCGCCGTGAAACTGGATGCAGGCATTTGCCGCTTCCCAAGACGCGTCGGCGGCGAGCAGCTTGGCCATGTTTGCCTCGGCGCCGCAATCCTCATGAGCGTCAAACTTTCGCGCGGCCTCGAAGCGCATGAGATTGGCAGCCTCGACGTTCACATAGGCGCGCGCGATGGGAAACTGCACGCCCTGGTTCTGGCCAATCGGTCGGTCGAAAACGATCCGTTCGCGGGTGTAGGACGAGACCTTGTCGATGAACCAGTATCCGTCACCGATGCACTCGGCAGCAATCAGCGTCCGTTCGGCGTTGAGCCCGTCGAGAATGTACCTGAAGCCCTTTCCCTCTTCGCCGATAAGGTTTTCGGCCGCGATCTCCAGATTGTCGAAGAATAGCTCGTTGGTCTCGTGATTGACCATGTTGCGGATCGGCGTGACCGTCATCCCATTGCCGATAGCTGCACGGAGATCGACGAGGAACACCGAAAGGCCTTCCGATTTCCTTTTCACCTCGGCAAGCGGTGTTGTGCGCGCGAGCAGTATCATCAGGTCCGAGTGCTGCACGCGGCTGATCCAGACTTTTTGTCCGTTGACCACGTAGCGGTCGCCCTTCCTGACCGCCGTCGTCTTGAGCTTTGTGGTATCCGTGCCGGTCGTCGGCTCCGTGACGGCCATCGACTGCAACCGCAAATCCCCCGACGCGATCTTTGGCAGATACAGGTCCTTCTGCGCCTTCGATCCGTGTTTTAGCAGCGTACTC
Source organism: Hyphomicrobiales bacterium (assembly GCA_038259455.1). Taxonomy (GTDB): domain Bacteria; phylum Pseudomonadota; class Alphaproteobacteria; order Rhizobiales; family Rhizobiaceae; genus CAMYMG01. The sequence continues at coordinate 1,030 of JBBSOT010000229.1, read as the reverse complement.
ATGTTATACATCTGGCCGTGGCAATGGCCGGCATTTCCTCCCGAGCGATTGATCTCTTCCATCACCACGGTCGCCTCGGTCAGCCCGAGTCCAGAACCGCCATAGTCTTCCGGGATCATCGCTGCTAGCCAGCCCGCCTTGGTAAGCGCATCAATGAATTCGACTGGATAACTTGCGGCAGCATCGTGCTTGCGGTGGTACTCGGCCGGGAATTCAGCGCAGAGCGCTCGCAGCGCTTCACGCATCTCCTGATGACGGTCCGGCTTGGGGATCATTAGCTGTCCTTCGTGTTGCAGAGACTGTGGAGACCGAATTCTGCGAGGATCGCCTCGGTGTGCTCGCCAAGCGCTGGCACCGGGTCGAGGCGCGGCTCCCAACCGTCGCCACTGACCGGCTTAAGCGCGGGTAGGGGCCCGGCAGGCGACCCCATCTCGCCCCACCGCTTGCGCGCGGTGAGCTGCGGATGCGCCCACAGCGCTGCCATGTCGCTGATGCGCGCCGTGCCAATGCCGGCCTTTTCGAGCCTCACGACGACTTCTTCTGTGGAGAGTTCGGCAAAGGTGGAAACGATGATCGGCTCCAGCACATCGCAATGTTCGGCACGGCCGGAATTGCCCTTGAACCGGTTGTCGCCGGCGAGATCCGGGCGGTGCAACACGTCGGTCGCGAACGCCATCCACTCACGGTCGTTCTGAAGGCCGAGCATCACCCCACTGTCTGCGGTTTCGTAGGGGCCGTAGGGATAGATCGTGGCATGCCCGGCACCGTTGCGCGGCGGCGGGGGTGCGCCATCCATGGCGAAATACATCGGGAAGCCCATCCATTCGGCCATCGCCTCCAGCATCGATACCTCGATATTGTCGCCCACGCCGGACCTTCCGCGATGAATGAGGGCCGCCAGAATTGAATGGTAGGCAGTGACCCCGGCCGCAATGTCGGCAATGGAGACGCCGGATTTCGCCATTTCGTCCCGCGTTCCGGTCACAGACAGGAAACCGGCCTCGGCCTGTATAAGCAAGTCGTAGGCCTT
>JBBSOT010000228.1:0-8003 GCA_038259455.1 Hyphomicrobiales bacterium | reverse complement strand
TTGTCGAACAGGTTTCTGATGCCAACGTTGATCTTCATATCATAGATGCCGGTATCGAACTGCGCGTTGAGATCGAAATAGTCGAAGGCCTCGATCTTTTCGTTGCGGTTGGAGGCGTTTTCGACCTCGCCGATTCTCCGCCACACAAGCTGCAGCAGGCCCATCTCCGCATCTAGGGTCGCAGCCACCCGGTGGCGGTAATCTGGCTGAACCAGGCTGACGGCATCAGAAGAACAGGCGAAGCCGTAGGTGCCTTTGCAATCGACCGGATCAAGCACGGGGTTCCGCTGGATCGAATAGTCGGTCACGATCGTTCCCTGATATCCGAGCCGCAGACCGCTCAGAAAACCGGTCGAGGACAGATCGATCCTGTAGTTGACGTCAATATCAATGCCCGACTGTTCGATCACGCCAAGGTTGCGATCATTGACGAACGCATCGTCGAGAAAGCGCGTAGCCGGATCACGAGAAATTGCTGCACAGATCGGATTGTCTGCAACCGGATTGTCGACGTAGCAGCTCTGAAGAGCGTCAACCGGCTGGATCTGCCCGACCGCATCGGTGATCTTGATGTCGTAGTAGTCGACGATAATCTCGAGCCCGGGGGCAAACTGAGGCGTGAAGATCGCACCGAGCGTGTAGGTCGTACCGTTTTCCGGACCAATGTCGGGATTGCCCCCGAAGAAGTACTGGCCAGTCAGGTTGGCAGGATCGAGGCTGTCGTAGGATCCTTGCGGAGGCGCGCCGAAGCGATCGCACTGGGCCTGGTCACCCGTGCCGTTCACGCAAGGGTCGCCAAGATAGCGGGGCTGGAGCCGCGGCACTGTCCGCAGCAAGGAGAAGGGGATCGAAAAGACCGGAGCGGCAAATTCACCGATGTTCGGCGACCTGATCACGGTCTGACGCGTTCCGCGGAAACGGATGTTGTCATCAACCTGCCAGGAAAAGCCGATCTTGTCGGTGTTGCCGATGTCGGCATTGGAGAAATCCGAGAAGCGGATCGCCCCTTCAAGGTTCAGCTCCTGGAAGAACGGCTTGTCCGCGAGCACCGGGACCAGCACTTCGGCATAGACCTCGTTGGCGTCGAAGCCGCCCAGGATCACGCCGCCCGTGCTTCCACGATAGGTCAACCCGTTGACAAGGGCCGCCTCGTCACTGGTTTCAAGCGACTCATCACGGTACTCGTAACCGATGGCAAAGCTGATCGGGCCTGCCGGCAAAGAAAACAGCGGCGACGTGTCTCCCGAAAGCGTGAAGGCCCCGACGGTCTGCTTGCGATCGCGGATTTCCTGGACGAAGTTACCGCCGAACCCGGTCAGATCGGCGCCGGGCCCGAAGATGTCGACCGTATTGACGATAGCCGCAAACCGGCTGTTCCCCGCACTATCGACCCGCAGCGCGTCACCTGAAGTGGTGGTGTCTTCTTCCACTCGCCCGTACTGAAGGTAGGCGTCGTAGCGCAGCCAGTCCGTCAACGGGCCGCGAAGGCCAACCTGGAATTGGGTGGTGGTGCGTTCGGTTGCTGCCGAGAGAATACCAAGCTCACCCAAAGTGCGCTCCACCCCAACTTCCGCCTGGCCATTTACGAAGGTGAGGCGCGAGCGGATATCGTCGGTCAGGAACGTATTGGTCTCGTTGATGAAGACCCTTTCGTTCACCGTGACCGGGTTGTCCCCGGCGCGGCCTGCACCAACCGTATCGACCCGCGTATACATCACACGCCCGTAAATCTCTGCGAATGGTGCGATCTCGTAATCAAAAAAGGTCGAGACATTGATGCGTTCGAGCGGCTGTACAGCGGCGTAAAGGTCCGAGAAGTCCGAAGTCTGCCGCGTGGTCTGGAGCGTGCCGCTTTCATCGAAAGCGAAGAAATTACCGCTCGCGATGTCGGTGAAATTGCCGCCCGCGCCTGCCAGCGTCGAGGTGGTTCTGTCAGCAAGGAAGGCCCGGTCACCAACCTGCAAGTCGCCCCGGTTGGAATAGTCAGCATAGAAAACAATGCCGCCGCGATCGCCGAGGTTGGCACCGATGGTGATATTGGTGTTGTAGGTCTGAAGATCGCGAGCACCTTCCCAGCTTCCGCCGAGGCGCACGCCCTCAAAGTCAGTGTCGATAATGAAGTTGACCACGCCAGCGACCGCGTCGGCGCCGTAGACTGCTGCTGCACCTCCAGTAAGAACGTCGACCTGCTTGAGCAACGGAGCCGGAATGCTGTTTACGTCAACGGCATTTCGAAAGCTGAACGGAACCATTCTAGTACCATTGAGCAGCACAAGCGTGCGGTTCTGACCGAGATTGCGCAAATCGAGCGTTTGCGCGCCGCGACCGTCACTGCCTGTCTGGGTCGCGTTTACACCTCCGGCGAACTGCGGGATCCGCGCCGTAATGTCTTCGACAGTCACAGCGCGATCGAGAACGATCTGTTCCTGATCAAACGTTGTCACCGGACTTGTCGCTGTAAGTTCAGTGCGCTGGATGAGTGAGCCCGTTACGACAATATCGCGTTCTGCTTCGCTGACGGAAGGGCCATTCTCGGTATCGACATCTTGTGCAGATGCCGCGCCCGGCATGAGCACGGCAGTTCCGGCAAGAATGGTTCCTGCGAAAAGTTTTGCAGTCGCTCTCATATCAGCTCCCCTCGGCCTCCCTTGTGAACCTATATACTACCACTTTGTAACCTGTTGGCAAGCCGCATATCGGAATCCTGAATTTTGAGCGGTTTGTCAGCAATTAAACCCGCAATATCCAACCCCTTGCGAAGAGTGCGCAAAGCAGCGCCCACTGAAACGTAATGAGCGCGCCCAGCCCAGCCAGCTCCCATGCCAAAGGAAGCTGCGCAAGCGGCGCGTATAGCGGGTAGATGAAGAAGCGTGCTACCATGTAGGCGAGGATCGCGTTGGCCCCAATGGGGGCTAAAGCATCACCAACTGCAGCCAGGAAAGGAGAGCCTTTCTGCTGGTCGAACAAGAGACGAGCCGCTCCCAGCAGCAGCGTGCAAATGCCGATTGCAATAAGATCGAAACTGACTGTCCAGAGCGACTTTATCGGAGGATAGAGCGGCCCGATTGCCACTCCGGCGGCTGAAAAGACGAGCCCTGCAAGGCAGAGCGAAGCGGGCGACCCGTACCGACCGCCTGAAAGCATTGCTGCTCCAGCGCCTGCGCCGGCAAGAGCGATGGTCGCGGCCGAAAGCATGCCCACCAGCCCTTCCGGGTCGTAGGTGCCGCCATGAAGGCGACCGGGCAGAACCAGAGCGTCGAGATAGCCGTTCACGCTCCCTTCGGGCGTCAGCATGCCAGGTCCGTGTCCGGGCACTGGGAAGAAAAGCTGCAGACCAGCGATTACCGCTACAATCGCAATCCCAACACCTATGCGCGCGCTTGCGGTGCGAAACAGCACAAGGGTCGCTGCTGCGAAGAAGGAGCTGACGCCGATCAGACCCAGAACGCTGGGAAGGCGCAGGCGCTCCCACGACCAGTCCCATCCAAAGTTGTAAACAATGCCGAGCAGTACAAGAACGACCATGCGCCGGGCGGCACTAATGAGCCTTTGTCCGGCTGACTTAGCCTGAGCGGAAGGGCGGGCATCGACGATCGCCAGCGAAACCCCTGACAGGAAAACGAACAGTGGAAAGATCAGGTCATAGGCATGCACGCCAATCCATTCGGCATGCGAGAATTGCCTGGATAGCTCATTCATCGGCGCGACCGGCCACGCCGCCGCAAGCGCGTGGATCAGGGCATCGAGACCGATAATAACAAGCATGTCGAGCCCGCGCAGGGTATCGACGGAAACCAGGCGTTTTGGCCTGTCGTTCAATGTGGGAGCACCATCATCTCGCCATCGATCCAACTGCGCCTGACGCGCAGATCGGCATCAAGATGCAGCAGATTAGCCTTCCCCCCCACGCGCAGTGTGCCAAGGTCGCGCTCCAGACCCATGAACCGTGCTGGCTCGGTCGCTGCGAGGCGAATAGCGTCGGCGAGGTCAAGCCCCAGCCAATCGATCGCGCCGCGGACAGCATCAATCATGGTAAGAGCTGAGCCTCCGAGTGTGCCATCCTCCGCAACGCAAACACCATCGCGGATCGCAATGCGGCGGCCACCGAGATCAAAATGGTCAAGGTCGGTTCCGACGCCCGGCATGGCATCGGTCACGAGACAGAAGCGCCCATCGGCCTTCGCCCTGATCGCGAGGCGCAAGATCGCAGGGTCGACATGATGTCCGTCGACGATGAGCCCGCACCATGCCTCGCCTTCGAGCGCCGCGACCGCAGCTCCGGGCTTGCGCGTTTCTACGCCGGTCATGGCATTGAACAGGTGCGTATAGCCAGTCACACCATCGAACTCAGCCTCGCGGGCCTCATCATAGCCCGCGAGCGAATGACCCAGTGCCACTCTGACCCCGCGCTGGGCCAGTTCGCGGATGTGGCTGCGCTCGACCTCTTCGGGAGCAAGCGTCACCAGCGTCGACCCGTTCGGCAGCGATGCGAACAGCTCGATCGTTTCCTGATCGAAGGTCCGGAAGTGCCGGGCATCGTGGATGCCGCGCTTGGCCGGGTTCAGCATCGGCCCTTCCAGATGAATGCCGACGATGCCGGGGACGCCTTCTCCGATCGCCTGCTCGACCGCAGCAATTGCGCCTCTGACCTTGTCGATGTCGTCCGAAATCAGGGTGGGAAGCATGGCGCAGGTTCCGAATGTTCGGTGCGCCTCGGCCATGGTCCGCAGGGTGCCAACAGTCGGTGCATCGTTGAAAAGAACGCCGCCGCCGCCGTTGACCTGCAGATCGAACAGCCCGGGTATCAGGTATCCTCCATCGAGTGTCAGACAAGCCGTGCTGCTGGCGGCGTCCGCGGCGGTTTCGACCGCGGCAATCCTTCCGTCCTCGATCGAGACCGCGCCCTCTTGCCAGCCGCCGACTGGTAAAAGGAGCTTCGCGCCGCGGATTGTCGTCATAGCGTTTTGGTGACCTTTTGCAGCGAGGGCGGATTGTCGGGGTCAAGCCCGCGCCGCCGCGAGAGTGCTTCGGCAAAGCGATAGAAGGCGGCCGCCTGCGCAATCGGTTGGGTCAACGGGTGCCCTGTCCGGATTGTCGGCAAGTCGATGACACCCTGCACCGGGATCAGACTCCCGAAGATCGGGGGGCCAAAGGCGCGCAATGATCCTGCAACATCTTCCAGGTTGGCTTGAGCAGCGTCCTGCGCCCCAAGGACGATGACCGGCGAATCCGGTCCGATCGCCGCCTTGGGGCCGTGATGAACCTCGGCCGCGCTAAAGGCTTCGGCATGAAGGCAAGCCACCTCCTTCAGCTTGAGCGCCAGTTCCGCCGCAACACCCAGTCCCGGTCCGCGTCCAATAATGAAGGCGCGGTGCACCGCCTGGAACTGTTCCACAATCTGAGGCCCCCACGGGTCGCGCAATCCGGCTCTCAGCTGTTCGGGCAGTCGTTCAAGCGCCGCGCTGATCTGCGGCGAGGGTGTGATCGCGGCAACCAACCTCACAAAGGTTGTCAGAGTGCAGAGGAAGGATTTGGTGGCCGCAACCGCAAGTTCGGCCCCGGCCTGCATATCGAGAACGATGTCTGCGGCGCGGGCGAGCGGCGATCGGGCATCATTGACGATGGCCACCACCAAGGCTCCGCCTGTTTTGGCGGCCTGAGCGCATCGCAAAAGATCGGGGCTTTGCCCGGATTGCGAGACGGTGATGTAAAGCATGTCTTGAACATGCAGCGGGGTGTCATAGACCGAGACGAGTGAGGGACCGAGCGAGGCAACCGGACGCCCGGTTGTCAGCTCCAACGCATACTTGCCGAAAAGGGCGGCATGATCCGAGCTGCCGCGCGCGCAGGTTATGATTGCGTGGGGCGGGGACGCCGCCCACCATTGCGCCAGCTTCGCGAGCGGCTCAGCCAGAGCCTCGGCCTGAAGCGCGATTCGGTCGGGTGCCTCTGCCGCTTCGATTGCCATTCGCGTTTGCAATTCAGCGATCATGCCCCATTCCTCGCTTGCGAGGTTCCAAGCACCGCATCCTTCGATAGGCCTGCAAGCATCAACGCCCCGCTGACCGCATCGCCGGCCGGCTCGACCAGCATTTCGCTTGTCCGGGCGCGCAGCCATGGCCGCAAATGCGCCGCCAGCCCGCCCATGAGAGAGCATCGCGGTGCCCCTTTTTCGAAAATGGTTTCGATGAAGCGTTCGATATGCCGAACCGCCTCGATCACAATCGAACGGGCGATGTAATCGCCCTTTTCGGCATAGGAGATTACCAGCGGCGCTAAGGAAGCGAAATCGCCCGGTGTGGCTGTTTCCATCCACTCGATCACCGCCACGGTGCTGTCATCGAACTGGCCCGTCACTGCATCGCTGAGGGGGGTGGACCGAGATCGTCCATCGAGTGCGCGCAACGCGTGGCGGACCGCGCTCAGACCCAAGGCAGCGCCGCTTGCCTCATCCGAGATCGGGAACCCGTAGCCCCCCATCGTGTCGACTTTGCCGTCGACCTTCAGATAGGCAATCGATCCGGTGCCGACGATCAGGATCGCCCCGTCCTCACCCCCATGCGCGCCCAGATGGGCGATTTCCGCATCAGATGCGATCGTGACACGCGCGAAGGGCCATTGATTGGCAGTCAACTGACGCGATTGGCTGGCCCGCGAAAGTCCGGCGAGACCAAGGCCAAGGCCGATAGTGCTGACAGCATCCTGTGGCAGGCCAGCTTGATCCAGCGCCTGTCGCGCAATGCCAAGCGTCAGTTGCTCGACCGCTTCAACACCGATCCGAAGGTTGCCTGCGCCGGCTGTGACACGGGCAAGTTCGCGCCCGTTCTCGTCGACCAGACTGGCTAGGCTCTTGGTGCCGCCAGCATCTATGCCTAGCCAATATCCGACGTCTGCGGGAGCGCTCGTGAGCACGGAATTACTTGTCATTTCACTCATCCCGGCAAACTGATCTTGCCCATTGATACTGACGGCATCCCGGCAATTCGGCCCTGAGCAAGGCCCGTGCCAGCGACAGTTTCGTTGGCGAGAACCGCGAAAAGGACGGCTTCTTTTGCGTCCGGATCAATGCCGAGTTCCTCGGTCGTCATTACCTTGTGTCGCTCCGACAGCTCACGGCGGATATTCGCCATGAGTGTGGGGTTACGCGCGCCGCCCCCGCTGACGAAGACGGTGGCATTCCCGGAGACCTCCAGCGCATCGATCGATGCGGCAATAGAACGCGCCGAGCACAGGCTGAGTGTCGCAAGCAGGTCTTCGGTTCGCGCATCGGCGTGGTCCGAGCGCGCAGCGGCTTGATCCAGCCAGGCCAGGTTGAAGGTTTCTGGCCCGGTAGTCTTGGGTCCGGGCCTGGAAAAGAACGGATTGGCGAGCAGTTGATCGAGCAGCGCCGTTAAGACTGTCCCCCGCGCCGCCATGGCCCCGTCGGCATCGAAACGCATCGAGGGGAAGTTACGCTGGACAAGCTGGTCCATGACGGTGTTCCCCGGTCCGATATCGGTGCATGAGGACCAGCGGCCATTCCGCGTGCTTGCCACGAAGGTGAGGTTGGCGATCCCGCCAATATTGAGCAAAATGCGATCAGCCTTGTCATCCCCGAACAGCAGATAGTCACCGTAAGCCGCGAGGGGGGCACCCTCGCCGCCGGCAGCGATCTGCTTCTGGCGAAAATCATGCACTGTGATGATGCCGGTCCGATGGGCGATGTGATCACCATCCCCCAGTTGCAGCGTCGCATTGGCATTGGGTATCCGCTCACCGGGCGCGCTCGGGGCGTGGTATACCGTCTGGCCATGACTGGCGATGAGGTCGATGGTCTCAGGCGAGCGACGCCACTCGTCGAGCGCCGCCAGGATCATGTCCGAATGTATCTGCGCGACGTACGGGTTGAGCAAGCAAAGGCGCTCAAGGTCGATCGAGCGCCGGGCAAAGACTTCGCCAACCCGTTCCCGGAATGCTGCGGAATAGGGGATCGTCGTGAAGTTTTCGACCGTCAGGCACGTTGC
>JBBSOT010000227.1:0-8156 GCA_038259455.1 Hyphomicrobiales bacterium | reverse complement strand
GGTAGAGGCCGAGCATCTCCGGCGCCGGGGGCAGGGGCTCCGCGCCCCGCATCCGGCACCAGCGGGTGAATTGTGCCCAGTCCCGCGCATAGGCCTTGAGGGTGTTCTCCGAGGCAGCACTCCGGGCATAGTCGCGGGCGGTCTCGACAAGGCGGTCGAGCGCTCCGGATCCGGCTAGGTGAGAAGGCAGGGTGATCGGATCGCGCTGTTCACGATGGTGGCCGTCAGCTGCGCCATCAGGGGGAGGGCTTGTCTTACCGGTTGCTGGAGGCATGTTTCAGGCCGATCTGTGGGGGATATGAGGCTGTTTCACAGCGTAACACTTCATGTCCGATAATGCAAACTTATTGGACGTAATTGCGATGGGCATGCTGCGGCGGTTTAGCATCTATTATGTGGCCGTAACCGCCGCCATGAAGTAGGCTGCGCGCGTGAGATGCGAGCGCAGCAGCCCTGTCACCGACTTCGAGATGCTGCCCAGGATGCCGTCCTGGGTAACTTCCAAGCTATGAGATCATCACCGATGGCGGCCGTCGGCGTCACCGTCTCTGAGAAGAACTTTTCCATTGGTCCTAAAAATTGTTTAGAGCCAGAATAGCTTAGATTCCCATTTCAGGAAAGAAACCACATGCTTCAGACGCTTGGACTTCTCTTGGGCTGCCAGCTACTGGGAGAAATAACTGTGCGAGGCTTTGGCCTCTCGATACCTGGCCCGGTTTTGGGTCTTGCCCTGCTCGTGCTGTTGCTCGGGGCGATACCAACACTCGCTGAACGGCTCAGGCCGACCACCGCGATCATTTTGGCGAACCTGTCTTTCCTGTTCGTTCCGGCGGGTGTGGGTGTGATCGGCAACTTCGCGGTTTTGTCCCAAGACGGAATTGCACTGCTGGTCATCTTGACCCTTTCGACGGTGCTCTCGATGCTGGCTGCAGTGGGAACGTTCATCTGCGCTCGCCACGTAACTGAACGCTGGACGGCATGACCGACGTCGCAAGCCTCTGGAGTTATCTGGCAACCACCCCGCTCATCTGGCTCACGACAACGATCCTCGCCTATCTGGTTGCAGACGGGGTGGCGCGGCGGCTGGGCAACCCGCCCTGGGCCAATCCCGTGCTGATGTCTGTGCTCCTGATCGCCCCCGTGCTCTGGCTGACACAGACAGATTACACGACTTATTTCGATGGCGCCCAATTCATCCATTTCCTGCTTGGTCCCGCGACGGTGGCATTGGCATTGCCGCTTTGGGACAATCGCGACACAATCCGGACCTCGGTCGTGCCGATCCTTCTGGCTTTAGTAGCAGGCTCGTTCGTCGCGGCAGGCTCGGCCATTCTGCTGGCGCGTGCTTTCGACCTGCCGATGGAGGTCCTGCTGTCGCTGGCGCCAAAGTCGACAACCGCGCCCGTGGCACTCGGCATCTCTGAAGCGATCGGAGGGATTCCGGCGCTGACCGCCGTGTTGGTCATTCTGACGGGGATCATCGGGGCTGTGACGGTGACGCCCTTGATGAATATCCTGCGGATCACCGACTGGCGCGCGCGCGGGTTTGCCGTCGGTGTCGCCGCCCATGGAATCGGCACTGCCCGCGCTTTCCAGGTGAATCCGGTGGCAGGGGCGTATGCCGGCATCGCCATGGCATTAAACGCTCTGCTCACAAGCCTGATCGTACCGCAGTTGGTACGCTGGCTGGTCTGAGAGCGTTCCGTCTCGGTTCTCCGGAGGACACGGCTTGGCGTCAGGGTGCCTGGCAAACGGCCAACACCTGGAGAACCGCGCGTATCAGGAACCCTTCCGGCCTTAACCTGGCGTTCCACTATCTTTCCTCGCTGCAGCGCAACTCATCAGAAGCTGCCATCTGGACGCTCCTACAGCACACCATAGACTCGAACGAAGGATTCAGTACAGCGGCGGTTTATCGAAGCATCGAAGATTTGGTTTGGCATCCTCAGTCTCATGGCTGACAGTTCAGATTCTTTTCGTGTCCCGCACAGAGGCATTGGAACTCAACCTACCAGAATCTGGCCTGCGCACGGAGGACAACTGTGTTCAGGATCTGCGACGTGAGACCACGCTGGGTATCCAAAACACGGCTCAGGTCTAACTCTGCCCCACCCCATGACCGGGATTTTTCGAAAACACCAAGGTGGACTTATGACGACTTGGACGAAAATTGGCGTCACTTTGGGTACTGCGTGATCGGTACTGGGGCAGCTGCACATGTCATCCTGCCACATCCTGCCGCTGCCGTGCCGAATATTACGCCGCCGTTCTCAGTCTCGGGTCCAACCAATACTTGCCGCTTGTGAGAGCGTACGGGTCGCAAAATCATCTGCCATTTCAGAATTTGCGAAGTAGCTTCATCGCCAGAGCGAGCGGTCTGTCTACGCCAGACGACTGATGATACTTGGGAACTCTCCGGATGAAAAAGTTTGGCCTCGATGCAACTGACATTCGTATCCTCTGTGCGGTGCAGCAATATGGGCCGTTGAGCAAGGCCCGGCTTGCCGAGATTGCCAGCATCTCCGCCACGCCCGGCTGGGCTCGCCTGGATCGGCTCAAGGCGGCGGGATTTATTCGTGGCTACAACGCGGATATTGCAATCGAGCGGATCTGTGATGTCACGCAGGTCTTGGTTACCGTTTCGCTGACACATCACCGCAAGATTGACTTCGAAAGGTTCGAGACGTTTGTAGCCGACCGGGATGAGATCACGGAATGTATCGCTACGGGTGGCGGCATGGACTACGTCTTGAAGGTCTTCACTGCGAACCTCACGTCATTCCAATCCCTGATGCAGGAAATGCTCGATGCGGAACTTGGGGTGGATCGATACATGACCTACATCGCGACTCGGACCGTGAAAGCAAGCCGTCCCAACCTTGCAAAATTGGCCGCAAAGAACGGCCCTTGACCTTGCGGGACCAAATGGTCTGAAACATGCCAAAAAATTAGCCCGTTCAGTCTGAAGCTGCCATTTTTTTAGCCCACGCGCGGATATAACCCGGAGCTAAATAGGCGTCAGGTTCAACAGATCCCGGCCAGTCGGACCGGTGACCAGCAAGGGCGAAAATGATGCAGGCAGATGACTTCGGCTTTGGCACGCAGATCCGGAAATCCCCCTATTTCGACGCCACCGTCCGGTGGGGCGCCACAGGATTTTCCGTTTACAATCATATGTATATTCCGCGCGACTTTGGCGATCCCGAACAGAATTTCTGGAACCTCGTCAATGACGCCATCCTGTGTGACGTCGCCGTCGAACGTCAGGTCGAAATCACCGGCGCCGATGCGGCGCGCTTTGTCCAGATGCTGACGTCCCGCGATCTCTCCAAGATGGCCGTGGGTCAGTGCAAGTATATCCTGATCACCAATGCCGAAGGCGGCATCCTCAACGATCCGATCCTGCTGCGGCTGGCCGAAAACCACTTCTGGATCTCTTTGGCCGACAGCGACATCCTGCTCTGGGCGCAGGGCGTCGCCGTGCATTCCGGCCTCGATGTCACGATCAGCGAGCCTGATGTCTCCCCGCTGCAACTGCAGGGGCCGAAGTCTGGCCAGATCATGCAGGCGCTTTTCGGCGACAGCATCCTGGACCTGAAATACTACTGGCACCGCGAGCTGGAGCTTGACGGCATCCCGCTGCTGGTGTCGCGCACCGGCTGGTCGAGCGAGCTGGGCTATGAGATCTATCTGCGCGACAGTAGCTATGGCGACGCGCTGTGGGAACGGATCATGGCGGCGGGCATGGAATTCGGTCTGAAGCCGGGCCACACCTCCTCGATCCGCCGGATCGAGGGCGGTATGCTGTCCTACCATGCCGACGCAGACATCAAGACCAACCCCTATGAGCTTGGGCTCGACCGTCTGGTGAACCTCGACATCGAGGCCGACTTCATCGGCAAGGCCGCGCTGCGCCACATCCAGGCGCAGGGTGTCAGCCGTATCCAAGTCGGCCTGATCATCGACTGCGCCCCCATGAAAGGTCCCAACACCACCTTCTGGGCGATCAACAAGGATGGATCGGACGTAGGCAAGGTCACGTCGGCGGTCTACTCGCCCCGCCTCGAGCGGAACATCGCGCTGGCGATGGTAGCGGTCGACCACGCGAATATCGGCACAGAGGTCGAGGTCGTGACGCCTTCCGGCCCGACCCGTGCAACCGTTGTCGAACGTCCGTTCTACGATCCCAAAAAGAAACTCGCCGCCGCCTGAGCGTCCCGGCCTATCAAGAGACCTGACACATGTCCGACCTTTCGATCCAGCTGCACTGGCAGCGTGCGGAACCCGTGCTGCTGACCGGCAAGTATTCCAATGCCCATACGGTGCAGTTCAACAGTGCCTGTGGTGTACAGGTGGACGCCGCCCCCGATTGGGGCGGCGATCCGGCCAACACCAACCCCGAACAGGCGCTCGCATCAGCCCTGTCCAGTTGCCACATGATGACCTTTCTCGCATTGGCGGCAAAGGCGGGGTGGCCGGTGGCAGGCTACAGCGATCATGCGGTCGCATACCTTGGCAAGAACCCGATGGGACAGATGTCGGTGACGCGCATAGACCTGCACCCCGTCGTGCGCTTTGACACCGGGTTTTCGCCGGCTGAGGCAGAGCTTGAGAAGATGCAGCAACGCGCGCACCGCTATTGCTTCATCGCCAACACGCTGGCCGACAGTGTCGAAATCAACATCCTGTAGGCCGCGAGTTAGGACTGAACCCATGCAAACCAGCGACATCCTCCTGCACGATCTGGATGCAGACGGCATCCTTCGCCTTACGCTGAACAATCCCGGAAGGCGTAACGCGCTGTCCGAGGCCATGCTGACGGAACTCGCCTGTGCCTTTGAACAGGGCGGAAGAGACCCTGCGGTCAGGGTCATCATCCTTGCTGCAAACGGCCCCGCATTTTGTGCTGGTCACGACCTCAAGGAGATGACCGCAGGCCGCACAGGCTCTGATGGCGGCCGGGCCTATTTTGCCAAGGTCATGGCGCAATGCTCTGGCGTCATGCAGGGCATCGTCAGCTGTTCGAAACCTGTCATTGCCGAAGTCACCGGTGTTGCCACCGCGGCGGGCTGCCAGCTTGTGGCCAGTTGCGACCTCGCCATCGCGGCCGAGACTGCGCAGTTCAGCACGCCGGGGGTCCACATCGGTCTGTTCTGTTCGACACCGATGGTCGCCTTGTCGCGCAATGTGGCGGGCAAACATGCGATGGAGATGCTGTTGACAGGCGACATGATTTCGGCGGCGCGCGCAGCGGAGATCGGGTTGGTCAACAAGACCGCTCGTTTGGAGGATCTGCAGGATGCCACGCAGGAACTGGCGCGCAAGATCGCATCGAAATCCACCATGACATTGGCCACCGGCAAACGCGCCTTTTACGCGCAACGCGAAATGCCGCTGACCGAGGCCTACGCCTATGCCTCCCAAGTTATGGTCGACAACATGCTCGCCCAAGATGCCGAGGAAGGCATCGGCGCCTTCATCGAGAAACGTGCGCCCAAATGGCAGGATGCCTGATCCGATGGACGCAAACCCCTACGACACGGATCTGGACCGCAACCCGGCGAATTATCAGCCCCTGACGCCGTTGACCTTTCTGGAACGCGCGGCCAGCGTGTTCCCGGATCACACGGCAATCGTCCATGGCTTGCTGCGGCGCAGTTATGACGATTTCTATCGGCGGTCCCGACAGCTTGCCTCGGCACTGTCGCAGGTAGGAATCGGGCGCGGCGAAACGGTATCTGCCATGCTGGCAAATACGCCCGCGATGCTTGAGTGCCACTACGGAGTGCCGATGTGCGGCGCGGTCCTGCACTCGATCAACACCCGCTTGGATGCGGCCATTATCGCGTTCCAACTCGATCATGCAGTATCGAAGATCGTGATCGTGGATCGTGAATTCATGGCCCTGATGCAGGAGGCACTGGCGCTGGCCTCCGTCAAGCCGCTGCTGATCCAATACGATGACCCGGAATTTACAGGCGAGACGGCACCAGTCGATGCCATCGATTTTGATGAATTTCTGTCCGGTGGTGCTGCCGATTTCGAATGGCTCATGCCTGTCGATGAATGGGACGCCATCGCGATCAACTACACATCCGGCACCACGGGCGATCCCAAGGGCGTGGTGTCGCATCATCGCGGCGCCTACCTGCTGGCGCAGGGCAACGCACTGACCTCTTCGATGAAGAAACACGCGGTCTACCTCTGGACCCTGCCGATGTTCCACTGCAACGGCTGGTGTTTTCCTTGGACGCTGTCGGCCATCATAGGCACGCATGTCTGCCTGCGGCAGGTGAGGGCCGAACCGATTTGGGCGGCTCTTGCCGACGAGGGCGTGACCCACCTGTGCGGGGCACCGATCGTCATGTCGCTGATGATCTCGGCCCCCGAGCCGGTCAAGCGCGACCTCGACCGCAGCGTGCAGTTCTTTACCGCCGCCGCACCGCCCCCCGAAAAGCTTCTGGCGGACATGAAGACGGCGGGTTTTGACGTCACCCACCTTTACGGACTAACCGAAACTTATGGTCCGGCCGTCGTTAACGACTGGCACCAAAGCTGGTCCGATCTCCCGCCAGCCGAACAGGTAACGCTCAAGTCCCGGCAGGGCGTCCGCTATCTGCCGCTGGAGCAGCTGGACGTTCTGGATCCTGAGACGATGATGCCCGTGCCGCGCGACGGCCAGACCATGGGAGAGGTCATGTTTCGCGGCAACGTCGTGATGAAGGGCTATTTTCGCAACTCAAAGGCCACGCAGGACGCGTTTGCCGGTGGCTGGTTCCACTCCGGCGATCTTGGAGTGATGCACCCCGACGGATATATCCAACTCAAGGATCGCTCAAAGGACATCATCATTTCGGGTGGCGAAAACATCTCATCCATCGAGGTCGAAGAGGTGCTGTATCGTCACCGTGACGTGCAGGTCGCTGCCGTCGTGGCCATGCCGCACGACCGCTGGGGCGAAACGCCCTGCGCCTTTGTCGAATTGTCAGCCGGTGCCGATGTGGATGCCGACGAGCTGCGGGATTGGTGCCGCACGCGTCTTGCGGGCTACAAGGTGCCGGGGCGTTTCATCTTCATGCAGATACCGCGCACCACAACGGGAAAAATCCAGAAATTCGTTCTGCGAGAACAGGCGCGCGCACTGGCAAGCTGATGGCAGACCGCTTTCACGAAACGTCAGGCCAACGCGGGGTCGCTCGCAAAACGAAACGCGGATCGCGTCCCGACGCAAAAATCCGGTTCAATGGAGAAAACCGGGAAATTGCAAACCTAAAACAAAAACCTACGGGAGTACCCACCCATGAATTTGCGACCAGATCCCACATTCCACGCCAGTCCGAAACTTGCGATGGAGGCCCCGGCGGAGACCCTGGCCTTTACGCTAATGCTCAGCCCCGATGGCACGCAGCCCGACGGGCTGGCGGTGGTCGACGTGGATCCGACGTCTGCAACCTACGGTCAGATCGTTCACCAGGTCATCATGCCTAACATTGGTGATGAGTTTCACCATTTCGGCTGGAATGCCTGTTCCTCGTCCCTATCACCCCTGTCGGGCCATGCTTTTCTCGAACGTCGCTACCTGATCATTCCGGGCATCAGATCGTCGCGAATTTACATCATCGACGTGAAGGAGCCGCTGAAAGCGAAGATCCACAAGATCATTGAACCTGAAGAGGTTTTCGCGAAAACTGGCTATTCGCGCCCCCATACGATCCATTGTGGCCCCGAAGGGATCTATGTGAGCACCCTGGGTGGTGGCGGCGCTGATGGTACCGACGGCCCTCCGGGCATCTTCATCATGGATTGCGAAACCTTCGAGATCCTGGGCCGTTACGAGATGGACCGGGGCAAGCAGGACAAGCACTACGATTTCTGGTGGAACCTGCCACGCGACTACATGATCAGTTCCGAATGGGGCCTGCCGCCACAATACGAGAACGGCATAGTGGCCGAGGATCTTCTGGCCAACAAATACGGCCATTCGATCCATTTCTGGAAACTGCGCCAGCGCAAGAACTTAGGCTCAAGATTGAAGTGCGACACCTTGCGCCCTTAGGGCATAGGATGTTGCTATGGAAAGCCACTACAAACACCTGAACGCCGAGGAACGCGGCGTAATCTTTGCAGAACATCAACGGGGTTCAAGCCTGCGTGAG
>JBBSOT010000226.1:0-8183 GCA_038259455.1 Hyphomicrobiales bacterium | reverse complement strand
CCGCCTCGATTGCCGGCCCGGCGCTGCTGGAACTGGGCGTACCGCTGCTGGTCAGTCACATGTTCGTTTTCTATTTCGGCATTCTCGCCGATCTGACGCCACCCGTGGCGCTTGACTGTTTCGCCGCAGCTCCGATTGCCCGCGAAAGTGGCCTGAAGATCTCGTTCGATGCCATCAAGGTGGCGGCCGCCGGCTTCGTCATTCCGTTCATGGCCGTCTATACGCCGGCGCTGATGTTGCAGGACGGCGGCGCACTTGCCGGAGAAATCGGCTACCTGCCGGCCGTCGCCTATATCGTCTTCAAGGCAGCGCTGGCGATTGCGCTTTGGGGTGCGGCGGTTGTCGGCTTTCTGCGCACGCCGCTGACTGTGTGGGAACGGCTGCTTTCGGCAGCTGCCGCCTTTACCCTGGTTACAGCGTTGCCAATGACTGACGAGGCGGGCTTTGCGCTCGCCGCGCTGATGATCGGCCAACACTGGTTTAGAACGCGCGGCCTCGGCGCCCCAGCAACGTCGCAAGAATGAGCCTGTGCATCCTCGCCGCCGGCAAGACGGTGACGCTTGCCGTCGCCGCATTCACGCTGTCGTGGAGCCACTCGGTCGAAAAGATCAGCTGGGAAGAAGACTGGACGGTCGGTGCGGATGGACTGCACATTGCAGAGGCGCGCGTCCAGGGATCAGGGGCCGGGATGGAGCCGCCCGAAGGCGCAACGCTGAAAAACGGCTGGTGGATCTACGCGCCGAAAGTGGGCAAGCTGCCGAGGCTGGTGTTGGCTGCCTCCGGCGCGACCGGGAAGGGCTGGAAACTGTGCACGGATGATGGCTGCCTGGAACTCGGGACGATGGCCGGCGAGCCGGTCACGCTAGAGCCTTGCAGCCCCGGTCACTGAAAGCCCGGCGTGGTGAAGGGGCCGGTCTGGCGGCGAGCGCAGGCTGGACCCGGGCCGCGCATGTAGTGGCGCTCCGGCCGGTAGGTCGGCGCTACGAATTCGCGCAGGGCGAAGGCAAAATGCGAAAAATTGTTCCAGAACGTCATTCTCTCAGGCCCTGTATCTCGGATGTCCCTTCCGATTAGGAGGCATCTTACGTGTCAGTCGTGAATCTTCGGTGAACGCGATGTTAAGCTTCGGCTGATTTCGCCCCTGTCAATGGCCGAAATGCGCCTGATTCGCGGTGTTTCGCAGACTTCAGGAAAACATTTGCTCGATGTGCCTTTTCCGACACATCGGTTTCTCCGGCATGTCGCGCTGACCGAGGCTATGTTTCCTAGGAAATGGTGGGCGCCGGACCAGCGGGTCGGTGTTGCAACTTCAGGCCGGGCCGATTCGGAACCGGAACCATTTTTGTTCGTTGCTAACGCTGGTTATGCGTGAGGGAGTTGACCAATGGCACCGCGTCCGGCCTGGAAGGGTTATCTGAAGCTTTCGCTTGTTACCTGTGCGGTCGAGCTGACCAATGTGGTCACGCACGCCGAAAAGGTTTCGTTTCGCGTTCTGAACCGCAAGACCGGCAATCCGGTCAAACGCATCTACGTCGATTCCGTCACCGGCAAACCGCTGGAAGACGATGACCAGATCAAAGGCTATGAAGTCGACAGCGGCGACTTCGTTCATGTCGAAGAAGACGAGATCGATGATGTACGGGTCGATTCCTCCAATATGATGAGCCTCGACGGTTTCGTCGACAAAGCCTCGATCCGACAGATTTATCTCGACACTCCCTACTACCTCGCCCCTGCCGACAAGGTGTCGGAAGACGCATTCGCGGTCATCCGCGACGCCATGGCCGGCAAGAAGAAGGCGGGGCTCGCCCGCATCGTGCTTTATCGTCGCGAACGCCCGGTGATCATCGAGCCACTTGGTAAGGGCATGGTGCTGACCACGTTGCGTTACGACAATACTGTTCGACAGCCCGACACCGTCTTCGACGAGATCGAAAAGGTGAAGACCGACAAGGAGATGATCGACCTTGCAGAGCACATCATCGACAAGAAGGCGGCGACGTTCGACCCGGCTCAATTCGACGACAAGTACGAGGAAGCGCTGCTGGAACTGATCCGTGCCAAGAAGGCCGGGAAGCGCGCGCCGAAGGCAAAGCAGGCCGAGAAGCCGTCCAATGTCGTCAACCTGTTTGACGCCCTGAAGAAGAGCCTTGCGGCGGACAATGACGGCGAGTCTCCATCGGCGGCTTCGAAGAGCAAGCCGGCTGGCAAGGCGAAAGCGAAAGCCAAGGCGAAAGCTGAGCCGAAGGGCAAGGCCCCGCCAAAGCGCAAATCGGCATAGGTCATGGCGGCGCTGGAACAGTACCGCGCCAAGCGCGATTTCAAGAAGACATCCGAGCCCTCGGGCAAGGCTACGCGCGCCAAGAAGGGCGGTAGCAGCGGCGTCTTCGTCATCCACAAGCACGCCGCGACCCGGCTGCATTACGACCTGCGGCTGGAGCATGAGGGCGTGCTGTGGAGCTGGGCCGTGACGCGCGGTCCCAGCCTCGACCCGCACGAGAAGCGCCTGGCAGTGCATGTCGAGGATCACCCGATCGACTACGCGCCGTTCGAAGGGACCATCCCGAAAGGCGAGTACGGCGCCGGTGCCGTCATCGTCTGGGACGAAGGCATCTGGATCCCCGAGCACGATCCCGCAAAGGGCATGAAGAAAGGCCACATCGACTTCGAACTTCGCGGCGAGAAGCTGACGGGGAAATGGCATCTTGTGCGGCTGAAGCCAAGACCCGGCGAAAAGCGGGATAACTGGCTGCTGATCAAATCGGACGACGAGGCGGCGCGGCCGGGCGAAGACCTTCTTGAGGATGCGCCGCTATCGGTGAAGTCTGACCTCACCGTCGAGGAGGTCGGCGAGGGCAAGGCTGCCAAGGGCAAGAAGGCGAAGGTCTGGCACTCAAACAGGCCGGCCGCCGGCAAGGCATCCGTCAAAGCCGCAAAGCGCCTCGACTTCATCGAGCCTGCGCTGGCGTCGCTGCAAAGCCAGGCGCCGGCTGGCAAGGAATGGCTGCACGAGATCAAATTCGACGGTTATCGCATCCAGGCGCAGATCGACGGCACGGAGGTGCGCCTGCTTACGCGAACCGGGCTCGACTGGACCGAAAGGTTCGGTGGCGATATCGCAGCGGCGCTCGCAAGGCTGAAATGCAAGGACGCCATCCTCGACGGCGAGATCGTGGTGCTCGGCAGCGATGGCATCTCCTCCTTTTCGCTGCTCCAGTCGGACCTGTCGTCCGGACGCATGGACCGTATGGTCTTTTACGTCTTCGACCTGTTGCAACTCGACGGCGAGGATTTGCGCAAGGAGCCCCTGGTCGAACGCAAGGACCGGTTGCGCGAACTGCTCGGCAAGGCGGATGACAACGCGGCAGTGCGTTTCAGCGATCATTTCACGGAGCCCGGGAAGGTCATGCTGCAGCATGCCTGCCGGATGGGGCTGGAAGGCGTCGTGTCAAAACGCGCAGATGCCCCCTATCGCAGCGGGCGTGGCAAGGTCTGGATCAAGTCGAAATGCACGCAGCGGCAGGAATTCGTCATTGGCGGCTATCTGCCGTCGGAGACGACCGGGCGCGGTCTGCGATCGCTGCTTGTCGGCTATCATGAGGATGGCGGACTGAAATATGCCGGCCGTGTCGGGACCGGATTTTCGGCCAAGGTGGCTGACAATCTGAAGAAGAAGCTCGACGCGCTGAAGGCAACAAAATCGCCATTCAATGCCAGCGTGCCGAAGGGCAAGGGACTGGTCTGGGTCAAGCCTGAACTGGTTGGCGAAGTGGAGTTTCGTAGCTGGACCAGTGAGCATATAATCCGCCATGCATCGTTCCAGGGTCTGCGAGAAGACAAGCTGGCGGAGGAGGTGGTGGAAGAAAAGCCCAAGCCAGCCGACGCAGGTGGGAAGCCTGCCGCAAGAAAGACGCCGAAGGCGGCGGTCAAGCCCGATGCGAGCGCGGTCAAGACATCCGTCAAGCTCAGCCATCCGGAAAAGCTGCTGTGGCCTGACGAGAAACTCTCCAAGCAGGATCTGCTGGAACATTATGCACATGTCTGGCCGCGCATGGAGCAATTCGTGGTCAGTCGGCCGCTCAGCCTGGTTCGCGCACCCGACGGCATCGGCGGCCAGCGCTTTTTCCAGAAGCACGCCTCGCCGGGTATGCACGAGAAAATCCTGCGTATGAAGGATCCCGAGGACGGCCAGGAACTGCTTCACATACGCGATTTCGACGGCATCGCAGCGCTGGTGCAGTACGGTGTTGTCGAGATCCATATCTGGGGCAGCACGGTAGAGGCGCTCGAAAAGCCTGACCAGATCGTCTTTGACCTCGACCCGGACGAGGGACTCGGCTTTGACGACGTCCGCGAAGCTGCGCTCGACATTCGCGGAAAGCTCGACGACTTGTCGCTCCCCACCTTCGTCAAAACTTCTGGCGGCAAGGGCTACCACGTCGTCGTGCCGCTCAAGCCGTCTGCGGATTGGACGCAGGTGAAGGGCTTCGCGCAGGATTTCGCAAAGGCGATGCAGCAGGCGAAGCCCGAACGCTATACCGCCACACTGTCCAAGAAGGCGCGCAAGGGCAGGATCTTCATCGACTATCTGCGCAACGGCAAGGGCTCGACGACAGTCGCGCCCTATTCCTCACGCGCCAAGCCCGGGGCAACCGTGTCGATGCCGGTGACATGGCAGGAAATTGAGAATGGGCTACCGCCCAACGCCTTTCCGATCGGCGACAAGACGACATTGGATCGGCTGCGAGTGGCAGATCCATGGAAGGACTTTTTCAAGCAGGGCAAGCCACTCAGCAGGCGCTGACGCATACAGGAATCAGGCGTTGCCAATCAGCACACCTGCAGCAAAGACCAGCGAGCCGCCGAGCACCACCTGGAAGGCGGCGCGCAAAAAGGGCGTGTCCATGTAACGGTTCTGGATGAAGGCGATCGCCCAGAGTTCGAAGAACACGACAATGACGGCCACTGTCGTGGCGGTCCAGAAGTCGGTGATCAGATAGGGCAGCGCGTGACCGAGGCCGCCCAGTGCCGTCATGATGCCCGACGCGAGCCCGCGCTTCATCGGCGATCCACGACCAGAAAGCTTGCCATCGTCGTGTGCTGCCTCGGTGAATCCCATCGAGATGCCGGCGCCGACCGAGGCCGACATGCCAACCAGGAAAGTCTGCCACGTATCGCCAGTCGCAAAGGCAGCGGCGAAGATGGGGGCCAGGGTTGACACCGATCCGTCCATCAGCCCGGCCAGACCTGGCTGCACATAAGTCAGGATGAACTGGCGACGCTCGGCTGCGTCTTCCGTCTCGCGCACACCCTCGGTCAGGTGCTTCATGCCCAAGCGCACCGCCAGCTCCTGGTGTGCCTTTTCCGCAGCTGCCAGGTCGCCGAGCAGCTTGCGGCTTGAGGCATCCGAGGTGCGCTTCGCCGCCTCGAGGTAGAAGCGGTGCGCCTGGTTCTCCATGTCCTCGGCCTGGTCGCGCACGCGCTCAAGTCCGAGCGGTCGCACCAGCCAGTCCGGTTTGCGTTCGTAGTAGCCACGCACATGCTCGCGACGGATGAGCGGAATTCTTTCGCCGAAGCGCTTCTGATGAAGCGCGATCAGTGCGGCGCGATGACCGTCTTCCTCTTCGGCCATTTCGTCAAACACTTTGGCAGAGGCCGGGTACTCGTCGCGCAAACCGTCAGCATAGGCACGGTAGATGCGACCGTCATCCTCCTCCGAGGAGATGGCCAGCGCGAGGATCTCCTGCTCAGACAGAGAATCGAATGAGCGGCGGCCCAGGCCGAATACACGCGTCAACATCATGGCGACTCTCTACTTTAGAATAATTCTAAAGTATGCTGGCGTTGCGATGACGTCAATGGCTGGCGGCGTGGCCCAGGAATGGAATTCCCGGCGATCGATCGGCTTTGGCATTTGATGTCTTAACAACGCCGCGAGCGAGCCTATATAGCCAAACGTTCCACTATAGTGAGGTCGTATTATGAAGTCTCCCAACTCCGGCGAGAGCCCGGACGCCGCATTCGATCCGCAGTCGGCGCTTGAGTTGATCGCCAGCATTCAGGTCGATCTCGAGCGACTGAAAGGGATGGTCGAGCAGGGCGTGCCGCAGTTCGACCCGGCAAATCCGCAGAACAAGACAGCAGACGGCAAGCTTTCGGAGGAAGGAGTCGAATGTTGTTATCGCCTCTTCGACGAAGGCAAGAGCCGCTATTCGGTATCGCGCGCGATGAGGATTTCCTTCGCCGCTGCCACGCACCGGTTCAACGCATGGCGCAAGGCAGGCGGCGAAAAGCGGGTGCGTTCACTCATGGGCTAAAGCGTTACACCGCAGCGTGGAGATTTGTCTCCGCGCCACGCTGTAAATCGAGAATCGTTTGCAATACTGCCTATCGGTAAACGGGGCAGTTAGGCTCGCGACCGAAGCGAAGTCGGACACGATCGCCGCGGCGATCGCGGCCACGAACTTCTATGGAGCGCCTTCCAGCCGAGACAATCCTTGCCCGCCTGACGCCCATGCGCTCAGCCTTGTTGAGGGCGCGGTCCTCCGTGCAGAAACGTCGGCCACGATTGTTGTCGCGGCAGTCTTCGTATCGGCTGTCGCAAGCCTGTTTAAGGCGCAGCCCATCCCGGCCGATTTCGATCTGCACATCCCTTGCGAACGAAGTTGCAGGCAGCGCCGAACACATACCTGCCAGCAGAGTAATGCCGAGGAGGAATTTACGCATTTATCTGGATTCCGGTTGATTGATGGGTCTCAACGATCTTGGCACGATCCGGTTGCATCCGATCAAATGGAATCTGCGTACCGGATCAAGTCCGATGGCATATCACCACTGCAGCGGTGGCCACCAGCGCTAAAAAGTGGACTGCGGCAGCGCCGCCGTCACCGGACGACACAGGCCAGCCTGGTTATCGCTACAGGCAACGCCCGACAGCAGGGGCCGGTAGCAAATGATGGCTCGTTCCAGCGACGGACGAGATGGAATAGGTCAACGGCACGGCGGCGCAAGCCGTCTGCAAAGAGCTCTCAGGATGTCGAATTCCTTCGGGCGACCAATATGGCATCCAGGTTGTCATGGACGACATCCACCACCGAACCGACCTCCTGTGGGCCGAGCGCCGACCATCCCATGCGACGCATCACCGCCTCACGGGCGATACGGAAGTAAAGCACCTGGCCAATCATGGTGAAGACGGTAATCCGCGTCCGCTCGCTTTGTGGATCCTCCCCGCAGGCTTGCGCCCAAATGCCGCAAAGTCGGCGATGCACCGGGTCAAACACGCCTTCGTAGATGATATCGAGTGCCTCGCTCGGCTGGGCAAGTTCGCGAAGGACGAAGTGCACAATCGCTCCGGCCTCAGGCCGCGCGACGACAAAAGCAGCCATCCTGTCGAGTATGACATGCAGACGCTGCTGCGCGGATCCGGCATCCTCGGCTGCGTCTGGCGCCTCTGCCAGAGCCGTACCGGCAATGGCCCCTATCATCTCGACGATATGGTTGGCGCATGCGGCCCTCAGTCCCTCCTTTCCCCCAAAATGATAAGCAATGGAGCCGATGTTGGACTTGGCGAGCGCCGCTATGTCGCGCGTAGACGTACCGTCATACCCCCGCCGACCAAACAGTTCCAAGGCAGCGTGCACAAGAGCCGTGCGGGTCTGCTCGGCTGGTGTTGGAAGCCCCGAACCAAGCGGCCCGACAGGTTGTGAGATGTTGGCCATACTCCTGTTCTAGTCAATCGAATGATGCGGTCAACCGGCGCGCTTGCCTTGGCAGGAGTCTCGGGTTTTAGTGTTGCAATGGCAAAAGAAATCGAACGCAAATTTATGGTCGCAAGCGGCGGATGGCGGGATGCCGTCGGCACAGAAATCCGCATCCGGCAGTTTTATCTCGCGGCTTTCGGTAACCGAACCATACGCATACGCATTATTGAGGGTGGCGGAGCAATCCTGACCCTCAAATTCTCCAGTCATCAACGCGCGCGCGACGAGTTCGAGTACACCATTCCTCTGGTCGAAGCCCTTGAGATGCTTCCTTTCGCGATTGGTCGCGTCATCGAGAAAACACGCTGTCATGTCATGCATGAGGGCAATCTCTTTGAAGTTGACGTGTTCGGTGGACCACTTGCCGGACTTGTCATTGCAGAACTTGAAACACCGGACGAAGTGCCCGACGACAAATTG
>JBBSOT010000225.1:0-8231 GCA_038259455.1 Hyphomicrobiales bacterium | reverse complement strand
GCAAGCCGCATCCGCCGATCCTGCCGGTCCTCTCGATGCTCGACCTGCGCCGGACGCTCCACCGCGAAGCGCGTGAAGCGAACCCCGGCTGGCCGGCCATCCCCCTCGCCAGCGCGGTCGAACAATGTGCTGTTCGCCAGCAACCGGTCGGAGCGTTCGCACCGCGCAGCCCCGCGGGCCGCAGCCTGCAGCAATTATGGACCGCCATCGAACGCAAGCTGGCGGCCAAGCCGGGATGACTGCGTGCAACACCCCGGCGAGACTTGCCGCCTAGACTCTAGCGTTGCGCGGTGGATGAATTCAGCAGGCTGCCAGTTTCGGGCCTCACGAGCGAATGGCTGCTATCCGGGCACCTACGAAAAAAGCAGCTTGCCTGGACACGACCCTCTAGCGGGCCCCAGAGTCGAACCTATATTGAGCCGAAACGGGTGCTTCTTCTCCGACCTATAACTTTAATTGGCGCAATAGCTGAGCTGCTCGAGGAGGACCGGGCACCATCCTCATCTACCTTATCAACCAAATCCCGCTATTCGGCGCATTCGTTTTCACGGAGCCACGCGATTGGATCTCCCGTGATGTTTTTGAGCGCCCAGCGATCCCCGCGCACAATAATCAATTTTTTGGGTCGATACTGCAACTCACTCGCCAGCGCTTGATCGGTTTGCTGGTCAGCCCTAGAGTGGGAAATCATATTTAACGGTTTTGCTGAGAGTTGACACCTGTTGAACGGGCAAGGTTTGGGCAGAAATATATGCAGGTAGCAGTCTTGTGTGGGGGCCTGGGAACACGGCTCAGCGAGGAAACCGTTAGCCGTCCTAAGCCCATGGTCGAAATCGGCGGCAAGCCGATACTTTGGCATATCATGCGCTACTATCGGCAATTCGGACATGACCGGTTTGTTTTGTGCGCCGGCTACAAGCAAGAAGCCATCAAGGACTTCTTCCTGAATTACGACAATCATTCGAATGACCTCATGGTCGATTTCTCCGATCCCTCGGTTTCGCTTCTCGGCAGCACGCACGACCGGATCGACTGGAAGGTGATCATTCAGGATACTGGCGAAACGACGCAGACCGGCTCGCGCCTTAAGCAGGCCTTGCGCCATATCGAGGGCGAAACTTTCATGGCAACCTATGGTGACGGGCTGTGCGACGTGGACCTCGACCGCCTCCGGGCCCATCACGAAGCGTCGGGCAAGCTCGCCACAGTAACAGCTGTTCGC
The DNA here is from genome assembly GCA_038259455.1 of Hyphomicrobiales bacterium. Taxonomy (GTDB): domain Bacteria; phylum Pseudomonadota; class Alphaproteobacteria; order Rhizobiales; family Rhizobiaceae; genus CAMYMG01. The sequence goes on along the minus strand of JBBSOT010000225.1, from coordinate 7,009 downwards.
CCCTCCTCCCGCTTTGGCGAATTGGGCCTCGAAGGCGACTCTGTGACCTCGTTCGAAGAAAAGCCGCAAACCGGGAGGGGCTGGATCAATGGGGGCTTTTTCGTGTTTCACCGTTCAATCTTCGAACGCTTGCCCAGCGATCCCACGTTTACGCTGGAGGCCAGCGTGCTCCAGCCGCTGGCGCGCGAGGGGAATCTTTCCGTTTTTCGTCATGGTGGTTTCTGGCAGTGCATGGACACGCTGCGTGAAAAGCACTTGCTCGAAAATTATTGGCAAGACGGGCGAGCTCCCTGGAAAGTGTGGGCGTGAACAAGAGTTTCTGGGACGGAAGGTCGGTCTTCGTAACGGGCCACACCGGCTTCATGGGCGGCTGGCTGGCCGCTTATCTGACAACAATCGGCGCTCGCGTGCACGGTTATGCTCTCGCGCCCAATACCGAACCGGCTTTTTTTGATGCGACCGGCCTTGAAGGGAGGCTTACCTCATCCATTCTCGGTGACATTGGTGACCTTGAACGCCTTTCCTGCTCGCTCAACAGCGCTGCTCCGTCGGTCGTGTTTCATTTGGCTGCCCAGCCACTGGTTCGCCGTGCCCATGCCGATCCAATTGAGACAGTCGCCTCAAACGTCATGGGCACTGCAAATTTGCTGGAGGCTGTGCGCCGCAACCCACATGTAAACGCCGTGGCCGTCGTCACTACCGACAAGGTATATCGCAATCTTGAACGCGCAGAACCTTATAGTGAGGGCGACGAGTTGGGCGGACGCGAGCCGTACAGCGCCAGCAAGGCTGCTAGCGAATTCATTGTCGATGCCTGGCATCATTCGTATCTGCGCGAGCAAGGCAAGGGCTGCGTTGCTATCCGCACGGGAAACATTTTCGGAGGAGGCGACTGGGCGGCGGACAGGCTGGTGCCCGATGCCATCCGCAATTTCGCCGCCGGTCAGCCGCTAATGCTGCGAAATCCTGCATCGACCCGGCCATGGCAGCACGTTCTCGAACCTTTGCGAAGTTATCTCACCCTAGCAGAGAAACTCGTGAATCAGCCAGAGGCCTACTCCGGCAAGTGGAATTTCGGCCCCGAGGCTCAAGACTGCCGACCTGTCGCTGATCTTGCTCGCCTGATCGCCGCTAATTACTCCGGTGACGCGCATGTAGAAACAGAAGCTGACGATAGCGTTTTTGAAGAACGGTTTCTCGCGCTTGACTCCTCCAAAGCCGCCGACCGACTTGGCTGGAGCCCGCATTGGACGCTCGAAAACGGAATAGAGAAAGCCGTACAATGGTACCAAGCCCATGCAGAAGGCGCTGATATGTGGGATGTAACGATCGGCCAGATTTTGGCGATGGAAAGGTCGGGGGCGGACACTTGACCAACACATGCCGATTCTGCTCTGCCGAACTTTCGACGGTCGTTGCCGATCTCGGCATGTCGCCGGTATCGAACGACCTTCGTGATATGCGCGACGGGGCCGGGCGCGGACAGACCTTCTATCCGCTCAAAGCCATGGTGTGCGAAGCATGTTGGCTGGTTCAGCTCACCCGCGTCGAGACCTCCGAACACTTCACCGACGGCTACGTCTATTTCTCTTCCTTCTCCGAGAGCTGGTTGCGTCATTCGCGAGAATACGCGCGCGCCATGATTACTGCGCACAGTCTGGACGGCGACTCGCTCGTGGTCGAACTGGCAAGCAATGACGGCTATTTGCTGCAATATTTTAAACAGTCGCAGATACCTGTCCTAGGAATCGATCCTACTGCCAACACGGCGCGCGCGGCGGAGGCAAAACATGGCATCGAAACCGTCGTCGACTTCTTCAGCGTTTCGCTTGGCGAAAAGCTGGCTTCGAAGGGTGTTGCTGCGGACCTGATCGTCGCCAACAACGTTCTGGCACATGTTCCCGATCCAAAAGACTTTCTCGGCGGCGTGTCTTTAATTTTGAAGGCGCAGGGCACTTTCACCATCGAGTTTCCGCACGTCCTGCGCATGCTCGAGAGCTGTCAGTTTGACACGATCTACCATGAACACTTCTCCTACCTTTCATTGCTAACCGTCGAGCGAATGCTGGGCAGGTTTGGCCTAGAAGTCTACGGCGTAGAGGAACTTCCCACGCATGGCGGCTCATTACGTGTTCATGCTAGCCATTCGGGCGCAGGTCTTTGGGACGCTGGTTTGGCCGCCGGTCACGAAAAAGTCCGGCTCAGCGAGAAAGACGCGGGTCTCGGCAGCGCGGATACCTATCGCGGGTTTGCGAAACAGGTCGAGCAACGCAAGGTCGAGCTTCTTGAATTTCTTATTGAAGCGAAGCGCGGCGGCAAAAAGGTGCTCGGCTACGGGGCGCCGGCCAAAGGCAGTACCATGCTCAACTATTGCGGGGTCGGCCCCGAACTTCTCGCCTTCACCGTTGATCTCAGCCCCCACAAGCAGGATCACTATTTCCCTGGAGTCAACATTCCGATCCTTCCACCCGAAGCTCTTATCGAAGCAAAACCGGACTACATCCTCATTCTGCCCTGGAATTTGCGCGACGAAATTTCCGAGCAGCTTTCCGTAACGCGCGAATGGGGCGCCCGTTTCGTGGTTGCCGTTCCTCAGATCGAAGTCTTCTGATGCAGTTTTCAGGGACCCAAATCGACGGCGTCTTCGACATTTCGAGCGATATACATGCTGATGCTCGCGGGAGCTTCCAGCGTTCCTATTGCAGCACCGAGTTCACAGGACATGGGCTTGAACCGGTGGAAGCACAGGCGGCGATATCGCGCAACGAAGCAAAGGGAACTTTGCGAGGCCTGCATTTCATTCAAAAAGGCCAAGGAGAAGCGAAGCTCGTCCGCTGCATCGTCGGGCGGATTTTCGATGTCGCCGTCGACCTTCGCCCCGCGTCGCCGACCTATCTTCTGCATGTAAGCGTCGAACTCGATAGCAATGTTGGCAATGCACTTTATCTGCCGCGCGGTGTGGCACACGGGTTTATCACCTTGGAAGATAGGTGCGAAGTTTTCTACCAGTTCAGCAGACCGCATCGTCCGGGCGTAGAAAAAGGCGTACGCTGGGACGATCCCGATCTTGCCATCGATTGGCCGATGCAACCCGCCGTTCTTTCTGATCGCGACAAGGCGCTGCCGTTTGTCAGGGACCTGATCGTTGACTGACATTGCTACTGAACGCATCCTGCTTACCGGCGCCACAGGTTTCATCGGACGCCAGGTACTGAAGAAACTTCCGTCGGGTGCGGATATTCACTGCACCACTCGCGAAACTGGCAACGCAAGTCTCGGAACTTGGCATACAGTCGATTTGCGCGATGCTGACGCCTGCGCCGCGCTCGTCGCCACAGTCAAACCTGACATCCTTATCCACTGCGCCTGGACTACCGAACATGGCGCTTTCTGGCATGACCCCGAGAACACTGTGTGGCTCCAAGCCGGCATGACACTGTTCGACGCATTCGCGCATCAAGGCGGGAGTCGGATTGTCGCCTGCGGCACATGCGCCGAATATTCGGGCAGCCGTCTTGCCCCGCGCCGGGAGTACGAAGAGATTGACCCCGAGCGGATTACCTTCCCCTACGGCCGCGCTAAATTTGCCTTGCTTGAACACCTGCGAAGCCTAGATGTGAGCCATGCATGGGCACGCATATTCCTCGCTTATGGCGAAGGAGAAGACCCTCGCCGTCTGGTCCCGAGCGTACTTTGCACACTCGCGTCAGGTCAACTGGCCCAATGCTCCTCCGGCACGCAAGTTCGGGATTTCCTCGACGTGCGAGATATCGGTGCCGCCATCGCCCTCTTAGCAGTTTCCGATTTTGAGGGCACGGTTAATCTTGGCTCCGGACAAGCCACTACAATCGCACAGATCGTAGAAAAATTGGGCCTCATTGCTAAAAGACCCCACCTCGTCCAGGTCGGCGCACTGCCCGACCGTAAAGGTGAGCATCACATGCTTATTCCCGATATCACCCGTCAAACCGAAGAGCTTGGCTTTATACCTCAGGTCGCCCTCGAACGCGGACTCAACGACGCTGCTAAACTTTGGTTGGCTAACAACTAATCATCCCTTTAATTTTCTTGATCACGGAGTTTCCATGACCGATCCAGCATTTGCGCAACTGCGCACCGAACTCGTCACCGAACTCGGTGCGAACGTTGAAATGGCGGACCTCACCAACCGCTGGCTTGGAAAGGCCCAAGAGCTTGGCTACTCCTACAATTTTGATTGGCTGGGCCTGCCGATTATTCAGTATCCGCAGGACATCGTGGCCATGCAAGAACTGATATGGAAGCTGCGCCCCGACGTTGTCTTGGAAACCGGCGTCGCACGTGGCGGATCGCTGATATTTTACGGTTCGATGCTCGAATTGCTTGAGACTTGTACCGGAGCCAAGGGCGGACGCGTCATCGGCATCGACATCGATATTCGCCAGCCCAATCGCGAAGCGATCGAAGCGCACCCGCTCTCTCATCGCATTGACCTCGTGCAAGGCTCCAGCGTGGATCCCGCAATCGTCGACCAAGTCACAGAAATGGTCGGCGATGCCAAGCGCGTGCTCGTCTGCCTCGACAGCAATCACACGCACGATCACGTCCTCGATGAACTGCGCTCCTATGCCCCATTAACTACCGTAGGCAGCTATTGCGTCGTTTTCGATACATTAGTCGAACACTTGCCCGAAATCGCCGTCGGCGATCGCCCATGGGGTCGCGGCAACAATCCGTTGACTGCCGTGAGGGCATATCTGGCGGAAACCGACCTGTTCGAAACGGACACTTCACTGCAAGACAAGCTGCAGATTTCTGTTGCCCGCGAAGGATATCTTCGCCGATGCAAGTAAGAGAAGGCTAGTGGCTGACTTCACTGTAGCCATACCCGTCTACAACGGCGAACGCTTCCTCGCCGAGGCGCTGCGCTCGATCGAGATGCAAAACCTGAATGGCGTGGAAGTGCTGGTCAGCGACAACGCCTCTACCGACAAAACCGCCTGCATCCTGGCCGAGTGGAAGGACCGCCTTCCACTGCGCGTAGTTCGGCGGCCGCACACCCTCCCGATGCGCGATCATTTCAACATGCTGCTGGATGACGTGAATGGCGAAGCATACATGTTGCTTTGCCATGATGACTATTTCGCCAATCCTGATGCACTTGACCTCGCACGTGCGGCGTTGCGCGAAAATCCCGACGTCGCCAGCGTATATTGCGATCTCGTTTACGTAGACGAACAGCGTCGAACACTGGCGCATCGTCGTTTTTCCCGGTCAGGACGCTTCGACCCAGACGCAACGGGGAAGAAGTGCCTCGAAACCGGACGCAACCTGTATGGCATCCCGCTCGCTATCAGGCACAGCGCACTTGGCGACACTCGCTACTGCGAAGAGTTTCTCTACGCCATGGATATCGATCTTTCTTGGTCGCTCGCGCGCAAAGGCGGTGCCTATCATATTGACCGGTCCCTGATCGCAAACCGATATTCTGACGATAACATGACATGGAGGCTTCTCGGTACTACGCTCGGTGAATATTTGGCCCTCGCGCAAAAGCACTCCACCGCACCCGGCCCCTGTGCGCGCGCCCGGATGGCAGCGATCTGCCAGTTCGTCACAGCGCAGAAATTTGCCTTCCGCTATTACGCCAAGGCCAAGGCTTGGCTCGCATGACAACACAATTGGATCTCTCTCGCGAGCGATCGCAGTTGCTACGCTTCCTTGTTGCCGGATTGGCTAATACCGCGTTCGCCTACGCGATCTATGCGGCCTGTATTACACTGGGCCTGAGCTACCCGTTCGCAAGTCTCGCTGCGCTCGTCGCCGGAATATGCAGCGGTTTCATGATCCAAGGCAAACTCGCCTTCCGCTCGCAGCTGAAGGGGCGCTTCGTGCCCTTTGTCGCACTGTGGGTGCTGCTCTATCTCTCCAATATATTGCTGATCGGCGCATTGTCCTACTTCGGAACGAGTCTCTACCTTGCGGGCCTGCTCGCAGCTATCCCAATGACAGTTGCATCCTACCTTGCAATGCGCAAGGTGATCTTCGCACGAGCTTCGCTTTCCGCTCTGCGCATGACCCTTTTGTGGTGCATCGGTTTAGTTTTCGTGGCGCGGCTCTACATCGTCACGCACCTTTCACTAAACTGGGATGAATTTCTTAATCTCTCGATGCTTTACGATTTTCGCCGCGGTGAAATGGCGGAGATTTTTCAGACCGCCTTCGTACACCTATTCCGCTGGCTACCGCTCATATCCAACAATGAAGTCGACCAGCTCATCGCTGCCCGCTTTATCCCACTCGCCTGTGCCGCATTCACAAGCTTCGCAATCTTTCATGCCGCAAGACGCTTCATGGCCGTCGATCCAGCGCTTGTCGCAGTACTCGCCTTTAATTGCTTCAGCGCTTCGCTACTCTACCTCACCGATTTTCGGACCGACTCACTCGCGACCGCAGCCATGACCGGCGCACTTGCGCTGGCAACGCATCGAAGAGCGACGTGGTCACAAATGATAGCGATCGGCATGCTGATTGCTATTGGCGGTACATTGACAATCAAATCGGTCTTCTTCCTCCCCACTATCGGACTCTTGATTTTGGCTAACGCCGGGGCATCAAGCCGCGACGTTCGGACCGCCAAGATCATCCTAGGCGGCGCTGCGGTGAGCGTTATGACTTTCGCTATCGTCCTCGGACTGCACGCCTCCAGCCTCGCGAATACAGCGTCCGCCGCCACCTTTCTCGGACGTACGGGCGCCGCGACTTTGCTGACGGGTAACTACCAGATCCTATCAAATGTTTGGCTCGCCGCCGTGTTGGGCAATTTAGCATTCTGGATTCTCGTAAGCTGCGGGGTAGTCTCGCTCATCAGGAATGACCACCTCGAACCAGAGCTCAGCGGCATCGACCGCTTGGCACTCGCAACTTTCGCGCTTCCGGCTTTCGTTCCGCTTGTCTACAGCGAAATGTACACCTATTTCCATCCATTCCTGATCGCGCCGGTTTCGATTCTCGTAGGTTACGGTTTTGG
>JBBSOT010000224.1:0-8243 GCA_038259455.1 Hyphomicrobiales bacterium | reverse complement strand
TCACCATCTCGATTTCACCCGGACGCCAAGTCTTGTTGATCCAGGGCTCAAGCGGCCCGTACATGCGCAGGATGGTGAACCAGCTCTTGCCCGGCACGGTCTGCAGCCAGTTGCCTTCCTTGCCCGCCGGCGCTTCGGGAGCAAAATACACGTCATAGGAGTCGTCGGCGTTCTTGGTCATGCCGTCGGTCTGGCTGCCGATGGTCGGGAAAGGCTGGCCAGTCTGGAGCTGCGAGCGGGTCTGCGTATCATAGAGGGTGACAGCCCAGAAATCGTTGACCGGCACGTCCTTCGGCAGATGCAACTTGTAGGTCTTCGCGCCGTCGAAGGGCTGCTGGTTGGAGTCGAGAACCGCCAGGCCATAGTCTGAACCTGCGCCCACGACGCTGGTCGCCATCGCCGGCGTCACACCGCCTGCATTGAAGTAATAGAGGACCCGCGCGTCGAGCCCCATCGTTCCGTCGGCCTCGAAGCTGGTGTTCTTGTTGGCGAAGGCGGTTGACCAGACGCTCTTGGGGTCGTCGGGGTATATTCGCACGCCCTCGATGCGCGGATGGTAGGTGATGACCCGCGACGTCGCGTCGCCGAGCGTTGCCGCCTCGGTGAGCAGCTTCTTCATACGCTCGTCGGGAGCGAAGGGTCGGCCCTTGACGATGCCGATCGAGGCAATGGCGCCACGCACTTCGGGGCTGATGGCGTCGATCGGCTCTTCCTGGATCACCTCGTTCAAATTCTCGAAATAGCTGAAATCGCTCGGGAAGACGGTGTTGAAAGCCTTGTTTGACATGTTGACGAACTCGGTCGCCGCCGGATTTGCCGCATCCTTCAGCGGATAGACCTTCAGCTTGGAGGTGATGTTTTCCACCGCGGGCTTGAGCCCATCCTTGATCGAACCGCGCAGGAACATGAAGTTGCGGTTGGTCGATGGCTTGAGGAGGAAATAGCCGTCCGGAATGTCGCCCGTATAACCCGGGGGCACCACGAGATACTTGCCGCCCTTGCCCTTGTCCGGGCCGGCGACACCCATGTTGCCGGCGAAGCGCTGCCAGGCGTCGTTGAGGAAGCCGAGCATGCCCGGCGGAATGTCGATCACGGTCGGGCCGTCATTGGCGAGATCCGTGTAGGTATAGGCATAAAGCGTCGAAGTGTTGGCCGTGACCACCAGGGTCTGCGAATCCATCAACTGTTCGAAGATCGCGATTCTGTTCGCGCCCTTTGCTCCGGCATTGGCGAGGCCCGTGCGCACGCTATACATCGACACAGCGCCGACATTGTCCAAGAAGACCTCCATGCCGCGCATGCGGTCGAGATTGTCGTAAACCGGGGCAATCGTTGCTTCCTTGGGCACGCCATCGAAGAACTCGAGCGTACCTATGGAAGTGTCGACCTTGTCGGGGATGGAGATTGCCTTCAATTCGGCATCGCTGACCTGCGCCGATGCCGGTATGGCGGGAAGGCAAAGCGCTAGAATAATCGCGGGAATAGGACGATACATGGTTCAGGTTCCTGTCTGAATCGGGCACGCTGAAGCTATCGCTTATCCCGCGTCAGTTCTGCCCATATCGCGCCAATCTTTCGCACGCCCTTTTCGCTTGCCGACGCCCTGCGAAAAGCGCGTGGAGGTTGGCCAGCCCATCTGGCAAAGGCACGGGCAAAGGACCCCGGGGTGCTGTAACCAACGCGGGCGGCAATCTCCTGAACGCTGAGGTCGGTCTCGCGCAGCAGGGCGCCGGCAATCCGGAACCGGGACTCGTCAACGATCGTCCAGAAGGAAATGCCACGCTTCTTCAGCCGGCGTTGCAGCGTCCGCGAGCTTATGCCGAGACGACGGGCAGTCAGCGCAAGCGAAATCGGACCCGACAACGTCAGTCCGGCTATCACCAACCGCAATCGGGCATCCCCCGGGTCGCTATCCCTTGTACCTCGGGCCATATTCGCTATCAAAGTTCCTGGCACATGATGAAGTCATCGTGACCGGTGGGAGATTGTGCGTCTGCCCATAAGACGCCAAAATCGCTGCGCTGGGAGGCAAGGCATTTGAGTAGCAGGCTCGCGTTGGTCCGGGCGGCCCATTTGAATGACTATATTGCCGTGATGCGCGCGTTTGGCGCACCGGTGGAGCGCGATCTGGCGCGCTCCACCCTGCCGACGTCGATAGAAGAGACGCCTGACCTCTACGTCAGCATTCCTATCGCCGTTGAGTGGATCGCGCAGTGCGGCCGCGACGTCGAACCGATGGAGCTCGGTCTGCTGGCCTCCGGACACGCCTCGCTGGCATCGCTCAGGCCCGCGCACCAGGCCGCGATCATCAGGGCGCAAACCGGCTTCAGGCGTCTTGAAGCTCTGTTCGCCATCGCTCGACTCGAAGACAATTGTTTTCGGGCAGGCGTCCGTCAGGAGGCCGGTCAGTTCCGGGTATTTTGCGATATGGCGCATCTTGGTCGTCATCCCTTCATTTGCTTTGCCGAATGGCTGAACCTGCAAGGGGTCATCGCCGTTGTACGCAGCATCGCAGGTCCCGCCTGGTACCCGCGCGAGATGACCTTCGTTTCGCGATACGCTGTGCCCAAGGCCGTTCACGCAGCGTTCCCAAACACCCGGATCCTCGTCGGCCAACCGAACACATCCATCCTGGTCGATCGCGAACATCTGGCCCGGTCAACCGCTGGGCCGACCAGGCCTCCGGAAGATGCATCCACCTTACTGTGCTCGGGCGAAATAATTGGAGGCACGACCGAACCGTGGACCTTCGCTGGACTGCTGCGACAGATCATCCAGCCCTATCTGGGCGAGGGAAACGCAGATTTGGCCTTCACGGCTGAGGTTGTCGGGATGAGCAAGCGCACATTGCAACGCCAATTGCAGCTGAGCGGCAGCTCCTACTCTGAAATCCTGCAGGAGGCGCGCTTCGAACGCGCCCGTTCGCTGCTCGACAATCCTGATGCCAAGGTCATCGAGGTCGCCCTGGCATCGGGCTATGAAAGCCCCCAGCACTTCACCCGCGCCTTCCGCCGCTTCACCGGTGTCACCCCGACAACCTATCGCCGTCACCTTGCTGGAGCAGCCCTCAAAGACAACGAAAAGACGCGAAGGCCGTAGCCTCCGTGCGTTCCGCACTTGGTTGAATTATACCACTGCTTCTACGTCCGATTTGAGGGCGCAAAGCGGACGTTGTGCTTGGCGGAATATGGAGAGGCTGGACGTCATCTACGACATGACCGGCTCCTATGCCGCGGCCTTCCTGAACGGCATTGGCTGGAACCTTCTGAACGTCACCGTCATGAGCTTCCTGCTATGGAAAGCGCGCCGCCCGATGCCCGCAGGGGCGTGAGGACGGTGGCGCACGGAAAGAGGATGCGCTGACTGTCCTGGTTGGGGGCCGTTGCTGACGTTCCGCTTATGGAGAACGCTTGGCGGCAAGCTGCCACTCGGCGTCCGACCACATCTACGCCATTCCGAGCCCTCCGGCGTCTCCCCCGAAGCGGTCTTTCCAAACCGGAGAGTCTTCCTCGTCCCCATTTCCGCTCGGCCATTTCGGAAGGGTAATCCGGCGCAGATTTCGGGAAAGCCTGCGCCGCATCCATGATGCTTTTTGGTCTGACCCGGCCGTCCCGTTGGAGGTTCGTATTTGGGAAGCGCCCGATGGTCACTGCTGGGGCCGAGCAATCACCTCACTTCCCGGCCCTTTGGCCTGTTGCATCAGCCGTGATCGGTGGACTGGGCGATCTCCTCCCTCAACTGGTCGACCTTGGCGCTGGCCCACTGGCGGGCGTCTTCGCCGAAAACGAGCCGCGCTGGTGCCTCGTCCTGCGAAGCAAGCGTCACGATGTGTGCGGCGAGCAGCTTGGGATCGCCCGGCTGGTGTCCGTTGGCCCCGTTGACGAACGCGCGATACTGCGCGACCGCCTCGGCATAGTCCGGAATGTCGATGCTGCCGAACCGCGCCGACGTGCCGTCCATGAAGTCGGTGCGCAGCATCCCCGGCTCGACAAGGAGCGAGCGGACTCCCAACGGTGCGAGTTCCTGCGCAAAGCCCTCCATCCATCCCTCGACCGCGAACTTCGACGCCGAGTAGACCGCGCCCCCGGCGTTGGAGACCAGACCGCTGACCGACGAGATGGTAACGATCAGGCCCGAGCGGCGCCGCCGCATGTGGGGCGCGACGGCGCGCGCGACGTTCATCGTGCCGAACACATTGACCTCGAACTGGCGCCGCACCGCGGCCTCGGTGAAGGTCTCGAAGAAACCCAGTTCGGCATAGCCGGCATTGTTGACCAGCACGTCGATCGCACCGAACCGTTCGATCGTCTCCGCAGCGACCGCGTCCGCGGCATCAGCGTCGGTGATGTCGAGCGCGAGGACGTGCAGGCGATCGTGGTCGCCCCCGCAGGCGGTGCGCGCCGCGTCGGCGGACCGCGCCGTTGCCACGACCGTGTCGCCCGCATCGAGCGCCGCCCGCGCGATCTCGCATCCAAGCCCGCGGCTTGCCCCCGTCACCAGCCAAACCTTGCCCATCGCCTGCTCCTCGTTCCTTCCACTGTTGCGGGCTAGGTAGTCATGCTAATTGATCGAGAGAACCGCCTAATTAGTAATAGGCCTCAGTAGCCGGGATCATCAATGCGTCCGGATCAGCTCGGCGATCTCGCCGTCTTCGCGGCAATCGCCTCCGACCGCAGCTTCACGCGTGCCGCGCGGCGGCTCGGCGTCACGCAGTCGGCGTTGAGCCAGATCATGAAACGGCTGGAGGGTCAGCTCGGTTTTCGCCTGCTCTCCCGTACGACGCGCAGCGTCGCCCCGACGGCGGCCGGCGAGCGCCTGCTCGCTACGCTGTCGCCGGCATTGGCCGGGTTGGACGAGGAGATCGAGGCGCTGTGCCAGGCCCGCGGCGCGGCGATCGGCACGGTCCGGATCACGACGGGCAAACACGCCGCGGACACGGTGCTGTGGCCGATGCTCCCCTCCTTCATGCGCTGCCACCCCGGCATCGAGGTGGAGGTGTGTGTGGAGGGCACCATGACGGACGTCGTGGCGGGCCGCTACGATGCGGGCATCCGGCTCGGCGAGCGGCTGGAGAAGGACATGATCGCGCTCGCGGTCGGGCCTCCGCTTCGCGTCGCGGTGGTGGCCGCACCCGTCTATCTAAGCGACCATCCGGCGCCACTGGAGCCCGCCGACCTCACGGCGCATCGCTGTGTCGGCTACCGCAACGCGCATGGCGACCTGTCTCCCTGGTCGTTCGAGCGCGACGGCCGTGCGGTGACGGTCACGCCAGGCCGCGGGCCGGTGTTCAACGACGCCGACCTGCTTGTGGCCGCTGCCATCGAAGGTTTCGGCATCCTCTACATCCTGGAGGATCTGGTGGCCACACCGATCGCCGATGGCCGTCTCACCCGCCTGCTGGAGCCGTGGTGCGAGCCATTCGCCGGCTACCACCTCTACTACCCGGACCGGAGGGGCACGACGGCCTTCGACGTGTTCAAGGAGACGCTTCGAAACAGCAGGACTGAGTGAAGGCTCGGCGGAGCGTCGGCGTCGGCTCTCGAAACTCGATCGTTTGGAGAAAACCTCGCGGAACTGCGCCAAGGACAGCTTCTCCCTTGCGGGCGTGTCGTTCCTGAGGGAAGCACGACTCTCCAACGCCTGGCATGTTTCAGACGCGCTTTTGGCACAGACCACTCCAGCGCTTGCGAGCTATGGCAAATTTGCCAGGACCTCACTTGTCTCGCCTAGAAGTTGTGCTACGATTATGACCGAAAAATCAAGATAGAGTGTCGTCATGAACATCTGCAGACGTCGTCTGGCACCGGCTTCGGCGGTGGCTGTGGGAATGACAATGGCGGCGCTCGGCTCAGGCCCGGCGGCAGCGCAGGACGCTTTCGACCCGCTCGGCTTCCTTTCAGGAGCTGACTACAGCTACGCCAATGGGGTCAATGCCGACGGTTCGGTGGTGGTCGGCGAAAGCGGGCCCGGTATGATGTCGCCCCAAGCCGTGCGGTGGGTCGACGGCGTCATCACCGGCCTTGGCTTCCTGCCAGGCGGCGCCACAAGCTACGCCAATGGCGTAAACGGTGACGGCACAGTTGTGATCGGCACAGGAAGAAATGCGGACGGCAACGATGAAGCCTTCCGATGGGTCGAAGGCGACACCGGATTGACCGGCCTCGGGTTTCTTCCCGGCAGCTCCAGTACCGCCGACAGCTACGCCCATGGCGTGAGCAATGACGGGAATGCCGTTGCCGGATACGGCACAAACGCCCTGGGCTCCAGCGAGGCCTTTCGATGGAAAGCGGGTGACACGGCACTGACCGGCCTTGGCTTCATTTCCGGTGGCAATTTCAGCTACGGTCGCGACATAAGCGGCGACGGCACGTCCGTCGTTGGAGAGGCCAGCAACGGATCCGGCAGCGAAGCGTTCAGATGGCAAGAGGGCGACGTCGGACTGACTGGACTTGGCTTCCTGGGCGGTGGCACCTTTAGCGGCGCCAATGCCGTCAACGCCGATGGCTCGGTCGTGGTGGGTTACAGCAACAGCGCAGACTATTCCCTTGGCGAGGCCTTTCGTTGGGTGGATGACAGCACTGCTGACGGTACGATGACCGGTCTGGGGATACTGGCGGGCAGCATCATCCAAAAAAGCGAGGCCAAGGATGTGAGCGCCGACGGCAGCGTCGTTGTGGGCTCTTCCGGCAGCATAGCCTTCCGCTGGGAAGACGGCGACCCGGCGGGAATGGTCTCGGTAAAGCAGCTGCTTGTCGACGGCGGCGTCAACATGGGAGAATGGTCGCTCTACCAGGCCTTCGGCGTCTCGGACGACGGCAACACCATTGTCGGCTATGGCTTGGACCCGACCATGAGCAGCAATATCGAGGCCTACATCGCGCGCGTGGGGCCAAACCCAGGCATGATCACGCCCGACGCGGCGATGAGCTCGCTGCTCAGCCTCGGCCAGGTGCCCGGCGCGGCTTCGAGCTTTGTCAACAATTTCCTCGATACAACCAGCGAGTACGCCCGCCAGCTCGCCGCAGGCCCCGGCATGCCGGCCATGGCGCCTCTCGGCTATGCGGATGAGGGCGACGGCGGGCCAGGCACTGCGGCAGCGTCGACCAGCCGTTTTCGTGTCTTCGGCTACGGCCTCGGCGGGGCAGCCATCGACCATGACGGCTGGAGCGGCTCGGCGCTGGTCGGCGCCTCCCTCGCCATGACGGACCACCTCATCATCGGCGGCAGCGTCGGTTACGGCGCGGTGTCGAGCGACATGGACCTGGACGGCAGGGCGACGATACGCGGTCCGGCCGGAACCATGTTCATCGCCTCGACGCCGGCGACGGGGTTCCAGTTCCTGGCGACAGGCACGATCGCCGGGCTGGATGCCGATATCCGCCGCGGCTACATGAATGGCGCCGGCGTCGACAGCTCCTCCGGCGAGACCGACGGTACCGGCTATGGCGGGCTCGTGCGGGTCGGCTATGCCTACCAGATGGACGACCAGAACCGCATCGAGCCCTTCGCCTCCTATCAGGCAGTCCATGTCGATCTCGACGCCTACACGGAAACCGGCGGCCCGTTTCCTGCCGCGATCAGCGAGATGTCGGAGACCGACCATATCGGGCGTCTCGGCGCCGAGGTCAGGCACAACTTCCAGCCGGATGCTTGGCTGTGGGGTTCGGCGGCATGGGCGCACCGGTTTGACGATTCTGGCGTAGACCTCGCCGTCCAGCTGATCGACCTGTTCGGCGTCTCCGGCACCGCGCCTGTCGGCTCGTCCGACTGGTTGGAAGCCACGTTTGGCGTCAGCCTGCCGGTCAGCGTCACGACCAGGATGACCGGCTCCCTGACCGCCGGGCTGTTCGGCGAAGGCAGCGATACGCTGGTCGGACGCGTCGGCATCAGCACGGCATTCTGAACGGCTGCGCCAGGAGACAAATCCTCCTGGAACGCACCTGTCTCGATCAAGCCGCGTCGTGTTTTACTGATGTCGCAGCGTTAAACCGGTCCGGCGTGAGGCGTGAGGGAGAGGCTCCAAGGTATTTACCGAGCCCAAACCGGTCGAACGCCGTCTCTTCGGCGCAACCCGCCTGCCCGTTTCAACGCTCGAAGGTGACCCTGCCGCCGCATATTGTCATGACCGGCCTTATTTCGTGCAAGCGGTCCGGCGCGACGGCTTCGATGTCGCTCGAGAGCACCACCATGTCGGCGTGGTATCCCGGCAGGAGCCGGCCCTTTCTATCCTCGGCGAACTCCGC
>JBBSOT010000223.1:0-8250 GCA_038259455.1 Hyphomicrobiales bacterium | reverse complement strand
GAAGTGACAGTCGCAAATAACGTAGACGCCGTCACAGAACAGCGATCCGCTCTGGCCACTGAGATAGCAAAAGCATTAGAACGGCAGGTTCGATCAGCGGTGTGGCTGATTTTCGCGACCCTTGCCAATTGAAGTTGATCGACGGGGTGCGGACCTTTACCTGCAACGCCGTCCAGCTCTTGCGTCATACCAGAGCGGCCATGGAAAGCGCGACCACCGCAGCATCAATTGGCCCCGTCGTTTGCCGCATCGAGTGTCTCTGCCACTGTATCGAGCAATGCCTCGAGTTCCGACAACGAAAAAGGCTTGTTCAGGCAATGGTCGGCTCCCGCGTCGCGCGCCGCGTTCAGCAGTCCTGTTCCGCTGCTATCAACACTGCCCGATACGGCGATGATGGTTACAGCCGTGCTCAGGTCGCGGATCCTCGTGACGGCCTCCAAGCCGGAGCCCGTGGGCATCATCATATCTGTGATGACAACATCCGACGGCGACCCGCTGAAATGCACAATGCCTTCGGCAACGCTGGCGACGGCAACGATTTCATGGCCAAGCGTCCGCACAACGAATGTGATCGATCGCCGGATCGCCTCTTCGTCATCGATCAGCAGAATGCGAAGGCGGCGTCGATTTCTTGTCATGTCGCTTCTGCCTGAACACTTGGCGGGAACAGCAAATCAAATCGCGTGCCTTGGCCGATCGTGCTTTGGACCGATATCGAACCGCCATGGGTTTGCACGACTCCCCGCACGATGGACAAGCCGAGGCCGGTGCCGCCGCTCGCGACGCGGTTGGTGAAGAATGGCTCGAATATCCGTTGGCGGGTAGCATCATCCATGCCGGCGCCATTATCCGCCACTGACAGGCAAACCCGGCCCTCGTCATTTGGCGCCATGGTCCGGTAATCGACTGCGATGGTGATCGTTCCACCTGCCTCGCCAACCGCCTGTGCGGCATTCGTCATCAAGTTCAGCACAGCCTGATAAATTTGCCCCTTGCTGCCGACAATTTCCGGCACCGGTTGGAGATCTGCGACGATCTGGATCGTGACCGGAATGCCCGCACGGATGATGGTCATGGCCTGGGCGACCAGCAAGTCTAGGCGTATGGTCCCCACGCTGGTCGCCTCCTTTCGGCTGAACGCCAGGATCTCGCGGACAAGTTCACGGGCGCGCCCGGCGGCGTCCGTGATCATCTCAAGCCCCTCGCGCGTGGCGGGATCGGCCGATCGCGCCAGCAATGGCGCCACCATGGTGATCGGCAATAGCGTGTTGTTGAGGTCATGCGACAGGCTGCCGACCAGGACGCCTAGCGATTCGAGCTTCTGGGAATGTCGCAACTGCATTTCGATCTCGGCATGATGCGCATCGGCCGCACGCTGTTCGGTCACGTCCTGCACGACGCCGATGACACCAGTGACGCTGCCACCGTCGCCACCACCGTCGCCACGCAGCAGTTGCGTCTGAAGCGCAGCATTTCGTGCCGTTCCTGCTGCGCTGACGAAGCTGTAGTCGAGCCGGTGCGTCGCAATCCCGCGACGCGCAGACGCGACGACTTCGGCCAGTACCTGCCTGTCATCAGGGGCAACCGTTCGCTCGACAAAACGCACCCAGGGTTCTTCGCCGCGATCCGGTCTGCCGTGCATCGCGTCGAAGGCGCGGCTGCCCCGCAACGTCATGGTCACCAGGTCGACTTCAAAGCTGCCGCACTTTGCTAGGGTTTGCGCCGCTGCCAGATGAATCTGGGCGCGGCGATACCGGTTGCGTTCGACCAGCAGTTTGTGAACGAGGAACGCGATGAACCACACGGCGACAAGGGCCAGTGCGCGGTTGATGAGCACGATCGAGACGTTCACCTCGCCACGCGGCGATACCAGAATGCCGAGCAGGATCATGGCCGTCGCCAAGGCGGCAAGATCGATGATCACGGCGGGACGTTCTGCACGCACCGCCAAATATACCAGCGGGATGTAGCATATCCCGATATTGAGCTCGAGCGGCGTATAGCGATCGAGCGTTGCCAACGCGATGCAGTAGAGCAGCGCCACCCAGACCGACCGGTCAACGACCGTCGGTCCCTGAGAGCGCCAGCTGTCAATGAAAATGCCGGTGGCCAGGGCCAGCGCGCAAATCGTGCCGGGGAGCGATAGTCGGCCCGGAAAATCGCTGGTGATAGTGCCCCCGGACTGGGCCACCGCGCCGGCCAGCACTTCGAAGGCAACCGCCATGGCGATCAGACTGACGACCTGGACGATCGTGTTGCGGAGCACGGAAGCGGGGACGAGCGCAACCGCGCCAACGAGCAGACTTAACGTCGTGACGAAGATGGCTCCCGCGACGGGCATCAGGCCGCCCATGCCGGCCGACGCCGACGTCCAGTCGAGCAGGAGCATCTCGCCCGTGCCGAGTCCGCCGCCCAGCGCCAGATCCGCCAGCGTTGCCATGCCGATAAACGTGCCGATAGCGGCAAGCGCCGCGGACGTGCGGGACCATCCCTTCAGATGCATCCAAAAGCCGCCGCTGGCCACAAGAGCAGCGACGGCCGCGTTGAACTTCATCGACAGCGCCAGCCGGGTTTGGTCATCCGACGCCAATGGTCCAGCAGCCCAAACAAGTATTACCACGGTGGGTTACGATAGAAAGCCAAGCACTCGTTGTTGAAGCGTAACGGAGACGTCCGTCAGTTAGCTCTGAATGCAGAGACTCGATTTCGACGAACCTGTCCATGTCTTCGGAATAGAGTATTGCCGACGATGCGCCCAGCATGTTTCTGTTATTCTGGTGACTTACGGGATTCACGCAGGGATCAGTCTTTCGCCACTCCGCCAAACCCGATCAACGAATGGTCCCCTTCGGACAGCGCCTCGCCGTCCTGTTCGGAAAAGCGGGAACCGGAGTCCGGTTTCATCGGCCATGCCGAATATCAGTTGGCAATTCCAAGCGCGTGCGCAGCACCGCGATCGCCACGTGATGCATATCGCGCCAGGTAACATCCGTTGCGATGGCATCAGAACGATCAACGCAGACCGCAGGACTCCTTCTGCTTGAAGTCCAAAGCGCTCGTAGCTGGTGCAGCCTGGAGTGGCCGCCTCACCACCCGCTGGCGCGCCGTCGCAAGGCTAAGCTTACGCAGCAGTAGCGTTGGCGGCGTTCACAGGATGAATGATCGTTCACACGAGCGGATGGGGTCAGCTTGCTTGGTACCGCCGTCGTAGGTTGCTGGCTTCTGCGAAGGAAACCAGCCTGCGCTTTTCCTCGTCCCAAAGGGTCAACCTCACCGCAGCGACACTTTCGGACATGCTCACTCGGCCAGTTTGGGCAAGCGCGGGGACGTGTCGGAGCACTTCCGGCAAGCGATAGAAAGGGATCCGGCTAGCGAGGTGGTGGACGTGGTGTGCGCCGCCGTTGGCGGTGAACCAGCGCAACACGCGCGGCAGGTCATAATGCGAACTTCCGTGCAGTGCCGCTTCGTGAAACGACCAATCGTCGGCGCCGGCCCAATGCGTCCGCTCGAACTGGTGCTGAACATAGAAAAGCCACACGCCCACCGACGCCGCGACGAGGGTAATTGGCAGGTGGACGAGAAGAAACAGGCGAAGCCCCATGCTCCAGATCAGCCCGCCAGCGACCAGAGCTATACCCGCGTTGGTCCCCAGTGCACTTAGCCAGGGCCGCCATCCCTTTTTCATCATGCCGACTGGCAGCCGGTGCTGCAGCAGGAATATATAGGCGGGGCCGATCCCGAACAGGACAATCGGATGGCGATAGAGCCGATAGAGGATGCGGCGCGGGCGACTGAGGCGCTGAAATTCGGCCACCGTCAGGGTGTCGATATCACCCACGCCCCGCGCATCGAGATTGCCCGTGGTGGCATGGTGGACAGCGTGCGAACGGCGCCAATAGTCATAGGGCGTAAGCGTGATCACCCCGAGGATGCGGCCGAGCCAGTCGTTGTTCCCCTGCCGCCGGAAAAACGCACCATGCCCACAATCATGCTGGATCAGGAACATCCTGAGGAGAAATGCGCCGGCCGGCACCGCGAGCAGCAGACCTAGCCACTGACCGGCGTCGAGTGCCGCGGCGATCAGTGCCCAGAGCGCAGCAAAGGGTACGACCGTTACGGCCAGCTCGAAGAGACTGCGGGACTGGACGGGTTGCCGGAACTTGGCGATTTCGTTTGCGAGCGCACGCGGATTGGTGCCGGAGCAGGTAGGGAGAGCAGGCACAAACGACTTTCCGGCGAGGCATGGTCGTGAAGGAACCGCTGAGCGGACCCGGGGCTCCGTGCTTATGCGAACCAAAGCTTATTGCCCAGCCCGGCCCGCAGCGGATGCGGCGGGCGGATTGCCGCGCTGGCCATGTGCTTGCAGGATTTCAGCGCGATCTGCCTGGCCTTTCTGGCGCGTCGTAGCGGCACCGCCGGGGCGGCGCGGGCGGGTGCAATATTGTCTGGCGATAAAGTCGATATCGCCCCGATCTTGGGCTGGCCAGGGCCAGGCACAGGTGTGGACCTGCGACCTGACCCATGACCACATCAGCGTCAACGCCGAGTACTGGAACCGAGCGCCTCGTTTTCCTGAAACTCATCAGAACTTGGTGTTGATCCCGAAGCGGAAGATGCGGCCGAACGGATTGCCAATGAACGGATCGTAGCTGACTTCGAGCCGAGACGCGGGCGGATCGGCATCGGTGAAGTTCTCGATGCCGAACTGTAACTGCGCCTTGAAGGAATCGATCGGGAGATCATAGGCGAAGTTGATGTCGTGCTGGGTGAAGGACTTCACCCTAGCGCCGAAATCCGTCCCGCCGAACGAGGTCGTGGCGCAGGGGCTGATACCAACGCAGCGATCGTCGGCCACGCCATCTACATAGCGGACCTGATAGCGAGCGTTGATCCCGGCAATATTGTAGCTGACATAACCAGTAGCACGCAGTTTCGAGATCGTCCCCGGATCGCGAAAATAGTTGGTAAAGCCCCGCGCCTTGTAACCTTGTTGAACGAGCAAGCCGCGGAACACGAAATCGCTGAAGGTGTAATCGAGCACGAAGCTCGCCTGCGCGCCGACGCCGAACTTGCCGGGCCCAAAATCGCCCTGATAGTCAAGTGCCACATCGATCCCGCTGGTCTTGACCGTCGGACCATTGACCCAATCGGAGCGCACGCGCGAGATATCGCTACCGACGGTTATGCCCTGGCGGCAACCGCCCTGAAAGGTAATCAGGTCGGCAAAGGCGCTGCTGCAATTTGCAAGGCCTGCCCCCGTCGTTCCGGGCACGACAGCCGATGCAATCGCCTGTTCCGGCGTCCTGGTGATGCGATCCTTGAAATCGAAGCTCCAGTAATCGACCGAGGCAGTGAATCCTGAAGATTTGACGACGGCGCCGATGTTATAGGTGAAAGCCTTTTCAGGGCCGAGATCGGTGGGATTGCCGAAAATGTCCACCGACTTGAAGTTGTTGGCGGCGGCGGCGATGCCGGCGAGGGCCGTCACGAAATTGGGCGAAACCTGCGTTGCCAGCGGCGCCTTGACAGTGGTGCTCACCGAGCCACGCAGCACCAGCCAGTCCATCGGATTCCAACGTACCGACCCCTTGGGGTTGAACGTCGAGCCGACCGGGCTGCCGTAATTCTCGAACCGCGCCGCGCCGGTCACCTCCAGCCTTTCGGTGATCGGCACCTTGACCTCACCGAACAGGGCATAGACGTTCTGGCTTTGTTGATCGCGCCGCGAGCCGCCCAGGAAGATGAAGGGCCCGACGCCTTCGGTGGGCGTGCCGACGCACGACAGATCGCCTTCTCGGAAGCATGGGTTTACCGCCAGGTCCGCGACCGCGCTCAACGATCGGCTGGTATAGACGTTGCTGCGATATTGCGCGCCAAAGGCATAGCCGATGGCGCCGCCGCCGAGATCGAGGTTGGTTTCGCCCGAGAATACCAGATCGGCGACATATTGTTCCTCGACCTGGCGGGTGCCGACGGGAACCTGAAGCCAGCCGACGAGCTCGGCCGAATTTTCAGCGCCTGCCACGTAGGCCGAGTTGGTGAGGCCCAGCGCCGGATTGCCCGGCCCTGCGTTGGAGAACGGATTGAACCACAGGCAGCCATTCTGCCCCGGCGTGTTGGCAGCGACATTGCAGTTCGGCCCGCCAAGCCCGTTGAGCGCATTCTGCATGCGGGAACCGATGACATCGGGGGCAAAGGCTTCACGCTCGGACCGCCAGTAGGTCCCGTAGAGCTGAGCGCGGAATCTGTCCGAAAATTCCTTTTCGAAGCCGCCGGAGATGCGCCAGGCCTTGTTGTTGGCGGCACCGCGCCCGGCGCCCTTTTCCGGATCGAGCGGGTTGCCAAGCCAGCCGAGCGGCCGCCAGAACACAGCGGTTACCGCGGCCAGCTGGTTCGTCGGCGTGCTCGCCGGTAGCCCCGTCTGGGACAGAAAGGCGGCAACGCCGGGATTGTTCGGCGACACGGTGAAGGCGTTTGCCGAGCCCGAACCGCGGGGCCCCTGTGTCGGCGGGAACGACGGCGAATAGCCGAGCGAGTCAAGATCCGTTTGGGCATAAAGCCCTTCAAGGTGGAAATTCAACGTGTCCGACAGCTCGACATCGGCTTGAATATAGGCCTGGTAGCGATCTTCCTCCTCGATCAAATTATCGAAGGGCACAAAGCTGAAGCGGCACAGCGCCCCATCGACGACGCCGCCCAGGCTGGCACAGCCGGCATCGGGGCGCGTAAGGGTGGTGTTGACACCATTCTGGCGATAGGTCGCGGCAAACAGGCCGGGGGTGCCTAGCGCCGACCAGCCCGAAGGGTTCTGTTGATAGGTCGTCCGCGTGACATCGCGATCCGTGGTGCCGAGTTCGGAGCGATGCTGCCAGCCGACGCCGCCCATCAGGTTGAGCTTGCCGAACTTGGCGCCGGCGAGCGCCGACATCGTCCAGTTGCCACGCGAACCGTCGATGAGTTCATAATCGCCCTGGACGCGCAGCCCGGTGAAGTCTCGCTGGGTGATGAAGTTGGCGACCCCGGCAATGGCATCCGACCCATAGGTGGCGGCAGCGCCATCCTTCAGGATTTCGATCTGCGACAGCGCGAAGAACGGGATGAGGTTGGTATCGGTAAAGCCGTCACCCGGCGCCTGGATGGTGCGACGGCCGTTGAAGAGCACCAGCGTGCGCGTGGGGCCTAGCCCGCGCAGGTTGATCGAGCCGTTGCCCTGGAAACCCTGCGACGCGGTGGAGAACTGGTTCGAATCGCCAAGAACTGCGCCTACCGATGGCAATTGCTTGATGAATTCCAGCGGCGAGGAAATACCCGCTGCCTGAAGTTCGGTGGCCTTGAAGATATCGACCGGAACCGCCGCATCCTCGCGGGCGCCGCGGATAAAGCTGCCGGTGACGACGATGGCCTCGGGTTCTTCGGCGGTGGCAGCAGCAGCACTAGCAGTTTGCTGCGCCAGCGCAGGCGCTGCGAAAAGCCCCACACTACAAGCTGCAATCGCTCCAATGGATACGGAGTACATATACGCAATACGCATAATCATTTCGGTTGCCCTCCCCAAAGAACCCAGAACGCGCCAACGCGGCAGCATTCCCCTGCCTTGGTTTTCCAAATGCAAGGAAGCAGAAGTCTATGTGATTATCGCGGATTGGCAAGTACAGCTGATGTAACAGTCAGCGGAATAGCCATCGATGGCGGCCCAAGCGTTTTGTGCAGGTGCAGCAAATGGTGTCCGGGTCGCTTTTGATTCCGATGACCTGAACCCAAAGCTTGGCTTTGCATGATGCTGTCGGCGCGCCTGCGATCCAGCCGGGGACAAACCGCCAAGCCAGCGACCGTGCGAAAACATTTCGGTTATTTCTTGCGGGACCACTGAATGTCGGCTTGTAGCAAGAGCTGAAGTTCGGGCGTTTGTTCATGCGATGTCGCCAAATGGGCCATGCGCGGATTGGCGGGTTTCGATCAACAAGATTGCAGCGGCGTGGTCGGAACCGTTGACCCTCCCCTTGCGGACACCCGTTTCCAAGCTAGCTAGTGGTCAAAACCTGACGCTTGGTACCCGTGGCGGCAGAGGCAGGTCCCGACCAGCTCCAGCCGTTCCCCGGTCAGTACGTAAACGGCAGGTTTTGCCAGAACCAACGATTCGCTCGTCGTTGAGCAACCCTACAGCCTCGCGCACCAATTTCGGCCGTTCGACCGGTTGCCGCTCGGTCCCGAACCCTGCACTCCGGATATGTAATGTCGAAAACGGGAAAG
>JBBSOT010000222.1:0-8296 GCA_038259455.1 Hyphomicrobiales bacterium | reverse complement strand
GGGATGGCGAGCCTGGCGCTCGGTTGCAACTGGCTTGGACCGTTGCAGCGCCACGTCAGATCAGTGCGCCTCGTCCCAATTGTCGGCGGCGCGCGCGTCGACCTGCAACGGCACCGATAGCGCGATGGCCGGCATGGCGGCGTCCTCCATCACCTTCTGGATAACCGGGATGGCGGCGTCGACACTCTGGGCCGGCGCCTCGAACACCAGCTCGTCATGCACCTGAAGCAACATGCGGACATCGGCAAGGCCTACCGCGTCCAACGCATCGTCCATGCGCGCCATGGCGCGGCGGATTATGTCTGCGGCCGAGCCCTGGATCGGCGCGTTTATTGCCGCTCGCTCGCTATTGGCGCGGATCGAAGGGTTTGGAGCACGAATTTCGGGATAATGCGCCCGTCGCCCGAAGATTGTCTCGACATATCCGTGCTCGCGCGCGAAAGCCTTGGTATTCTCCATGTAGTCTCGAATGCCGGGGAAACGCTCGAAATAGCGCTTGATGTAATCGCCGGCTTCCTCGCGCGCGATCGAAAGCTGGTTGGCCAGACCGAACGCCGAGATGCCGTATATGATGCCGAAATTGATGGCCTTGGCGCGGCTTCGCACCTCGCGCGGCATGCCCTCGACCGGCACGTTGAACATTTCAGACGCCGTCATTGCATGAATGTCGTCGCCATTGGCAAAGGCCGCCTTGAGCTGCGGAATATCGGCAACATGAGCAAGAATGCGTAGCTCGATCTGGCTGTAGTCGGCCGAGATCAGCTTGTTGCCCTTTTCGGCGATGAAGGCAGTTCGAACCTTGCGGCCCGCCGATGTGCGGATCGGAATATTCTGCAGGTTTGGTTCGTTGGAAGACAGGCGGCCCGTCGATGTTGCGGCCATCGCGTACGAAGTGTGAACGCGCTTGGTTTCGGGATGGATATAGCCCGGCAGCGCGTCGGTGTATGTTGACTTCAGCTTGGTCAATTGCCGCCAGTCGACGATCTTTCGCGGCAATTCATGACCTTCAGCGGCAAGTTCCTCAAGCACCTGCGCTGTCGTCGACCATTGGCCGGTCTTGGTTTTGGAGCCGCCGGGCAAGCCCATCCGGCCGAACATGATGTCGCCGAGCTGCTTTGGCGAGCCAATGGTGAAGCGCTCTCCCGCAAGCCGGTAGATGTCGTCCTCAAGGGCCGCCGCTCCCTGGGCGAGTTCGCCCGAAAGCCGGCTCAGCATCTGCCGGTCGATCGAGATGCCGCGCTGCTCCATGCGGGCAAGCACCGGCACCAGGGGTCGCTCAAGCCTTTCATAGACAGACACAAGACCCTTGGCGGCCAGGCGTGGCTTGAGCACGCACCAGAGCCGCATCGCGACGTCGGCTGACTCGGCAGCAAAGGGTGTGGCGCTTTCGATCTCGATCTGGTCAAAACTGCGAGCCGTGCGGCCGCTGCCGGCGAGTTCCTTGAGGGTCTGCGTGACATGACCAAGCCAGCGATCTGCAAGACCGTGAAGCGTATGGGCGGCCGTGCCCGCGTCCAGCACATAGGATATCAGCATCGTGTCATCGAAGGTGCCGAGGTTCATGCCATGCCGGGCAAGCACGATGTAGGTAGCCTTGACGTCGTGGCCGATCTTCAAGACGGATGGATCGGCGATGACGGTCTTGAGCAAAGCGATCGCTTCTCTCAGCGCAATCTGTCCCTCGACCGGGCCGCCCGACAGAAGGTCTCCTTCGCCGCTGCGGTGTGCGATCGGAATGTAGGCTGCCCGGCCGGGACGAATGGCCAGCGAAATGCCCCATATCTCGGCGAGCATCGGATCGATCGATGACGTGTGCAAGGCGAGCGCCAACCGGCCGGCTTCGGTTACCTCGGCAACCCAGTCAGCCAGTGTCTGGAGGTCGCGAATGCAGGCGTACTCGCCCAACTCGACCTTGGAGGCCACCGCGGCTTCGGCGCGCGCCGCCGCAAGGCCGGACGCAGTGCCGCCAAGGGTCGACGCAACGACCGAAAGATCGGACGTAGCTGACTTCTCACCGCCGCTTGGTGTCCCGGATCCAACGTCAGGCCCGTGCGCGGCTTCTCCCGTTTCCACAGCGATTTTTGCCGGGTCGATATCCGTCGGCTCGGTTCCCGTTGCCTCGGCGACCCGCCGCGTCAGCGTCGAGAATTCCATGGTTTTGAGGAAAGCGATAAGCTTTGGGCCGTCCGGCGGATGCAGGACGAAGTCGGCAAGGCCATCGGCCACCGCGACATCGTTTTTCAGCGTGACCAGTTCGCGCGATATCCGCGCCTTGTCGGCATTGTCTATGATTGACTGGCGTCGCTTGTCCTGCTTGATCTCACTGGCGCGGGCAAGCAGCGTATCGAGGTCGCCGAACTGCTCAAGCAGGGTGGCGGCGGTTTTCGGCCCGATACCCGGAACGCCCGGCACATTGTCGACGGAATCGCCGGTCAGCGCCTGCAGGTCGATCATCTTCTCCGGCGGCACGCCCCATTTCTCGACGACCTCGGCTATGCCGATCTGCCGGTCCTTCATCGGATCATACATGGACACGGTTTCGCCGACCAACTGCATCAGGTCCTTGTCCGACGAAATGATGGTGGTGTCGGCGCCGGCCTCGTGGGCGAGCCTGGCATAGGTGGCGATAAGGTCGTCCGCCTCGAAGCCTTCCATTTCGATGCATGGCAGGTTGAATGCCTTCGTAGCCTCGCGGATCAGACCGAATTGCGGCACCAGATCTTCCGGCGGTGCCGAGCGGTTGGCCTTGTATTCGTCGTAGAGATCGTTGCGGAAGGTCTTGGACGAGTAGTCGAAAATGACCGCAAAATGGGTTGGCACGACGCCGACATCGGTGTTGCGGGCCTCTAGCATGAGCTTCCACAGCATGTTGCAGAAGCCTGACACGGCGCCGACAGGCAGTCCGTCGGATTTACGGGTAAGCGGCGGCAGCGCGTGGTAAGCGCGGAAGATGTAGCCGGAGCCGTCGACAAGGAAGAGATGGTCGCCCTTTTTCATGCGCAACGCGTAGCGCGCAGGCAAATCCCTGTCCATCTCAAAGGCAATTGCGACGATCATTCCTGACGGTCCGACAGCCGCTTCGGCAAAATCACACGTTTGTTACGGAACTGTAATTTTGGCGCCCTTGAATCGCCACGTTCGAAATTCCAAATGATGTCCATCGGCCGTTTTTGCCGAAGTCCGGAGTATGGCCCGTCCCCCGCCTAGACCGGACATTGCGGTAGCCCCATCCCCCCTCTCCGGGTTGCCGCATATTTGAAGTAAAGCCGCCGTGGTTGTCCCCTCCGCCACGGCGGCATTTTTCTGCCCTGCGCCAAGGGCTCTTCCAGGGCGGTTCCGACACAATGACCAAGACAAAGAAGAAGGCGCTACTTCTGTTTGATCCCTTCGTTCCGGGACCCACGGCGCCGCGAAAGAAGTGCGCACAGCGCGATGTGTCGAGTTCGACATCGAGACGGAGCGACCCATGCCCGTCAACACGGACGGTGAGATCGTCACGTCCACACCGGCAAGAGTCGTTATCCATCCATCCGCCGTCGCCGTCTTCGCGCCGCGTGTTTCAACGTTGCCTCGCAAGGTGCCCGAGGCCGCCTAGCCGATTTCCTTCGCGGGCGCCTTGCTGTAGACCGGCAGGACGATTCTGCAGGATGCCGACATGGAAGCGCTAGCCCCCGTTCTAGAGCAACTCGACAACAATCTCGATGCGAGCCTGGAAAGGCTGTTCGAACTCTTGCGCATCCCGTCCATTTCCACTGATCCAGCCTATGCCGCCGATTGCCGGCGGGCCGCCGCATGGCTGGTCGACGACCTGAAGAAGATCGGATTTGATGCCAGCCTTCGCGACACGCCAGGCCACCCGATGGTCGTCGCACATCACGAGGGGCCATCCCCGGAGAGCCCGCATGTCCTGTTTTACGGACACTATGACGTGCAGCCGGTCGATCCCCTGGAACTGTGGACCGAGGGACCTTTCGAGCCAGGCATCAAGGAACTGGAAAAGGGTCGAAAGGTAATCACGGGGCGAGGCTCGTCTGACGACAAGGGGCAACTTATGCTCTTCGTGGAAGCATGCCGCGCCTACAAGCAGGTGAATGGGCAGTTGCCTTGTCGTGTAACGATCCTGTTCGAGGGCGAGGAAGAATCCGGCTCGCCTTCGCTTAAGCCGTTTCTTGACGCCAACAAGGACGAACTGAAGGCCGATTTCGCCCTGGTTTGCGATACCGGCATGTGGGATGGCAATACACCGGCGATCACGGCTTCGCTGCGCGGCCTGGTCGGCGAGGAAGTGACAGTGCGTGCCGCCAACCGGGACCTGCATTCGGGCCAGTACGGAGGTGCGGCCGCCAACCCGATCCGTATCATCGCAAAAATTCTTGCCGACGTTCACGACGAGACTGGTCGTGTCACCATTCCCGGCTTCTACGATGGTGTCGATGAGACACCCTCCCAGATACTCAAGGCCTGGGAGACGCTTGGCGAGACGGCTGAAACTATGCTTGATCCGATCGGGCTGTCCTCGCTTTCGGGCGAGCAGGGGCGGTCGGCTCTCGAGTTGGTCTGGGCACGGCCGACCGCCGAGTTCAACGGCATCGTCGGCGGCTATACCGGCAAAGGCTTCAAGACGGTCATCGCGGCGGAGGCCTCTGCAAAGGTTTCCTTCCGCCTCGTGCACAAGCAGGATCCTGAAAAAGTCAGGGCCGCTTTCCGCAAATTTGTCGAGGCGCGCATCCCCACCGACTGCTCTGTTTCATTTCATGAGCATGGCGGTTCGCCGGCGATCCAGCTGCCCTATGACGCGCCTTTCTTGAGCAAGGCCAAGGCAGCGCTGTCGGAAGAGTGGAAGAACCCTGCTGTGATGACCGGCAGCGGCGGCTCCATCCCGGTGGTCGGAGACTTCCAGACCTATCTTGGCATGGAGTCGCTGCTCGTCGGATTCGCGCTCGACGATGACCGTATCCATTCGCCGAACGAGAAGTACGAACTGAACTCGTTCCACAAGGGCCAGCGCTCATGGGCGCGCATCCTCGATGCCCTGGCCCGCTGACCCGGAAAGCCCGACATGACAATCCGTTTCCACAGGCACGACCTCCCTGATCTCGCCCATTATGATGTGTCGGCAGTCGCCATCGACACCGAGACGCTTGGCCTGAACCCGCATCGCGACAGGCTGTGCGTCGTTCAGATCTCACCCGGCGACGGCACCGCGGACGTGATCCAGATTGCGCCAGGACAAAAGAAGGCGCCAAACCTCGTGAAGTTGTTGCGTGACAGGAGCGTGACCAAGCTGTTTCATTTCGGGCGTTTCGACCTTGCCGTCCTCTACAACGCCTTCGGCGCGATGCCGGAGCCGGTTTTTTGGTCCAAGATCGCATCGCGCCTCACCCGCACCTATACCGATCGCCACGGATTGAAGGATATCTGCAACGAATTGCTGGGAGTCAGCCTTTCCAAGGTGCAGCAGTCATCCGACTGGGCCGCCGACACGCTGACGCCCGAACAACTCGAGTATGCTGCGTCCGATGTGCTCTACCTGCACAGGCTGCGCGAGGTGCTGACGGCACGTCTTGCGCGCGAGAACCGCGCTAGGGAAGCCGACGCATGCTTCCGGTTCCTGCCGACCAGGGCGAAGCTGGATCTGATGGGTTGGCCAGAACAAGACATCTTCGCACACAGCTGACCGCGGAACCGGCTCCTGATGGAGGCGTTGGCAGGTAATTGGAGTTTTGCGATGAGTAAGATGCGTTCAATCGATACCGCGCCCAGGGACGGGTCGAAAGTTACGGTCGTGTGGACGGACCGGGACGGCCAGGACAACAGGTCGATAGCGCAGTACAGGTCGCTGGAACGGTTGAAGCCGACTGGCGGGGACTGGGATGACACTGACGCAGGTTGGTGGGCGTTTGTGGACAGCGATACCCAGATCCGCGTGACGCCACACGGTTGGAAGCCGGCAGGGGAAACCGATGACGAGGAGTAGAGCATTTCCTTGTGCGCATTGACGCGCAGAACGCTCGCGAAGTGGCAGTTTGTCGCCTATGCTTTGACCGCACCCTTGCGATTCGTGAATGGCACGATGGAACAGGGTTCACCGGGAGGGGAATACCATGGGCATTGAAAGTCTGATTATCTTTCTCATTGTTGGCGCCATCGCCGGCTGGCTTGCCGGCTTGCTGGTGAAGGGGTTCGGCTTCGGGCTGCTCGGGAACATCGTCGTTGGCATCGTTGGCGCATTTATTGCCGGCCTGCTGTTTCCAAGCCTCGGCATCTCTCTTGGTAACGGTATTCTGGACGCAATTGTCTACGCAACGATCGGCGCGGTGATTCTGCTGGTAATCATCCGGCTGATCAAGCGCGCCTGACCGCAAAATATCAGAGAACAGGTGCGCCGATGAAACAGAACCAGCTCTATCTTCTCATCGGCGCGCTTGTCGTCGTCGTGGTTGCACTCGGAATTTATGTTTTTCGCGAAGAGTCAAAACCGGATGGCGTTGAACTGAGGATCGACGACAACGGAATTTCGATCCAGCAGAACTGACGCAGCGGATCGGCTCTGCTGCCGGCCGCTCCCGCAGACGCACTATGTTCGGCTTAACCCCACCTTAAATCGCCGCATTTAGCTTTCACTCCGATTCCCATTGACGGGACCGGATCGGCGGCTTCATGGCGAAACGAAACAGCAGGCGCATCGAGCCGACCTTCGACACGCCTGCAAAGGCCAGGGGGCGAGGGCTTTCTGTTACCGAGGACGACCGCGTCGTTCCGGGCAGCAAGACGAAGACCGTGCGCCGAAAACCGGCAGTCAAAGGCGCCAAAAGCGCTCGCGGCGGCCGCCGCAAGCCTGGCATGATGAGTCGGCTCGGCAGGCTGGCTTACTGGACATTCGTGCTGGCGATATGGGGCGGCATCGCCGCCGCCGGGGTCGTCGTCTATTATGGCGCCAAGATGCCGGCGGCGACCACATGGTCCATCCCGGATCGGTCGCCCAACATCAAGATCGTATCGGTGGATGGCAAACTGCTGGCCAACCGGGGCATGACGGGCGGCGAAGCAGTCGGTCTCCATGAAATGTCGCCCTACATTCCACTGGCGGTTATGGCCATCGAGGATCGCCGCTTCTATTCGCATTTCGGCATCGACCCCATAGGTCTGGCCCGCGCCATGGCCACCAATCTGACGCAGGGTCGCTTCACGCAGGGCGGCTCCACGCTCACCCAGCAGCTGGCCAAGAATCTGTTCTTGAAGCCCGACAGGACGATCGAACGAAAGGTCCAGGAAGTGCTCCTTGCCTTCTGGCTGGAGCACGAGCACAGCAAGGACCAGATCCTCGAAATGTATCTCAATCGCGTGTATTTCGGCTCCGGCGCCTATGGCGTGGAAGCGGCGTCCCGACGCTACTTCGGCAAGAGCGCGCGCGATGTCAGCCTGTCGGAAGCCGCGCTGCTTGCCGGTCTCCTTAAAGCCCCGTCACGGCTATCGCCGGCCCGCGATCCCAAGGCGGCAGAAGAACGCGCGCAGGTCGTTCTAGCGGCGATGCGCGATGAGAAGATGATCGGCAACAAGGAACTGACCATGGCCATGAGCGCGCCCGCCACGCGCGCCGCTGCCTACTGGACAGGCTCGGAGAACTACGCAGCCGACCGCGTCATGGAAGAACTGCCCGGGCTGATCGGCGATGTCCGCGCCGACATCATCGTCGACACCACCATCGACCTGACACTGCAGGAAATTGCCGAGAAGTCCATCCGGCGTTTGGTCGATGAGAACGGCAAGAAGCTGAATGTCAGCCAGGGCGCATTGGTGTC
Organism: Hyphomicrobiales bacterium; assembly: GCA_038259455.1. Taxonomy (GTDB): domain Bacteria; phylum Pseudomonadota; class Alphaproteobacteria; order Rhizobiales; family Rhizobiaceae; genus CAMYMG01. The sequence goes on along the minus strand of JBBSOT010000222.1, from coordinate 494 downwards.
GATCGACAATTCGGGCGCCGTGCGGGCCATGGTCGGCGGCTACGACTATGCCAACAGCCAGTTCGACCGGGCCTCTGAAGCACGGCGCCAGCCCGGTTCCGCCTTCAAGCCGTTCGTCTACATGGCCGCTCTGGAGCAGGGTCGGACGCCCGACAGCATTCGCAACGATGCGCCCATCAGGATCGGCAAGTGGACGCCCGAAAATTACAACGGCAAGTACTTTGGCAGGGTCACGCTAGCGACCGCGCTGGCAAAATCGCTCAATTCCGTCGCCGCGCAACTCGCCATGGAGGTCGGTCCATCCGCCGTTGTCGAGGCGGCACATCGAATGGGCATCGAATCCGAATTGCAGGCCAACACGTCGATTGCGCTCGGGACATCAGAAGTGACGCCGCTTGAACTCACGGCGGCCTATGTGCCTTTTGCCAATGGCGGCTATCGCCCGGATGTTCATTTCATACGACGCGTTACCACTGCAGATGGCGAAGTGCTTT
>JBBSOT010000221.1:0-8349 GCA_038259455.1 Hyphomicrobiales bacterium | reverse complement strand
GGCGAAGACGCTTTCGATGGGATTGCCCGTGCGCAGATGGTCCCAGTGGTCACCCGGAAAGTCGTAGAAGGTGAGCAACGCCTCCCTGTCCTTCGTCAGACAGGTGACCGCCTTCTCGTATTTGGCGCCGTATTTCTCGGAGAAGATGTCCATGGCGGTTTCGTACGCGCGTCCTGGGACGAGGCGACCGAGATCATCGCAGCCGCCAATGCCTATACAGCCAAAACCTACGGCCCTGATCGGGTGTTCGGCTTCTCGCCGATCCCGGCGATGTCGATGGTCAGCTATGCTGCGGGTTCTCGCTATCTGTCGCTTCTGGGTGGCACCTGCATGTCATTCTACGACTGGTATTGCGACCTGCCGCCAGCGTCGCCCCAGACCTGGGGCGAACAGACCGATGTGCCGGAATCGGCCGACTGGTACAATGCGGGTTTCCTGATGCTCTGGGGCTCGAACGTGCCGCAGACCCGCACGCCTGACGCCCATTTTTATACCGAGGTCCGCTATCGCGGCACCAAATCCGCCGTGGTCAGCCCCGACTATTCCGAGGCAGCGAAATTCGGTGACATCTGGCTGAACCCGCAGGCGGGTACCGACGCGGCGCTTGCGATGGCGATGGGCCATGTGATTTTGCGCGAGTTCCATCTGGATCGGCAGGCCGAGTATTTCGAGGACTACGCCCGCAAATACACCGACATGCCGATGCTGGTCCGGCTTGAGGACAGGGATGGGAAGCTTGTGCCCGGCCGCATGCTGCGGGCCGAGGATTTCGACGGCAAGCTGGGCGAGACAAACAACCCCGACTGGAAGACCGTGGCCTTTGATGAGGCCAGCGGGCAGGTCGTGGTCCCCAATGGATCCATCGGATTTCGCTGGGGCGAAGAAGGCAGGTGGAACCTCGAGGAGCGTGCAAAGGGAGCCGATGCCCGGCTGCGTTTGAGCCATGTCCTCGACGGCGATCACGACGAGGTGGTGGGCGTCGATTTTCCCTATTTCGGTGGCGCGGCCACGGGCGAGTTCGTGAAATGCGACCACCCCGAGGTGCTGACCCGCAACATTCCCGCCAAGCGCGTCGTGCTTGCTGACGGGTCAGAGGTGCTTGTCGGCACGGTCTTTGACCTTTTCTGCGCCAACTACGGTCTTGATCGCGGCCTTGGCGGTGATTGGGTGTCGAAGAATTTCGACGACGATAGCCCCTATACCCCGGCATGGGCAGAAAAGATCACCGGCGTTGACCGGGAAAAGATCATTGCCGTGGCCCGACAGTTTGCTGGAAACGCGGAAAAGACCCATGGCAAATCCATGGTCATCCTCGGGGCCGGTCTGAACCATTGGTACCACATGGACATGGCCTATCGCGGCATCATCAACATGCTGGTGATGTGCGGCTGCATCGGCCAGGAGGGGGGCGGATGGTCGCATTATGTGGGGCAGGAGAAATTGCGCCCACAGACCGGATGGCAACCGCTGGCCTTCGGGCTCGACTGGAGCCGTCCGCCGCGGCACATGAACTCGACGAGCGCCTGGTATGCCCACACCGACCAATGGCGCTACGAGACGCTGAGCGCGGGCGAGATCCTGTCACCGACAGCACCTGCTGGCGATTGGGACATTTCCCTGATCGACTACAACATTCGGGCGGAACGCATGGGCTGGCTGCCGTCTGCCCCGCAACTGAAGACCAACCCGCTGGAAGTGTCAAAAGCCGCGAAAACGGCGGGCAAGGAGATCAAGGACTACGTCGCCGAGCAACTGAAATCCGGCGATCTGCAAATGTCCTGCGAAGACCCGGACGCGCCGGAAAACTGGCCGCGAAACCTGTTTGTCTGGCGGTCGAACCTGCTGGGCTCAAGCGGCAAGGGGCATGAGTATTTCCTCAAGCACCTGCTGGGCACCGATCACGGCGTGATGGGCAAGGATCTGGGCGAAGAAGGCGGCGTGATGCCGAAGGAAGCCGTCTGGCATGACGAGGCGCCCAAGGGCAAGCTTGACCTGCTGGTGACCATCGACTTCCGCATGTCCACGACCTGCGTCTATTCCGATATCGTGCTGCCGACGGCGTCGTGGTATGAAAAGGATGACCTGAACACCTCGGACATGCACCCGTTCATCCACCCGCTTCAGGCGGCGGTAGACCCGGCGTATGAAAGCAAGTCGGACTGGGAGATCTTCAAGACGATCGCCCGGAAATTCTCGGAAGTCGCGCCCGAGGTGCTGGGCGTCGAGACCGACATCGTCCAGCTTCCGCTGCTGCACGACACCCCCGGCGAACTGGCGCAGGCCCATGTGAAGGATTGGAAGAAGGGCGAATGCGATCTGATCCCCGGCAAGACCGCGCCCAACTATATCGCGGTCGAGCGGGATTATCCGAACCTCTACAAGAAGTTCACGTCGGTCGGGCCGCTGCTTGAAAAGCTGGGCAATGGCGGCAAGGGCATCAACTGGGACACCAAGGTCGAGGTCGGTCACCTGCGCGATCTGAACGGCGTGGTGCTGGATGAAGGCGTGTCTCAGGGCATGGCCAAGCTGGAGACCGCCATAGACGCCTGCGAGATGATCCTGATGCTCGCGCCCGAAACCAACGGTGAGGTGGCCGTCAAGGCGTGGGAGGAACTTGAGAAGCCGACTGGCCGCCATCATGCCCACCTGGCTGAAGGGGCGCACCATACGAAAATCCGCTTCCGTGATATCGCGGCCCAGCCCCGCAAGATCATCTCCAGCCCGACGTGGTCCGGGATCGAAAGCGAAACAGTCTGCTACAACGCGGGCTACACCAATGTGCATGAGCTGATCCCATGGCGGACACTCACGGGCCGCCAGCAGCTTTATCAGGACCACCTGTGGATGCGCGCCTTTGGTGAAGGCTTCGTCAGCTACCGCCCGCCGGTGGACCTCAAGACCATAACCAAGGCCGTCAACAACGACGCGGCTGAGGGCAGCCCGCATGTGGTGCTGAACTTCATCACACCCCACCAGAAATGGGGCATCCACAGCACCTATACCGACAACCTGCTGATGCTGACGCTGAACAGGGGTGGGCCGGTGGTCTGGATGTCCGAGGTTGACGCGCAAAAGGCAGGCCTCGTCGATAACGACTGGGTTGAGGCGTACAACATCAACGGCGCGCTGACTGCGCGCGTGGTGGTGTCCCAGCGGATCAAGCAGGGCACGCTCTTCATGTATCACGCGCAGGAAAAGATCGTGAACACGCCCGGATCGGAAAAGACCGGCAATCGCGGCGGCATCCACAACTCCGTCACCCGGACCACGCTGAAGCCCACGCACATGATCGGTGGTTATGCGCAGCTGTCCTACGGCTTCAATTATTACGGCACCGTGGGCAGCAACCGCGACGAATTCGTGATCGTCCGCAAAATGAAGAAAATCGACTGGCTGGATCAGCCCGCAACCCGCAAAGTGGAGGCAGCAGAATGAAAGTTCGCGCGCAAATCGGCAAGGTTCTGAACCTCGACAAATGCATCGGGTGTCACACCTGCTCGGTCACCTGCAAGAACGTCTGGACCTCGCGCGATGGCGTTGAATATGCATGGTTCAACAATGTCGAAACCAAGCCGGGCACCGGCTATCCGACCGACTGGGAAAACCAGAAACGCTGGAACGGTGGCTGGGCGCGGTCGAAATCAGGCAAGCTGCATCCCAAGCAGGGCAGCAAGTGGCGCATCCTCGCCAACATCTTTGCCAATCCCGACATGCCCGAAATTGATGATTACTACGAGCCGTTCGATTTCGACTATGACCATCTGAAATCCGCGCCTGACATGGATCATTTCCCTACCGCCCGTCCGAGGTCCAGGATCACCGGCGAGCGGATGGAAAAGATCGAGAAAGGTCCGAACTGGGAGGAAATCCTTGGTGGTGAGTTCTCGAAACGATCTCAGGACTACAATTTCGAGAACATCCAGAAGCAGATCTATGGAGAGTATGAAAATACCTTCATGATGTATCTGCCGCGCCTGTGCGAGCATTGCCTGAACCCCACATGTACGGCCTCATGCCCCTCGGGGGCGATCTACAAGCGCGAGGAGGACGGCATTGTCCTGATCGATCAGGAAAAATGCCGGGGCTGGCGGATGTGCATCTCGGGCTGCCCGTACAAGAAGGTCTATTACAACTGGGACACCGGCAAATCGGAAAAATGCACCTTCTGCTATCCGCGCATTGAGTCCGGCCAGCCGACGGTCTGTTCGGAAACCTGTGTCGGGCGCATCCGCTATCTGGGCGTGATCCTTTATGACGCCGACAAGATTGAAGCGGCGGCAAGCTCTGAGCGTGAAACCGACCTTTATGGCGCGCAACTGGACGTGTTCCTCGACCCCAACGACCCCGAGGTGATCGCTGCCGCCCGGCGCGACGGTATCCCCGAGGACTGGATCGAGAGCGCCAAGATCAGCCCGATCTGGAAAATGGCGATGGATTGGAAGGTCGCCTTCCCGCTGCACCCGGAATACCGCACCCTGCCGATGGTGTGGTACATACCGCCGCTCTCGCCCATCCAGAATGCGGCACAGGCTGGCCAGATCGCAATGAGCGATCAGATGCCCGACGTGCGGTCTTTGCGCATCCCGGTGCAATACCTCGCCAACATGCTGACAGCGGGGGATGAGGAGCCCATCGTGCACGCGCTGGAACGCATGTCGGCGATGCGGCTCTACATGCGCGCCCTTACGGTGGACGGCGTGCGCGACGAGGGCATCGCCGCCCGTGTGGGGATGTCGGGCCGGATGATCGAGGACATGTACAAGATCATGGCCATCGCCGACTACGAGGACCGCTTTGCGATCCCCACCGCCCACCGTGAACAGAACGACGCAGGCGCCGATATTCGCGGCGGCTGCGGGTTCACCGATGGCAATGGCTGTTCCAGCGGCGAGACGGGCAAGACCACCCTGTTCGGCGGCAAGAAGAAGTCCTTTGCCCTGCCACTGGAGTCATTCTGATGATGGACCGCACACTCAAGGCGCTGTCGCTTCTGCTCAGCTACCCCTCGACAGAATTGCAGAACGCAATGCCCGAAATCGGCGCTGTGTTGACCGCCGATCCCCGTGTCCCCGCTGCGACGCAGCGGGGGCTGGGCATCTTGGCCAACTCTCTGGCCACCGGTGACATTTATGACGTGCAAGAGGCGTATGTCATGTTGTTCGACCGGTCGCGCACCCTGTCGCTGAACCTGTTCGAACATGTCCATGGTGAAAGCCGCGACAGGGGCGGCGCAATGGTCAGCCTTCTGGAAACCTACCGCAATGGCGGCTTTGATCCCGTCACCAGCGAATTGCCCGACCATCTGCCGGTCCTGTTGGAATTTCTGTCCACGCGCCAGTTTGCAGAAGCGCAGGACATCATGGCCGACGCAGCGCATATCTTCGATGCGATCCGCTCGCGGCTGGACCGGCGCGAAAGTAACTATGCGCCGGTATTCGCGGCGCTGATGCATCTGTCCGGGACCACCGTGGATAAAGCCACGGTCGCAGAAATGCTGGCCCTACCCGACGATGATCCGACCGACCTCGACGCCCTCGATGCGGTCTGGGAGGAAACCGAGGTTACCTTCGGCCCCGACCCGAACGCGGGCTGTCCGCAGGTCCGCGACATGCTGGCCACAATGGACACCCCAACCCCACTGAACAGGAGTGCCTGAGATGTTTAGTAATTTCGATTTCAACTTCTTGATCTTTGGTATCATGCCTTACGCTGTTCTTGCCGTGGCGCTGATCGGGACCATTGCGCGTTATGAACGCGACCCCTTCACCTGGAAAACCTCGTCCAGTCAGCTTCTGCGCCGCAAGCAGCTTATGTGGGGGTCGGTGCTGTTTCACGTCGGCATCATCGTATTGTTTTTCGGTCACCTTATCGGCCTGTTCACTCCAGTCTGGATCCTCGACACCCTTGGTATTCCGTATGGGGTGAAGCAATGGGTCGCAGTGATCTTGGGCGGGATAGCTGGGCTTTCGGCCTTCGTCGGCGCCACCATGCTTCTTCATCGACGGCTCTTTGATGCGCGCATCAGGGTCAATTCCAGTTTTGCCGATATCGGTATTCTTGCAATCTTGTGGCTGCAAATCGTCATTGGCATGGGCACGATCATCATAACGCTGGATCACATGGACGGCGCCGGAATGGTGTTGTTCATGACCTGGTCACAAAGCGTCATGACGCTCCAACTGAATGCATGGATGGAAGTCATCAATGTGCATTGGCTCTATAAGGCACACATCGTCCTTGGCATGGTGATCGTGGCGCTGTTCCCCTTTACCCGGCTGGTGCACATGCTGTCAGTGCCGATCCGCTACGTTACCCTGCGTCCAGGCTATCAAATCGTGCGCTCGCGCCGTCACCGCCCGCTTGAGGAACGCCGCCAAGCCTATGACGCCCTTCAGGGCAAAACTGGCCCCACAGCCACCACACCTGCGGAGTGAGTGACATGAACTTGGCCTTATTCCCCGACGTGATTGTGAACGATGAAACCATCCCCTCGGCGGCCATTGCCGCCGAGGCTCAGAACCACACAGCCCCCAAGGACAAGCCCGGCATCGCGTGGCGCAAGGCCGCGCAGGCGCTGACGATCCGTGCTCTGCTGTTGCAAGAAGCGCAGCGGCGTGGGCTGACGCCAGACCCGATCGAACTGGCCCCGGGCCGGTCTGAGACTGAAGAGGAGGCCTTGATCCGCATCCTTCTTGACGAGGCGCTGACCATTGCGCCCGTCACTGAGGAAGCGGTTCACACCGAATGGGCACGAGACCCCGAACGCTATCGCTCCGCGCCTCTTTGGGATGTCTCGCATATTCTATGCGCCTGCGATCCGCGCAAGGAGGACGAGCGGTTGGCAGCCGAAGCACGGGCGATTGCGCTGCTAGCGCGGCTTGATGGCGATGCAAAGGGCTTTGCAGCAGCTGCCCGCGAAAGCGATTGTGGGTCGAAAGCGTCCGGCGGCCATCTGGGCCAGCTTGGTCCAGGCGACACCGTGCCGGAGTTCGAGACGGCGCTACGGACCTTGCCGGAAGGCGGCATAAGCCCCGCGCCAGTCCTGTCGCGGCATGGATGGCACATCATCCGATTGAACGCCACGGCGCCCGGGCAGGTGCTGCCCTATGAAACCGTCCGCCCCAAGATTGCGCAGGCGCTTGAAAAGACGGCCTGGGCGCGCGCTTCGAGGAAGTTCGTAGAGACACTTGCTGAAGTGGCGCAAATCAAGGGTGCAAGTCTTGCGCCGATCTGAAGTGTGCGAGGGAGCGGGCCATGAAACAGTCCAGACCAACGCGCCGTGGGTGCGTCGACGTCCCGACCAGCCCAAGCCTGCTCGCGAACCCTCTGGATTTCATCAGCGACGTTTATCTGCGCGAACGCCGCATTTGTGCGGTGATCGAAGGGCTTGCCATCGATGCCTCCGTTGACCGGCAGGAAGCAATGATTGTGCTGCGCTTTCTGAACGAGGAGATGAACGTGCATCTGCGTGACGAGGTTGAAGATCTGTTCCCGCTTCTTGGGCGACGCTGCACGGATGAGGATTCGATTGACAGCGCAATCAGCCGGATCAAGGCAGATCAGAATGAGGCGATGCGGCTTCTGCCCGAAATGCGCGCGACGCTTGCCAATTGTCTGGACACCGGTTCCGACCTGACCGTTGAGGGTCGAGCATTGTTGATGAGGTTTGCAGGGTACGTGCGCCGCCACCTTATGGCCGAAATCGCGATCCTGCTGCCGATTGCGCGCGCCCGGCTGACCCGGGCGGATTTGCGGACGCTGTCCCAGCACATGCGGTCCCGGCGCGGGTTTCCCCCTGTTCAGGAGACAACAGATGCTCAATGACCTTCTGGCGCGCAATCGGGCGTGGTCAGAAAAGCGCTACGCCGAGGAACCGGATTATTTCACCCGTCTTGCGGCGCTTCAGGCACCCGAATTCTTCTGGATCGGCTGCTCCGACAGCAGGGTTCCGGCAAACGTGGTTGCGGGCCTCGATCCTGGTGAGGTGTTCGTCCACCGCAACGTCGCCAATGTCGGTCACTCCTCCGATATGAACCTGCTGTCTGCGCTGGAATTCGCGGTCGATGCCTTGCATGTGCGCGAGATCATCGTCTGCGGCCACTACGGCTGTGGCGGGGTCAAAGCCGCGACGGAAGACCTGCCGCATGGCTTGGCCGATCACTGGCTGGAACCGATCCGGCGTCTCGCCCGCGCTTACGCGGTCGATCTGGCGCGCGAACCTGACATGGAGAGACGGCGCGACCGGTTGGCCGAATTAAACGTCGTGGAGGGCGTCAGGCGCGTCTGTGAGACGCCGATCTTGCAAAAGGCATGGGCTCGCGGCGCCAATATCCGGGTGCATGGTCTGAT
>JBBSOT010000220.1:0-8432 GCA_038259455.1 Hyphomicrobiales bacterium | reverse complement strand
TGGATATAGCGCACGCAGGCGGGCAATTTCTGCTTCGAGCCTTTTTGTATCGCCGCGTTCGGCGAAATAGCGCAGCGCCGTCTCGTCTACGGCTTGCTCCGGTCCGGCCGGAGCCGGAGTCTGGATGGCTGGCGATGGTGACGCGTCTGCCGGTCTGTCGCTCTCTGCCTGCGCAAACCGCTTCGGGTCGATCTGCGCGGTGACGGCTGGCGGGGTGGTTGCAACGGGTTGGGCCACGTCGCTCTTCAGCATTGTGCCCGGTTTTGTTGACAGAGCGCCCTGCGACAACGTCCTGGCGAACGGGTTGGGTCGCTCGGCAAACGGGTTCAGGCCCGATTGCTGGACCAGCAGGGCGCCGGCAGCAACGACCACTGCGCCCAGAAGGATCATGGGCCTCACAGGCATTCCGGATGCCTCCGGCGTACAAAGGAAAGAACGAGCAGATGCAGTGTAGAAGGATAGTATTGCGTCGTCCGGAACTGCCGGAGGTCGTCGGCCAATGGCGATTTGTCGAGCACGCATCCGATCAGCGCGGGAATGGCCCTGTAGCCTGCGTCATCAAGCGTCTGCCGGGTATTCCCGCTTTTGATGTCGACGAGGCGGACTCGGCCTTCGGAGTCCGTCATGTTGGTCCGGAAGGCGTCAAGCATCGCCCGATCGCGCATGCCTGCGCGGATCAGATAGAGCGGAATGCGGATCGCGTTGTAGCCGAACTCCTGCGGAAAACCGTCAGCCGGTGTCGGTACTGCTTTCAGAGAAACCCAATCCGGAGGAAGCTGCGACGGGCCGATTTTCATCGACGTGGCGATAAGCGCGCGACCGCTCTCGGCCAGCCCGTCCCAAGGGCCATCGGGCGCCAGTGCCGCCATGACCGGCAGTGCCTCGAACACCCAATAGGAAGGATTGACGACAGGACCGTCAGGTCGGTCGCCAGCGCCAAACCCGGTATTGCCCGGCTTTAGCAGGACCGAGCCTGCAATGGTTTCGACACCGCCTTCCGCGAGTGCTGAGGCGATCGTTGTCGCGGCAGCCAGCAGATCGGGCCGTTGCCAGTCGCGCCCCGCCAGCGCTGCGGCATAGGCAATCAGCAGGTCTCCGTCCGTGGCATTGTTCGTATCGGTGACGTGTGGCGTGGCTGCGGGATCCCAGCGCCAGACCGCCAGGCCATCGTCACGCAGCAGCATTTCGGTGCGGGTGAAGGCCCAGATCGTGTCGAAGTCACCACGATTTTCGGACAGATAGGCCAGCAGAAGTCCGTAACCTTGTCCTTCGCTATGGCTTATATTGTTGTTGGCCGTGTCGACGACCCGTCCGGACGGTTCGACGAACTTGTCCTTGTATGCATTCCACTCTTCACTGGTTATCGAGCCGGCGACGGCGCCGACACTCGTCGACACCAAGGCCAGACCCGCCAATGCCAGGGCACACAGCCGGGCGGTCAATTGCGCCTCCCGAAAGTCCCAAGGAGGCCGGCAGTTGCCAGGCCGAGTGCGATTGACAAGACGGTGAGCGCAAGACCGTATGAAAGTGCATTCGAAGACAGCCAGTTCGCAGCGATGAGGCGATAGTTCTTGAGCGAGAATGGCACCGTCTCGATAAATTCGAACTCTTTCGTGGCGACCAAAGACACGCTGTTGGTTGCCGGATTGAGTGTCGTGATGCGACCACTCATCTGGCGCCATTTGTCGTAGCTGGTCAGTTCGTTCACGCCTTCTTTCAGAGCGCCGACCGTAGGCGCTGAAATCATCGTCCAGCTTCCAGCTCCGGTCGGACTGTAGTTCGACGCAACAAGCAGGCTGGCGTTTCCGTCCGGGGTGAATTCGGGAGTCTCTGGACGAAGGATATGGAACGTGTCAACCGACACATTGAAGGTGCGGCTCATCCAGTCCTCGACGCGGCTATACTGGCCGCGCCAGCCACTGCCGCGCAGACGCTCGCGCCACTGGTCGAACGTAACCTGCGTGTCAGGCTTTATGGAGGCGACGGTTTCGCCCCATGTCGAGCGGCTTTGGTCGCTGACCCCAACCTGTGCCAATACCGCCGGAGGTGCCTGGGAAATGGCATTGACGAAAATCGCATCCCTGTCGGCGATCGAGGCTACGGACGCGTTGGTATCGACCGGGATCAGACGGCCCGCAGCAACCGACATGCGCGCTAGGAGCGTTGCCGCGGCCGACAGGGAATCCGGTTGTGTGCGATCTATGATGAGTGGGATCGGGTACTCGACGCGGTTGTATGGGAACGCCGTTCCGGCCAGGGAAGCCAGTTCGGGCGTGCGTCCGATGCGGGCGTAATCCGGCATGACGAACTCGGAAGTGTCGAATATGACGAACCGACCCTCATCCAGGGCCGTTGCGCCAGGCGCGCAAAGCTTGTCAGCCTCCGTGCTGAGGACCGCCTCCAGCGCGATGACATTTTCTCCTGGACGGAAGTGGCGCATCGTCAGCTTGATCGGGAAATGCTTGAGAATCTCGCCACCGGTCGCGGTGATCGGCATGGTGGCGGCGATGTTGTCGTTGACATAGACATCGATGCGGCTGCCGGGCAGAACGGCTGGCGAGTAGGCCGCATCGACAAGGATCGTGGCTTCGCCATAAGCGGTTGCATAAAAATCCGACGGCACGCCGACGGCGAATTCGGTGCGGACACGTCGACCGGCAAATTCCAACGTGTTTACACCCAGGTCGCTCAGCCTCAACTCCGCTGCACCGAGCAAAAGCGGAACGTCAGGGGCCCGCCACAACCGTGTCTGGATGGAGGTGCGCGGCATGCCGACAGGTCGGTCCACCTGCTTGCCGAGGTCATTGACCGCAGCCTCGACCGCCTGCCAGGTCGGTCCGGTGACCACAATGGTCGACTGTCCGAGGTTCGGATCTTTAACGAGGCCGATTGTCGGTACGGTTTCGGCTCCGGGCGGCAGCTCTGAAAGCATGCCTGCCAGCTCGGAAGCCGTTCCCATGACCACATTGGCTTCTCCCGGACCGGAGCGCGGAAATGGCTGTTCGGAGATGTCGAAAGCCTGATTTGGCATGTTCGCCATCAAGGCAAGGCTTTGCGCCAGCCGAATGAAGACGGGCGTGACCGCGGGCTGATCTGCGGCCGGCACAACGAAGTTGAAGTTGGTGGCGCCCATCGCATTGACGCCGATTGCGCGGACATCATCGACGCGCTTCCAGTGCGAGGCCAAGACGTCGTCAAACTCGAGATAGGTTTTTTCGGGAACAACTTCGGTCCACAGCTCGTATGTAGACTCGATCGTGCAATCGGTCCGGTGGCGCTGCACGGCTTCGACTCTTATGTCGTTCATGCCAGCATGCAGCAGGCCCGCCGGGACTTGCGCCGACAAGCCAGACGGATTTGCAGGCGACGCTATCGGGGCATCGAGCAGCTGTGTGCCGTTAATGGTCAGTCGCAGTCGTGAAATTTCCGGAGCGACCACGATGGCGTTCTGATAGCCGAGGTTGAGCGTTGCCGTTCCCAGCGCCTGCTCGGGTGTCAGATAGATCGACCAGACCCGCTGCGCGTGTTCGCCGGACAGCACGAATTTGGACGACTGGATGAGGTAGCGACGGAAGGATTGCTCGGGTGCCACCGTTGCGTCAGGCCTGGCGAGTTGCGGAGATGCAGGCGGCTGCGCGGCAGCCGGTTGTTGGCGGGGCGCTGGGGCGGATGGCAAGATCGGGTCCGAAGGCGCAACGGGGTCACCCTGCGTTGCTCGCTCAGGCGACATGTCGAACGGCTTTACCTGCGCTGACGCGGGCAGGCAGGCTGCCAGAAGCAGGCAGAAGGTAACGAGGGGCCTGTTCACGCGCTGTCATCCACAGGTCGCAGGCTGGACACCTGGCGGCGGCTCTTGATGTCGCGACCCAGATACACAAGGCCACGGTAGGTCTGGAAGAACGCAAGCCGGAGAAAGCGCACCGTGCCACGAATAAGACCCGGATTGCCGCGGCGCGATAACTGGAATTGCTCCCATTGTTTGGAACTAGCGAACAGGAGATCGGCGATCAGGCGGTGGTGGTTGGCTTCGCTCGGGTAATAGTGGCAGCCCACCGCGATCGAGTCCGTGGTCCGCTCGAAGTTGCGAACGGTGACCGGAAGAACGCCTTCCGTACCATCGGCAAACATCTTGAAGCGGATCGACGCCTGGTTGCCCTGGCCGAATTCGTCGAGACCGGCGCCGAAGACGAGGACACGCGCACCGTTGACCGAGACGTCCTCGATGGTGGCCTTAAGCCACTGGTCGCCGATCTGGAAGTCGCAGCGCCGGCTTACCTTGACGCGCCGTGAAGAAGCGCGCTCGCCCCGCTCCGACACGACGCCCAGGGCGGCGCCGGCCATGATGAGATTGATCAGATTCCAGCCGCCGACGACAAGCGTTACGTCTGCTTTGAAGGGCTCGGCATAGACCTTGTAGATGGTCATGGCGACGCCGAGTAGCAGGATGCCGAAGATGACAAAGAACGGCATGCCAATCTCGGAAATGCGGCTTGTCGAAACGGACTCGTCTTTTGCCGTCACCTTGAAGGTCGGCTTTCGCGGGTTGAGGATGACGGAGACTACGGCAGGCAGCAGATGAACCGTCTGGACATATTCGTACAGTTCCGAGATCCACGGCCAGCGAAAGGCACCGTACAGGTAATTCTGCATCATCAGGTTCACGATCATGTAGGCGAGTGTGTAGGCCATGAACTCGCCGCCTGAAGCGGTGAAAATCTGCAGATCGAAAAACAGGTAGAAGAGCGGCGATATCAGGAAGATGGCGCGCGGAAACGGGAACAGCCAGAACAGGGTAGAGGAGGCGTAGCAAAGGCGTTGAGCCATCGTCAGGCCGCGCTTGAGGGGCGGAAAGCGGAAGCGCAGGATTTGCATCATGCCCTGCGCCCAGCGGCTGCGTTGTCCAATGAAGCTTGCAAATGTAGCTGGCTGCAGTCCGGCGATGAGCGGCTTGTCGAGATAGACGCTGTTCCAGCCGCGCGAATGCAGCTCGAGGGCAGTCTCGCAATCCTCAGTGATCGAGATGCCGCTGAAACCGTCCGTCTCGAGCAGCGCGGCGCGGCGCAGCACCGCTGCCGAGCCGCAGAAGAACGATGCGTTCCATTTGTCCAGGCCTCGCTGGATGACGCCGTAGAACATCTCGTTCTCTGAGGGCATGGTCTCGAACGTTCGAAGGTTGCGCTCGACCGGATCGGGATTGAGAAAGAAGTGCGGCGTCTGGACCAGAAAGAGGCGTGCGTCCTCTGCGAAATAACCGACCGTCTCCTGGAGGAAATCCTGCGCCGGCGCATGGTCCGCGTCGAAGACCGCGATCAAATCGCCTTTCGAATGCTGAAGCCCATTGTTGAGATTGCCGGCCTTGGCATGCTCATTGCGGTCGCGTGTCAGGTAATGGACGCCGAGGTCGGCGGCCAGTGTCTGCAATACTGCACGTCTTTTCTCTGCATTGTTGGCGTCGCCGATCTTGTCGGAGTTGCGTTTCTGGGCGGTGCCGCCATCATCGAGCAACCAGACGGTCAGCTTGTCGGCAGGATAGTCCATGGCTTTTGCCGCAGCCATCGTGTTGGCGAGCAGTTCCGGGTCCTCATTGTATGTCGGGATAAAGACGTCGACGGAGGGCAGTTTGTCGCCTGATCTCGACCGTGATGGACGGGGTGCCAGAGGCTGTGCGACAACGAACAGGCTCAAGGCTAGCATCAGAACGCTGTAGATTTCTGCCAAGTATAGCAGGAAACCCGGGATAAAATTTTCGAGCTGATTTATCGGGGGAAGCGTCGACGTTGTTCGCCAGTAGACGTATCGCAGCACGATTGCGGTGCCAAACGCGAGTGCGACCAGGCGCCAGATGCCATCGGGACGCAGAAGCTTGAGGATCGCCATTGCGGCGAGCACCGACATGCCGGCAATCAGCTGTGTCTCGAGATTGATTGGCAGTGTGATCAATACGATAACCGCCACCGAAGCGAGCGCCCACAGCAAGATCATCGTGAATTTCTGCATCGGCCTGCCCTTGGTAGCGAACGCACTTACTACGGCATGGGGCGCACTGGAATCTCTCAGTGAGCCGCCCTTCTGGCCGCTACCATTGGATACTCGCTGAGAGCGTACTCGAACATGGAAACGGCAGATTGGATCGCCTAATTCCCACCGAATAGGAACAGGGTTAACAAACTGCTAATATTGCCTAGTTGCAGGGCGTTTTCGCGTCGCCAGGCAGACACGGCGGGGGCGGCACCAATGGTGCAGCGTCTGCCACCGGCGTTCTTGTGCCGGGTGACGATACGATTTCGTCTCCCGGTGGGGCAGGGACCATTGGTCCGGTAGGCGCCGGCTGCCGGGCAGGCGCCTGGGTCACTGTAGATGCCCTCGGGCTTTTCGTCGTGGAAACGCGCTTGGGCGCAGGTTCGGCTATAGCACCGGTGGTTTCCGCATAGGCACCGCTGGTGGGATACATCGGTGCCCCCGGTCGACCGAGCGCTACGTCCGGTGGCAGCGGCTCGCCATAGGGATTCCAGTTCTTGTCCTTGAAGGAAGCGTTGATCGTATATCCGTACATTGCTTCCAGCAGTCTGCCCTCCGACGCATTTTGATCACAAAGCCGGAGCCGCACCTGAATCGAGCCCTTGTTGCCGATCCATGTCTGCGTGAAACCTGTAGAGGCGATGCGCTGCCAGCCGTAAAAGCACGTATCCCCCGATGCGGTGCGCGCGCTGGCGTAGCCGAACGGGCCGTATTTATTCTGCACATACAATGCGGAGGTTTTCATGCGAACGCCCGGGATGAGCGCGCGCATTTCAGCATTGACGTTCTTGGCAGGCAGAAAACCGGCCCGCAGCTTCTGCTGGCCGGCCAAGCCAGTGTCGACAGGACCAAAGACCTGAATGCGCAGCATGTTCTGGCCAGGCGTTGCTGCCGAGGTGGCGAGCAGCACGTCGTGTTCGGTGGCGTTTGCGTACCGCTTTTCCAGAACCGCAGTGACCGGGGGGCCACCGACTTCTGGCAGGGCAAATGCCTGCTCGGTTGGAATGATGCGCGTCTGGTCGTCGGTGCGGATATCCATCCCTCTGGAGCAACCGGCGAGCGCCATGCTGGCAAGCAATAGCAGTTGCCATCCGGGCACATGTCCAGAGTTTTGAAACTGGGATCGGAACGATGAACAAAGCCGGCCCATTGAAAAGTCCTGAACCGAATCAATGTGCATATCGGCAAGCTATGTGATTTGCCGGGTTCGCAAAAGGTAGAGACTTCGCAGCAACGCTGATGCGTGCGCGCTTCTACTGCAGACATCGCTGGTTCGAATTATGACCCGTTTGTCAGGCCAGACTAAACCTTGGATTTCCAAGTAGGTTGCAAATGCAACATCATCGCCAACCTAGACCAGGTGCGACGTGGGTGAGGATCGCCTCAATGATATGGGCGTTGTAGTCGACGCCGAGCTGGTTTGGCACGGTGAGCAGCACTGTGTCGGCTTCGGCGAGCGCTTCGTCACCCTTCAGTTGATCAACCAGAACGTCCGGCTCGGCGGCATAGGTCCGCCCAAATACAGCGCGCTTCTCCGGTTCGATGTAACCGAAGTGATCCTGGCTTTCGCCGCCGCCGAAATAGGCCCTGTCCCGGTCATCCATCAATGCAAATATGCTGCGACTGACCGATACGCGCGGCTCACGTGCATGACCGGCCGATTTCCACGCATCACGGTAGGCCCGGATCTGGGAGGCCTGCTGGACGTGGAAGGGTGCGCCGCTTTCGTCGAATTTGAGCGTTGAACTCTGCAGGTTCATCCCAAGCCTTGCTGCCCATTGCGCAGTCGAATCGGTCGCTGCGCCCCACCAGATGCGATCACGCAGGCCTGCCGAATGTGGCTCCACCCGCAACATGCCGGGCGGATTGGGAAACATCGGTCTCGGGTTCGGTTTCGCGAAACCCTCGCCGCGCAGAACATCGAGGAAAACTTCGGCGTGTCGCCGGGCCATGTCGGCATCTGTCTCGCCTTCCGGCGGGGCATAACCAAAATGGCGAAAACCATCGATTACTTGCTCCGGCGAGCCGCGGCTTAGCCCGAGTTGCAGCCGGCCGCCTCCGATAAGATCAGCCGCGCCCGCGTCCTCAGCCATGTAGAGCGGATTTTCGTAGCGCATGTCGATCACGGCGGTTCCGATCTCGATCCGGCTGGTTTTGGCGCCGATCGCCGCCAACAGAGGAAACGGCGATGCGAGTTGGCGCGCAAAATGATGCACGCGGAAATATGCGCCGTCTGCACCCAATTCCTCGGCGGCGACAGCAAGATCGATCGATTGCAACAGAGCATCCGAGGCGGTGCGTGTCTGCGACTGTTGTGAGGGCGACCAATGGCCGAATGACAGGAAACCGATCTTCTTCATGATGCCGGACCAAAATCCAAGGATGGATGAACAAGCTGCCAGGTAGCTACCTGT
>JBBSOT010000219.1:0-8443 GCA_038259455.1 Hyphomicrobiales bacterium | reverse complement strand
GGACTTAATGACATAGCGGAGCTCACGCCGGGCCTTACCTTCCAGACCTTCAACGGTGGCGGACTGGGGTCCCCGGTAATCCGCGGACTGGCGCAGACAGACATCGCCAGCTTCGACAACAACGTCGGGATCTTTCTCGACGGCGTATTCGTGAACGCCAAGGCCAATCTTAATCTCGCCTTGTTCGGACTGGAGCGGGTCGAGGTTGTCAAGGGTCCGCAAAGTGCGCTTTACGGCTCCAATACGTTTTCCGGGGCCATCAACTATGTCACGACCAAGCCGGAATCCGAGCCGGATGGGCGCGCACTGGTGACGGTTGGTACTGACGAACGGCTCGACGCATCGGTGCGCTTGTCCGGTCCTGTCACGGACAATCTCGCTATTGGTTTTGGTGCTGCTTACAGCAAGTTCGACGGGACGATCAAAAATACTCTTGATCCAGATAACAACCTAGGCGGCTGGGACGACCGAATCACACTTTATGGGCAGGTCCGGCATGAAGGCGATTCGGGCCTGGAGATTGATCTATTCGGATATTACGGCGAGGATAATCTCGACGCGTCTGCTGGATACATTCTGCAGAACAATTGCGGCGGCACGTTGCCGGCTGGGGTGGCGCAGATACGAGGCGGCAACCAGCGCACCTACTTCTGCGGCGAAGTGCCGGCACGTGAAGCCGTTTCGGTGGATCCTGCCGCATTTGGCGTTAAGTCCAAAACGGAGTTGGGCTACCTGGCCGTCGGCATGCCGATTGGTATCGGCACCGTGCGAAGTCTGACTTCGACCTCAACCTTCTCGGTCGATGCTCTTTCCGATCAAACGCTTAACGCCGCAACGCCAACCGCCTCACGGGCATTTTTGGTACCCTTCGTGGGTGATAGCTCTGAATTCTCCCAACAGCTCAGGCTGGATGGGTATGACATCATCGAAAATTTCAATTACTCGCTCGGCGCTTACTATTACCGGGTAAATCAGCGGCAAAATTTTGTTACCGGCACTGGCCCAACCTTGACGCCGCAGGTCCTCAACCGGACAATCGATCAGGAAACAGAAAATGTTGCTGGGTTCGGCCTGCTTGAATTCATGCCTGTCCCCGAATTAACCCTCCATGGCGAGGCACGATATACCAGCGAGAAGCGAGACTTTAATTTCAACAACGTGTCGTTCGGCGTCGTCACCAACCAGAGACTGTTGAAAACATTTGATTTCTGGACTTGGCGTGCGTCTGCCGATTACAAATTCGATCGCGATGCTCTGGTGTATGTAAGCGCTGCCCGCGGCGTTAAGTCGGGTGGGTTCAACGCGGCAACTCTTGTGTCCGAGCAGGCTTATGATCCGGAAAGCAATATCACCTATGAAATCGGTGCAAAAGCGACCTTGTTCAGTGGGCTGATCGACGCGTCTGCTGCCATTTACTACGTCGATTGGAGCAATGTTCAGTTGCCCGTCCCGTCAGCCTTTGACCGCGCCAATGTGACCGCGAATATTGGTTCGGCGACGTCAAAGGGCTTTGAGCTGGCGATGAGCTTGCGGCCGAGCCGTGAGTTGTCGTTTGATTTTGGCTATGCCTACGCGGATCCGACGTGGGATGATGGAACAATCGACTTCTCGGTTGCTCGCCAGTGTCCGACAGCAGCGGCATGTGGACTGCAGCCGGGACCGAACGGGACCGGAGTGGACATTTCCGGATTGCAATTGCCACGGTCGGTACAGCATCAGTTTAACGCCGGGGCCCGGGGCAGCTGGTCGTTGGGCGATGTCGAACTGTTCGCGCGTGGAGACGTTTCGTATCAGTCGGAACGCTACAGCCGGAACATCAACCTGCAGGACGATGGAAGCCGAACCCTGGTCAATGCGTCGCTGGGAGGCAAGCTTCGCGGAATGTCATTGACGATCTGGGCAAGGAACCTTTTTGACGTAGCTACGGTGAACTCGACGATCAACGAGCCGGAATTCACCTTTTTCCCGGTGGTCGCGCAGTCGACTTTTTCTACGGCGTTTGCCGGTAGCATGCGTACCGCTGGCGTGACGCTCGGTTACGAATTCTAAAAGGTAGCGACTTATGGCCGGCGTTTTGGCGGAAAAGGCTGGCGTTGACAGCACTGTCGGGGTCCTCCCGGCCGGACTGAAACTGGGCTGGAGCGCGGGAAGCATGGGCGTTTCTATGCTTCTCAACGGCGTCTCCATTCTGATCCTGTTCTACCTGGTGGGCGTGATGCAGATCGAGCCTGCTCTGGCGGGCGGCATTATCTTCATATCCAAACTGTTCGATGTAGCGACCGATCCGGTTGTTGGTATCTGGAGTGACAGACTGAATTCGCCGCGCGGCCGCCGCCGTCCGTTTCTGCTCTGGGGCGCCGTCCTCTGCTCATTTAGTTTTGTGCTCGTATTTGCCGGACCGCAGTTCGGATCGGCTACTCTCACGGCAGTTTATGCTCTCGCCACTCTTTGTCTCTACGCTTTTGCCTATACGCTTTACAATATCCCCTACCTCTCGATGCCGGCCGAAATGACGGACGATTATCACGAGCGCTCCTCGATCCATGCCTATCGAATCATGTTCGTGGCCTTGGGCAGCTTTACGGCGGCATCCATCGCGCCGGCCATCATCGAACGTCTGGGCAAGAGCGATCCGGCGACATACCGAGTGGTCGCTCTGGGCATTGGGGCCATTATGCTCGCAACCATGCTGACAGCGTATTTCACGACCGCAAAAGCCAAGTTTACAACGCGCAGCGTTGACAGGTTCAGTTGGCGGGACGAGCTTTCAGCGATTTCGGGCAACAAACATTTCGTGCGACTGATCGCGGTGAAATTTGCGCAGTTAACCGCGTTCCAGTCGATGCAGGCGGCGTTCCTGTTCTTTATCGTCCAGCAGCTCGAGCTCGGGTTTGGTATCCTTTTGTATTACGGCGCCACGCTTACCGTGATGATGGTGGTTGCAGCACCGGTGCTGGTCAAATTCTCGCGCCGATTTGGCAAGCGCAACGCTTACCTGATCGCGGCCGGGTGCTACGCGGCGGTCGCCCTGAGCTGGTCTCTTGCCGGACCTGGCGAGCCGATTTGGGCAATATGCGTGCGTGCAGCACTGACAGGTGTTGCCGCATCGGGAAATGTCGTTCTGGCCATGTCCATGCTGACAGACGTGATCAACTACGATGCTCGAAAGACCGGAGTACGCCGCGAGGGCGCATTCACCTCTGTTTACAGCTTCGTCGAAAAGTTCACTGCCGCGCTGGCACCGCTGATCATCGGACTGGCCTTGTCATTCGCGAGCTTTGATTCAACCCTACCGCCAAGCCAGGTTCAGGGCGGCAACGTTCCTTACGCGCTCCTGTTCGCCGTATCCTGGTTGCCGGCAGTGATGGCCGTGATCGCCTTCTTGATACTGCGAGGCTATCGTTTGACGGAAGCCGATTTGGTGAATGTGCCTGGCCCCTTGACCGGAACTGCAGCCTAACTTCGCTCGAAAAACAATGGCCCCATGGTCCCGAAAGGCTTCCAGTCTCCCTCGTGAGCCGACAGGCCGAACGACAGGGCAGCGTAGTAACGGTCCGCAGCACCGGCAGCGGCCAATCCGGCCTTTGACAAATAAAAATACTATCCTGACCCCGAGCTTTTCATATTCTCCGGGCACCAGCACGCTCGTTCGTCCGCCATGCGCGGCAGTCACCGTTTAGGGGCATCCCAGAACGGCTGCAGCCTGCGGTATCGTGTCCTCGGTCCTCGCGCCTTCGCAAGGCAGGATATCGGCTCAAGCCGCGTGATTGCACGCAAGACAGGCCAAGGCCACGTCCAATCCTCGCTCGCTTTCGTATCGGTGCGAGCCCCGACAATCAATTGACCGCCACCCGTCATGCAGCTTGCAGCAGCGAACCCGGCTTCCATTTCAGCGGTATCGAAACATCTGGGACACCAGTGTGGCCGCTCGTTCTTGGAAAGGCCCGATCTTCGATCTGGCAGGCTGCGATGCCGGCGTCCTTATAAACTGCTGCCGCCATGTAACGGCTGTCCAGATCACCAAATCTCGTGTCCGCATCGGTGATCACTGCGTTATCGCCACGCGGCAGGGCGGCTGAACGTGTCGACAAGCTCTGCCATTCCGGCAATGCCTGTATCGGGTACGCCATAACGGCTGCCTGCCGCCCGATACCCCGAAGTGAACACGGCACCGAAATTCCATCAGGCGGCCAGAGCAAGGGTGACATGATCGTGCACGCAGGGTGACACGATGCTTTTGCCAGAGTTCAATCGGTGGGATAATGGTCGCATGGAGGAAGGTTGAGAGAGGCCGAGCGGATCATGCGAAAAAGAGAACAGGCCGAATTCATCAGGCGGATAGGGCGCAATGGTCATGCTGCGGCGTTCGAACCTTTGTTATCCTACCGAGATGGTCCTGCCACATCGCGCATCATCTGCCCTTACGGAAAAAAGCAGCCGGGTGATCGGCATGGTCCTTTGGTCCAATATGGTGATCTTCCAGATCGGCGCCTATCTGGATCCGACCCGGACAAGGGATAGCTCAGTGCCTCCCAATTCGCTGATCAGGGGCGCTCAGTCATTGCAATGGCAGCAGCCACCGGTGCAGAAACAGTATCTGGTCGACAACGATGAAGTGAAGAAAGATTGAGATGGAACTTGGCAAACCCCAACTTCGCCAACGCGGCAGGGCATCGGTCGATGCGCTGGCAAACATCAACCGCGCGCTGGCCGGAATAAGCAAGCAGATCGATCGCGACATCGATACGGCGAACCTGTCGCTCGATCCGTCAGCAGATATCGATACGCTAACAGAGGAAATCGAATCGGCTCTCAGCGGCTCGGCAGCACATGGCACGCAGCGTATCGTGCGGGAGTGGCATGCACGCAATCACGGTCCGTTAGCGGTCGCCGCGATTGACGAAATCAGGGCAGAGCTGGAGCCTGTTCTTGCAAGAACGCTCGAAGGGCCAGCGTCCCTGACTTTGAACCCAGACATGGCAGAGCCGGATTATTGGCAGAATGTCTGGTTTCACCGCACCGAAGGGGGATGGGATGGCCATCCCTACATGGGCTATGTGCATGGCGAAATCGTTCACAAGCAAATGGTCGACCGAATTTTTCCAGGCGGCATTTTTAAGCAGCGCCGATTTGTTGCAGAATCCGCCCCGCACGAAGCCTATGGCAAAATTCTGGATAAGGGCTGTTCCAGCGGACATTTTACGCAGGCGCTTACAGAATCGTACCCAGACGCGAAAATCACTGGGGTCGATCTTTCGGCGCGGATGCTGGAGCATGCATATCGCACTGCTAACGATAGCGGCTGGGACTGGGACCTGCATCAGGTGCCCGCTGAAAGCACCGGGCTGCCGAATGACACATTCGATCTGGTCGCATCATATATCCTGTTTCACGAGCTTCCTGCTGCGGCCATCTCGGCGGTTCTGGAGGAAGCCTATCGGGTGTTGGCGCCCGGGGGAGACCTCCTGATGTCGGACGTTACGCGTTACGCCGACCTTGGCCCTCTCGAAAAATGGCGGGCAGACAGCGCCGCAAGGCTGGGCGGAGAGCCGTATTGGCGCGAGTCCGCAAATCTCGATCTTGCGCAGCTCGCGAAAAATGCTGGGTTCGAGGATGTCCGTGCCGAGAGAATCTATCCCCACATTCTATTCGGGAAGAAACCGGTATGACCGTGCGCCCAGACAGCTTTAACTTCCCGGATGCAGTGCATTTGGGATCCGGCACAACAGACCGTCTTGCGCGTGCTGTGATCACGCTTACCAAAGAGCTTTGTATTTTGACTGACCGGCTAATCGTAATCGAGGCGCAGCTTTCCAAGCCAGGCGAGACGCCGTTTCACGAAGGGGTGGACACCTGTCAGCCTGACGAAGCCTTGCGACGTCGCATTGACGCAGCAACCTCCCGGATAATCAATGCGGTGATGACCGATTTTGCAGACGGACAAGGATGAAGGTTTGGGTGCGAGCATCGCTATGTGCGGCAGCCCACTTCTTGCTTGGATGCTCCACAACTGGAGTTTCGATAAGGTCTACAGAGTATCCTGCTTGCAGCATCACCGCCGATGGCAGTGCACGAATGGAAATTGCCACACAAAGTGAAGATGATCGCGAAGTTCGCTGGGTTGTTTTCTACCCTGAAAAGCCGGGCAAATATCCTTTGATCGCATTTTCATCGGGCGCATTTTCCGATCCCGATCGATATTCAGCGATATTGCGACCGTTCGCGGCATACGGGGCTGTGGTCATCGCTCCAATACCGATAGATGCCGAAGTTTTGCGGTCTGAAAAATCCTTTGCCGCCGGCGAAGTTTTTGCAACCAGAATTGCTGACCTGAATGCAGCGCTGGACCCGCCATTAATCATCATGACAGCGTTGTCCGCGAATGGGATAGCAATTGGCAAGGAGCGCGTGGCGGCAGGCCATAGCTATGGCGCGCTGATCGCTCAGATGGCCGGCGGCGCAAAGGTTCTCGGGCCCGATGGCGTTATCGGCCCTCAGCCGCGTAGTGCAATCGACGCAATAATTGCATGGTCTCCGCCCGGAGAATTGCCTGGGCAAAGCGCGCGCGAAAGCTTCGCATCCATGACCGCGCCTTCGCTAACCATCACCGGCACGAAGGACATCCTGCCAGGCTTCATTGATGATTGGCAGACCCACGGATTTGCTTATCGCAGCGTGCAAGCCGGACAACACGAATTGTGGGTCGGGAAGAATATTGACCATTATTTCGGTGGCATATTTGGGCGCGTAAAAACTGCAGAACCGGAAGATCGCCGGCTGTTTGAAGCGGCACTTTCCCACAGTCTCGGATTTATGGGGCAACACCTTGCCAGCGTTCCGGAATGTACGCCGAATACTACATCCGGCGGCGTCGAGATTGCCGTAAGAAATTTGGGAGCCGAATAGCCAGTAGCGTCGACCGGCACGTCATCCTGTCCACTTACGGTGCCGGAGCGCGAGTCAGTTTTCTAGGAACAGTTCCGCCGCGGCATCAATGATCGCCTCGCTGTCGAGACGGTATGTGCGATAAAGATCTAACACGTCACCGGTTTGACCGAACTCGTCGATACCAAGCGGACTGACCCTCATGCCTCTGACCCCGCCCAGCCATGAAAGAGCGCCGGGTGCACCATCGATAATGGTCACGAGCCCGGCACCAGCGTGCAAGGCATCTAACAGGTCCTCTACATGGGAGGGCTGGCGCGCACCATCGGTCCAGCGTGCAGCTCGCCTTGCCGTCCAGCCGCGATGCAGTAGATCAGGGGAGGTGACGTTGAGCAGGCCGAGACCTGGGATGTCGTCGCCCAGCTGTTCCCACGCCCGCAAGGCTTCCGGTGCGACCACACCGGTAAACACGATCGCCGCCTGGGCTCCCTCACCCGGCGCGCGAAGCCAGTAGCCTCCCTTGAGGGCATCGGTTTCCCATGCGTCATCCTCGCGTGTCACCTGCTGTATCGCGCGGGTCGAAAGACGCAGGTAGGATGAGCTTCCTTCAGGCCTCTGCATGTCTTCAAAGGCCCAGCGCATCATCAACGCCAATTCATCGGCAAAGGCCGGCTCGAAACAGGTGAGGTTGGGCTGGCCCATCCCGATCAGCGGGGTGTTGATCGATTGGTGCGCCCCGCCTTCGCCCGCCAGTGTGATGCCCGATGGTGTTCCCACCAGCATGAACCGCGCGTCCTGATAACAGCCATAGTTCAATGCATCGAGTCCGCGCGCGATAAACGGATCGTAAACTGTCCCGACCGGCAGCAAGCGAGTGCCGAAATGCGGCGCAGCCAAGCCCAGCGAGGCAAGCAAGAGGAAGAAGTTATTTTCGGCGATGCCCAATTCGATGTGCTGGCCAGCAGCATGTTGCGCCCACTTCTGTACCGAAGGAATGTTTGCCTTCTGAAACACATCGGCCAGTTCCTGACGCCGAAACAGTCCACGCTGATTGACGAACGCGCCGAGATTAGTGGTCTGGGTCACGTCCGGCGCGGTGGTGACGATCCGATCGGCCAGCTTTTCTCCTGATTTTGCCAGATCGAGCAGGATGCGACCGAATGCGGCTTGGGTAGACTGTTCGCCTCCTGAGGGCACTGGCAGCTTTGCGGGAACCGGAACATGATCGGCAACCGGCTCAGCTTTTTTGCGTCCCAGTGCGCTGGTATTGACGAATGCCTTGAGACGGGCGGCAACATTGTTGCCTAGTCCCGCCCACGGTTCCCACTCTTCGCCTTCGGCAATTCCCAGACTGGCGCGCAATTGCGCAATCTGGGGCGGATTCATCATGCCCGAATGGTTGTCCTTGTGGCCTGCCAGCGGAAGGCTGTGCCCCTTGACGGTATAGGCGATGAATAATGTCGGCTTTTCGTCGTTTGCCGCATCGAACGCCTCGACTAGAGTTTCGGTGCAGTGACCGCCAAGGTTTGTCATCAACTTGCCGAGCTGTTCGTCATCG